>JBGSRA010000109.1:0-101090 GCA_041737765.1 Draconibacterium sp. | reverse complement strand
TTGAAAACTGGTTTCGACATTTTTGAATCCGTTTATCTTTATGACGTTAATATACTAAATATAAACGATTTACATCAATGTTAAATGAAATATTTACAAACAAAAAAAGAGACTGAACTCTTTTTAGACAGCCTCTTTTTTGTTTTATAATATATTTTCAAGTACATCGGTTTAATTCTGATTGAAAATCTATTTTGTCAGTTATTTTGTTCCAATTCGCTGGAAAAGAGTTTACTTTGCTGAAAAATATATGAACGTTAATTTTAAAAATTTTAATATGAAAAAATTATTTATTCTTTTCATTGTATTGGCCTTTGTATCGTGTAATTCGGTGAATAAAAACAAACAGGATGAAAAAACTGCTCCTGAATCGGTTCAGATTGTTGAATCAACGATAAATATCAGTGGTATGCATTGTGATAATTGTGTTGCATCTGTAGAAAAGGGAGTAAAAGAACTTGAAGGAATTGTATCGGTAACTGTGAGTTTGAATGATTCAACGGCAGTGGTTTCATACGATGGTTCGAAAGTAGAACTGGCCAAAATTGAAAAAGCTATTGAATCTAGAGGCTACACCATAAAAACCGGAATGTAGCCCATATTTTACAAGAATTTTTTCTTTTGTCTCAAATATCTGACGTTTATCCATAAAAATCGTTATTTGGCGGAAAATGTAAGGATTAATCAATTCGATTTTTATACCTTGTGGTTTTAAAAATCAGAGAAACAATTATTAAAGAAAACAATGAACAGAAAAGTTAACCAAAACGATTTTTTAACTAAAAAACGAGGTCCTATTTGGAACGTTAGGGTAGGTGTTTATACCTACCTGATTGAAGGAAATCAAATCAGAAAATTACAGGTAAAAAGCTGGAAAATTAAAGAGATCTTAAACTAAAACAGTTTAGCTGTTTTGTGCAATCAAAAAAAGTAACCGTTCTTCATTTCAAAAGAACGGTTATTTTTTTATTCAACTTTTCCAACCACCACAACTCTTGTAGCAGGTTGAAAACCATATTTCAAAGCTCTTTTACGAAACTCTTCAATTTGAGGTTTAAAAATTTCGTATTCAGGCAGGTCTTTAATTTTGTCAAGGTGCTGTTTCATTTTGTCAATTCGGTTTTCCAATTCACCTTCGCCGGCAATTAAATTTGTTTCTGTATTATTCTCAAAAAAAAGCTGAATTTGAATCCCGGATTGTTTTATCATTTTTAAAATTTCTTCCTTTTCAAAGGTTTCATTGTGATTTATTCCGGTTAACCTATCTATTTTACTGCGGAAATGATGAAACATTTTGTGCACTTCCTGCGCCTGATTCAGGTTGTTGCTGAAAAGTTCATTCACAATAATCCATCCATTAGGTTTTACAACGCGCTTCATTTCCTTTAATGCAGTTTGAATGTCGGGCAGGTGATGCAACGCCATTGAAATACTTGCCACATCGAATGAATTATCCGCAAACTCCAGTTTTTCAGCACTCATTTCAGTAAATGAAACATCAAGATACTTTTTTGTTGCTTCCTTCAATGATTCCGAATCGGGATCAACTCCCGTAATTTGAGTTTCAGGAAATACTTCCCTTAAAACTGCAATAAAATCGCCACCTCCTGTTCCAACATCAAGGATCGATTTTACTTTCTTTCCCTGAAAATAATTTACCAGTTTTTCCATAGTTTATATTAATAATAAAAATGCCGATAATACGGTAACAATCACAATAAAAATGCGGTAAGTTTTATCGGGTATTTTCCGCACAATCCAAATTCCCAGAAATGCGCCAGCTGCAATTGCCGGCAACATTATTAGGTCTATCATAATTGTTTTCCATTCGATATTATTCCAAACCCACACCTGCAGTGGAAACTTGAAAAAATTGACGATTAGAAAAAACCACGCCCCTGTTCCGATAAATGCATTTTTCGGAAGATTCATTGCAAGCATGTAAATGGCAAAAATTGGTCCTGCCACATTCCCAATCATCGTGGCAAAACCACCCAAAACTCCCATTACGGCAGCGAACCACCACGAGTGCGGAAATAAATCTGTTCTCTTTTGCCTTTCTCTCCAAAGCATGATTCCAACACCGGCAAAAACCAAAACAGCAATAATATTTTTGAACCACTCATCATTTATAACTTTACCTACCCAGAGTCCGATTCCTATTCCCACAAATGCCCACGGGAGCAATTTTGCCAGGTACTTCCATTCGGCATGGCGATGATAATATGCCACCCCAAAAATATCGGCCATCATTAACATTGGCAATAGAACTCCGGTCGATGTTTTTCCACCAAAAATCAGCGCCAGAACTGGAATGTAAAACATTGAAATACCCGCAATTCCGACTTTCGACATGCCAACAAATAACGCACACAACACCAGTAAAAGCCACTGTACAACCGATAAATCGAATTCAAACATAATGCTGATTTAAATGGCTAAAATATTTTCTCCTCCAGTTCGCCAATTTCTTTTTCATCGATCTCGCTAAACCATTCTGCAATTTTCTTTCGCGCATTTTCTTTTACCTCAGTTGTAATAGCCGATGAAATTTGTTTTAAGGCAAACAGTAAAACGCCAAGATCATCGGAATAACCAATTATCGGTGTTAAATCGAAAATGGCATCGGTTGGTAAAATAAAATAACCCAGTGATGCAGCAATAAAAAGTTTTGTTTTTAAACTTACATTGCTGTCTTTCATTGCGTAATACAGCAGCAGAACTGCATAAATTACCTTAGTTCCTGCAGCTTTCGAGAATTTCTTTATCTTTTCCCAAAGCGATTTTTCGGAGTAATATTTTGAGAATTCATCGTTCATCATCGTAAACTTGTGTCTGTATAATCCAGTTGATGTGTGCCATAAATTTCAACGATGGCATTTAGAATTTCGTATATTTCATCGCCGGTTTCAGCGCGTAGTAATTTGATTTTCAGTTCCCTGAAATTGGGTAGGCCCGGAAAATATTTGGCAAAATGACGACGAAGCATTAAAATTCCGGTAAGTTCGTTTTCTTTCCATTCGAGGTTTAAACGAATTTGTTCTTTCAAAATTTCAACCACTTCGGCTACGTTTGGAGAAGGGAGCTGTTCTCCGGTTTCAAGATAATGTTTTACCTCCCTGAATAACCACGGCCTGCCAATTGCGCCGCGACCAATCATCAGAGCATCAACTCCCGTTTGGTCCAATAAATATTTTGCTTTTTCTGCGCTTGTGATATCGCCGTTTCCAATAATCGGGATTTGTATTTTAGTATTGTTTTTTACTTCACCAATTAAAGTCCAGTCCGCTTTACCCGTATATAACTGGTCGCGGGTGCGCCCGTGAATGGCCAAAGCTGCAATTCCGGCATCCTGCAGTCGTTCGGCAACTTCTATTACTGGAGTATCACTTTCTGTCCAGCCAAGCCGGGTTTTGGCAGTTACCGGAATGTTAACGGCTTTTACAATTTCGGCTGCCATTTGCTGCATTTTTGGTAAATCCTGCAACATGGCTGCACCAGCCCCGTGGCGTATGATCTTTTTCATGGGGCAACCAAAATTTATATCAATAAAATCGGGATTAGACTCTTCTGCAACCTGCGCAGCACGTACCATTGAGTCGACATTATGACCGTAAATCTGAATGGCAACCGGCCGATCGAAATCAAAAAGAATCATTTTGTCTTTTGTCTTTTTAATGTCGCGGACAAGCGCTTCAGAAGAAACAAATTCGGTGTACATTACATCTGCACCAAATTTCTTGCACATCCAACGAAAAGACTTGTATGTAACATCTTCCATCGGTGCTAAAAACAGCGGAATTCCCTTTAATTCAATGTTGCCAATCTTCATTATTCAAGCATCTAATAGTTGCAAATTTAACCAATCACGCAACTATTCAGTACATTTATGCATCTAATACAAAATTTTAGTCATGAAAACATTATATTTTTTCTTAGCCTTTATATTCATTTCGTTCATTTCATGTGACAATGAACCTGTTCCTGATTCATTCAGTTTTGGATTGGAAAATGATTTTAAAATCAACGGAGAATATCATTCAACAGATAATTTGGTTCAATTCAAGATAACTGAAATTAACGATTCGCGCTGCCCAAGCGATGTTGTTTGCATTTGGGAGGGGAAAGCCGATGTTAAAATTCAGGTTGAAAGTCCGTTTTCAGGAACAATTACCTTAAGTACATATGATAATCCGGTTGATACAGTTGGAAATTATTCGTTTAAATTAATAGATGTTTCGCCCTATCCGATTTCAACAAAAACAATTAAACTTGACGAATACGATGTTACCTTAAAAATTATTGAATTAGCCGATTGAATTATCTGATTTTAAAACCAAAAATGTTCTGCCAGAATTTTAACACCCATAATTGTTAAAATTATGCCTCCCAAAATAATGGATTGATGGCTTCTTTTTGCCGGTACATTCTTTCCAAACAGCATTCCCAGCATCGACGCAATAAAAGTAACTCCTCCTATTACAACTACCGGAAAAAGAATTGGCGCATCCAAAAAACCAAAACTTAGTCCAACAACCAGTGCATCGATGCTGGTTGCAACCGAAAGTCCAATTAAAACCCTTAAATCGAATGGATTAAACTTTTTTAAAATTCCTTCTGGTTTCACACCTTCTATTATCATTTTTATTCCGATTGCAGCGAGCAAACCAAACGCAATCCAGTGATCGACGGATGCTATTAAACTATTGATTTTTGTTCCCAAAAACCAACCGATAATAGGGAAAAATGCCTGGAAAAACGCCAGCGATCCGGCAACCAAAGTAGCTTGTTTAAATTTTATTTCCTGCTTCATTAAACCACATGATACAGAAACAGCAAAAGAATCGAAACTTAATCCAATGCCAATCAAAAGAAAAGTGATGAATTGCGTAATTGTCATTTTAATAAAAAAGCTGTAAAAATAAAGATTTCTGTGAAACAGGAACCATGAATTTTCAACTTCAGCCAGGTAAGTTATTTTATAATAATTCAAACCTGATTGTTATAAATTTGAAAGGTAATCGTCAATTGTATCGAATGACAACTGAAGAGTTTAAAAATAAGGTAATTCCGTACTCGGTTAAACTGTATCCGATGATATTCAGGATATTAAAAAACGAGGAAGAAACCCGCGATGCGTTGCAGGAGTTGATGATGAAACTTTGGAATAAAAGAACTGATTTAAACAAATGCACCAACTTATCGGCATATATAATTACTACGGCAAAAAATTACAGTTTCGACTTACTTAAAAAGAAACGTCCGTTGGTTTTGAATGAAAAAGAACAATACAAAATTTTAAATATTGAAGAGAATGGGATTGACCTTGAAAAACGTGAGAAACATGAATATGTGCACATGGCAATTGAAAAATTACCTGAAAACTACAAAACAGTAATACAGTTGCGTGATATTGATGGGTTTTCGTTCGAGGAAATTAAAGAAATGACCGGTTTTGAAATCACTCATATCCGGGTTATTTTATCGAGAGCAAGATTGAAAGTGAAACAGGAAGTAGAAAAAATTTACGACTATGATGAATCAGGAAGAACTTTTAGATAAATATTACAAGGGAGAAACTACTCCCGAGGAAGAACAGGAATTGAAAGCACATTTTCAGGAATCAGAAAACGACTCGGCAGAGAAAGATATTTTTGGCTATTTTCAAAAAGAAAGTTTTGTACCAGATGACCTGGAAGCTTCGGTTTTTGCTCAGCTAACAGAACATCAAAACAAAACAAAAAACCGAAAAATCAGGTTGTACAGTATCATTTCTTCGGCCGCTGTAATTGCTGTTATTCTTGGTATTTATCTCAATTTTCAGGCAAAGGAAAAAGCCAGAATTGAAAATAACTTTTTTGTGATGGAACAAGCTCTTTTCCAGGTCTCTGAAAGTATTCAACCCGTTGAGCAGGAAGAAATGTTTGTTCTTTGGGTTGATGACAACGTTGAAATAATTATTAATTAAATACTTTATGCCATGAAACAAATTATTCTTTTTTTGCTGGTGGTTATTATTACATTACCGGCAACAGCACAACAAACCAAAAACCTTTTTGACGAACTGACTTCGAAATATGCTGATCAGGAAGGATTTAGCGCCAGCATGTTAACCAGCGACATGTTTGATTTATACATTAAGAAAAAAAATCTGGATGAAACGTCGCCTGTTTTTGATGCATTGAAAAAGCTGGATTACATTACAGTTATTTCGCAAAGCAAATTTTTTACTGAACCTTTAATTGCCGGTGATACAAAGGTAAATACCGAAAACAAAAATGTGATGCATGAATCCATTTTGGAACATTACCGCAAAAATGGATACACACTTTTTAAAACTGAAAAAAGACTGGGCGAAGATGTAAAAGTTTATTTAATGAAAAACCAGGAAAAGATTGTATCGCTGGCGTTAATTACCAATTCAACTTCAGCTACAAATCTGGTGGAATTGCAGGGAGATATTGATTTAAAAACTGTTGCAGAACTTAGTAAAGCCATGAATTTAAAAGGATTGGAGAACCTGTACAAAATCGACAATAACAATTCATGGGCTTATGGATTAGCTGGTGGTGCCGTTTTCCCGGAAAGAATTGAAGAATTGGCTGCCCGCCAACGTGAAATGTTCGAACGGCAAAGTTTTATTACTGACGAACAACGTGCAGCAATTGAAGATCAAACACGTGCATCGGCTGAAAAACAAATGTTAATGGCCGAAAAATACCGCGAAATAGCGGAAAAATATGGCCGGGAACCAATATTCCTTAATTACCCCGGTGATACAAACACGGTTTACTACATTGACGGTAAAAAGGTAAAAGCCATAGAAATTAAGGAACTTGATAAAGGGAAAATTGAAAGTGTTGAAATCAAAAAACCTGAAAAGAAAAATGATAAAACAACCATCAGAATAAAAACAAAATAAACCCTGATTTGGATCAACGAAAAGAGGCTGTCGGAAGTTAATTCGACAGCCTCTTTTTTATTGTATATTTTGCTAATACTCTTGAAATTAAATTATTCAGAAAGTTAGCTTTAAAACAGAACATTAATTACCTGGTATATTTCGAATATGAAATTATTAATTTGATACCTGTTTTACTGGTACTCCCTTTTAAAATAACCCGGTTGGCCTGATCATTTTTTCGAGCCGGGGTAAGGTAAAATCCATAATTTCCGGTATTTCCATCAATAATCTCCTGCAGATGTTGTGTAATGTTAAAATGATAAGTGTAATCTTTCTGTAAACTACCACCATAAAATGTTGGACTAAAAACATAATCTTTGGGTAAAAACTCTTTACCAACCGAGTCAACCACCGTAAACAACATTTGCGATGGCGGAGGAAACTTATGAATCTGAGTAGCGATTGTATCGATCTGAAAAATTAATTCTGCCTTGTTAATAGCTGTATTTGTTGAATCGGCCCATGAAGAAAGATTATCAATAATTATTCGCGATTTCAGCCCACCGGTCGCCTGAACAAAAATAAGGGAATCCTGATTTGTCTCTGAATTTAAATTTCCAAAAAACGGTGTACCTGAATAATCGTGTTCCATGTGGTTTACCCTGGCGCTATAACTGGAAATAATATATGGCATAAGTAAAGCAGAGTCTTTGGTTGCGTCAAGTTTGCTTTTTACTGAATCGTTATGATAAAACAATACCAAAGCCGAACCATTGAAACTGCCCTGTTGAACCGCTTCGAGCGACAAAATAGCTCCGCCTTTACTGGTTTGCTTTTCAGTTTCAATATATAAACCTTTAAAATATTCAAGAAAAACATCATTATTAATCATCTGCATTGAATCAGCATTGATCAGTTTTTCACCAAGCGAAACATCAATGGGAATGTTGATTAACTGGTAAAAAGTATCTTTTGAGGTGGAATCGAGTTTAACTCTTGGCCTGTACTCCAATTCGCCAATAGCATCAGACGAAGCCATTGATTTTAAATCAATATCCTGTGTGTACCTGCTATCAACATCGAGCGATGATTCAAGTTCGTAAACCCTGAATTTTTGCTTTGTTATGGTATCTCCGTAAACTATGCGATAATAAAGGTATAATTTTACCGAGTCGGCTTCTGCATTTGTGCCAAATTCTGGAAACTCATAGAGCCTGAATTGAGCAGCAAAATCAATTGTTGTATTTCCAAAAAGTGAATCGGTAAAACTTCCTAACAAACTGGAAGAAGCCTCGTCGGTTCTGATTGAATCTTCTGAATGGGTAAATGAATTAATGTCCTGTACAGAACTTCTGATTGTAATTAAATCACCTGCCGGAAGTACTTCAACTCCAATACTACTTTGTTCTTCGCAACTGATAAAAGCTATCATTATCAGCGCTATAACAGCTAAAAAATAAAATTTATAATTGCTTTTCACTAATTTTCTGATTTAATAATTTGCCACTCTAAAATTGTTTTCCGAAAAAATTACACAAACGTATTAAAAATACATCGATTACCCATTTTTGAATGAAATCAATTTTTGATCTTTTAAAGTATAATTTGATTTTTTAACAATCCCGGGATTTAGAATACCTTATTGTAAAACTCGTTATATGCGTCAACATAAGTTTCTTTAGATTGATACTCGAGATACAATTTGTTTGTGGAATGAATGTATTTTTCGACTTCCGGATTTATCTTTTCGGTACCTTTTATAACTGCATCAGAAAAATTAATAGCCAACTTGCTGACATTAGCAAAAGTAGGATCATTAATTACTTTAACATCATCTTTGTCAACACCTTCCAAAAGAAGTTTCTGGCTGAATTTAGGGTTTAACGTGTTTTCAAAATCGTCGTTGTAAACCGAATAAACCAGTTTTGAGTTTCTAAAAAGCGGATTGTTATAATAGTACTTTTTTATATACAACGGAACAAGTGAAGTAAGCCAGCCATGACAGTGAATAATGTCGGGTGCCCACCTTAATTTAATAACCGTTTCCAATACACCCCGGGCAAAAAACACGGCACGTTCATCATTGTCGGCAAACTCTTTCCCGTGTTCGTCAGTCAACACACATTTTCTTTGAAAATAATCTTCGTTATCGATAAAATAAACCTGCATGCGCGCAGCCTGAATCGATGCTACCTTTATAATCAAAGGGTGATCAGTATCGTTTATCACCAGATTCATCCCCGAAAGGCGAATTACTTCGTGAAGCTGATTACGTCTTTCATTAACGCAACCGTATCGAGGCATAAAAGTTCTGATTTCTCTTCCCCTCTCCTGAATTCCTTGTGGTAAATACCTTGAAATTTCCGACATTTCGCTTTCAGGTAAGTAGGGAATTATCTCTTGTGAAATATAAAGGATCTTTTTCTTTTCCATTCTCCGATGAACGCAGTTTATAACAGGCTGCAAAGGTAATAAAAATATCGTGAATATTCAATTTAAGGAAGTTATGCAGGTTAAATGTCTGATTTGGTAAATCTTTAACCGAGCATTTTGCAAATTTATTTTATTTACTTTGCACCTCAAAATTAAAGGTATGTTCCTGGTTGAAACAATAACAGAGCTGCAAAATAAGTTAAACGGGTTAAAAAAAACCGGAAAAATTGGGTTTGTTCCTACAATGGGGGCGCTACATGCAGGGCATATTTCACTTGTAAATCAGGCGGTTTCCGAAAATCAGATTGTAGTGGTAAGTATTTTTGTAAATCCAACTCAGTTTAACGATAAAAACGATTTGGATCGATACCCACGAACCCTTGAATCTGATTTAAAATTGTTGGAAAAAACAGGATGCCAAATTATTTTTGCTCCATCGGCAAACGAAGTGTACCCTGAGCCGGATATTAGAAAATTTAATTTTGGGCCGCTGGAAACTGTGATGGAAGGGAAACACCGACCCGGCCATTTTAATGGTGTTGCACAAGTGGTGAGTAAACTTTTTGATTTTGTAAAACCCGACAAAGCTTATTTTGGGTTAAAAGACTTTCAGCAACTGGCAATTATAAATGAGATGGTCAGACAGTTAAGACTTGACATTGAAATAATTGCATGCCCGATTGTGCGCGAAGAAAGTGGTTTGGCAATGAGTTCAAGAAATGAGTTACTGACACTGGAAGAAAGGAAAAATGCAGCCTTAATTTCTGAAACGTTGTTTAAAGCGAAGGAACTCGGTTATCAAAAATCCGTACACGAACTTGAAAGTTGGGTGGTTGAAACCATCAACAAAAACCCTTTTTTAACTGTTGAATATTTTGAAATTGTAGATAGCCAGCAATTACAACCCGTAAAAAACTGGGAAGTAGATTGTACCAAAGTAGGTTGTATTGCGGTTTTTTGTGGAAAAGTCAGATTAATTGACAATATTGTTTTTAATTAAAATTTTAAGCAATGCAAATTGAAGTTTGTAAATCGAAAATTCATAAGGTAACTGTTACAGAAGCCAATCTGCAATATGTTGGAAGCATTACGATTGACCAGGATTTGATGGATGCCGCCAACCTGATTGAAAATGAAAAAGTACAAGTTGTAAATATCAACAATGGTGAACGTTTGGAAACATACGTAATTAAGGGCGATCGTGGATCGGGTACCATTTGTTTAAACGGGCCGGCTGCACGAAAAGTGGTTGTAGGAGATGTTGTTATTATTATTTCGTATGCACTTATGGATTTTGAGGAAGCAAAAACTTTTAAACCATGGCTGGTATTTCCCGATACTGAAACCAATTCGATTGTTTAACAAGTTGCCCAATTTTTTAAGTTTCTTTTTTTAACAGAATTCCTGCCAATTTTATAGAAGTTTATCTGTTTTAGCTAAATTCGGCAACTAAACTTACCTGATTTACTTTTTCTGATGCACGAAACAATAACAATAAAACTACAGCCACTCAATAAAACATTAAAGGTAAACACAGGTACTCCTTTAAAAGATGTTTTACACGAATTTGGAGTAGAATTTCCGTGTGGCGGAAAAGGAACCTGCGGCAGTTGCAAGGTAAAACTATTGGAAGGTAAATTAAAAGTTGACCAAATTCAGAAACAAAAACTCGAAAAATTAAAACTTGCCAAAAACTGGCGGCTGGCCTGCTTTTGTTACGTTGAATCGGACATCACACTGGAAATTTCGCAGTTCGAAAATATAATTCTGGCCGACAGCACCACCTTCGAATTCAAACCGCAAAGCGGGTTTGGCATTGCTGTCGATTTAGGAACAACCACGGTTGTTGTGCAATTGGTAAATCTCGAAAACGGGCATGTTTTAGATTCAGCTTCAGATTTAAATCCGCAGGTACGATTTGGCGGCGATCTCATTTCGCGTATTCAAAGTTGCCTCGATGGAAATTTCGAGGAATTGCAAAATCTTGTTCGATCGAAAATCGGAGAAATGATTCATCAAATTCTCGAAAAACATCCGGTCAATGTTTCGAAAGTGGCACTGGTTGGCAATACAGTTATGCACCATATTTTTTCTGGTTTGACCGTAAATTCGCTTTCGTTTTACCCGTTTCATTCGCCAAATTTAGGAACTCAGAAATTTACTCCTGCGGAAATCAAATGGGAGTTACCCGATAAAACAGAAATATGTTTTTACCCGTCAATCGGAAGTTTTGTAGGCAGCGATATTTTAGCCGGAATTGCCGCAACGAAAATGGCAGAAAACGAAAAATATTCGGTTTTAATTGATCTGGGAACCAACGGCGAAATTGTGGTTGGCAACCGCAATAAAATTATCTGTGCTTCAACAGCTGCAGGTCCTGCATTCGAAGGAGCTAAAATCAGTCAGGGAATGCGGGCAACTACCGGCGCCATTTCATCTGTCAGATTTGAAAAAGGTGAATTCATAAATCATGTAATTGGCAACGTTAAAGCAAAAGGAATTTGTGGCAGCGGGCTTGTAGATATACTGTCTGTTTTAATTGAACAGGAGCAAATCGGGATGTTTGGCGAATTTAATTCAGGTGAAGAAAAAGTAAAACTGGAAACAGGAATATATATCACACAGCAGGATATCCGGGAATTCCAACTTGCAAAAGCAGCAATTGCTACCGGAATTCAAATTTTGTTGAACCATTTAAAAATTTCCTATTCCGAAATCGATCAGGTTTTTATCGCCGGTGGCTTTGGAAATTTTCTGAATATTGACAATGTAATCCGCACTGGACTTATCGAATGTGAAACTGAAAAAATTGTAAAACTGGGCAACACAGCGCTTATCGGGGCAAAAATATTTTTATTCGAAAACGAAGATTCCATTAATGACATATTAAGAAAAACATCGCATGTCAATCTTGAAGCCGACCCTAATTTTCAGGATATTTATATTGAGAAGATGATGATGGTGTGAAATTCCAAAAATCAAAATCTCAAATCTCAATTTTTTTCGGGAACCTTATTCTGATGAATGATTAAAAAAAGGAATATCGAAGATGAAATAACAAGTCAGAAAATTAAACAAAACAATTAAACTTTTCGGTTTTCATTCCTCCCCTTTGGGAAAGTTGGGAGGGGTATTCATCAATTCCTTTGTCGATAGCAATCCACAGGCTGCATAAATATCCTGCCCCCGGGAAGCGCGAATCGTTGTTAAAATCCCTTTTTGATTGAGTTTTTCTTTAAAATTCAGAATGGTCTTTTCGTCGGGACTTTTCAGTGGAGTGCCCGGTACCGGGTGAAAACGAATCAGGTTGATCCGACATTTCAAACCATCCAAAATCCTTACAAGTTCCTTCACATGAACCGGTGTATCATTTAATCCATCGAACAATATATATTCGAACGAAACACGGCGCTGACGGCCAAAATCCCAGCTTTTTATTTCATTTATCACTTCTTCTATCGGGTAAGCAACCTGCACCGGCATTAGTTTTTGCCGCTCTTCATGAAATGGAGTGTGCAAACTCACAGCAAGGTGTGCCTCGCATTTTTCAAGAAAAGATACCATTCCGGGAATTATGCCAATGGTAGAAACCGTTATCCGCCGGGGACTCATTGCATAACCCCATTCCGAAGTCAGGATTTCGATGCTTTTCAAAACCTCTTCAAGGTTATCGAAAGGTTCGCCCATGCCCATATAAACAATGTTCGAAACCTCGTTTATCTCTTCAATACTGCGGATTTGATTTACAATTTCGCCTGCGGTCAACTGTCCCTGAAAACCCTGTTTGGCAGTAAAACAAAACAGGCAACCCATTTTACAACCTACCTGCGAACTCACACAAACCGTTCTGCGGTCGCCTTCGGGAATCATGGCTGTTTCAATGAATTTATTCTGACCCGTTGGAAAAAGGTACTTTTTTGTACCATCTGTACTTTCCTGAACTTTTGTGTAAACAGTCAATCCAAATTCATATTTTTCGGCGAGAATTTCACGTGCTTTTTTCGAAAGATTGGTCATTTCGTCAATCGACGAAACCGGTTTTTTGTAGAGCCAGTCGGTAATTTGCTTTGCCGTGAATTTCGGCAATCCCAGTTCCAGAACAAGGGATTGAATTTCGGGCAATGTTTTTCCAAAAAGGCGATCTTTCATTTAATTCAATTTTGTGCAAAGATAATCTGACATTGTCATTTCGACGAGTGTGCGAAGAGAAATTTGTATTTTAAGAAAAGAGATTTCTCAACAGCAATCATGCATTCTCCAACGTTTCCAAAAAACCCGGCGCTTTGCGGTGTTTGGTGGCCTGTTCGTATGCATAGGCAATTTTTAACAATGTTGGTTCGCTCCAGGCTTTGCCAAAGAATGAAATCCCAACCGGCAATTCGTGTACAAATCCCATGGGAACCGTAATACTTGGGTAACCCGAAATTGCTGCCGGCGATGAACTTCCGCCTGAGTAGTGGTCGCCATTAACCCAGTCAATCGTCCAAGCCGGACCGTTTGTTGGCGCAATCAACGCATCAAGTTTGTGTTTATCCATCACAGCATCGATGCCCTCTTTCCCGATAAAACGTTTCGAATCTGCCAGCGCTTTCAGGTATTCATCCGTACTCAAATCACCTTTTGCCTGTGCCATTTCAAAAATCTCCTGACCGAACCACGGCATTTCCCTGTCGCTGTTCTTTTTATTGAATTCAATGATTTCAGCCATTGATTTTACAGGTGCATCAGGATGTTCTTCAAGGTATTTGTTCAGATCGGCTTTAAATTCGTAAAGCAATACCTGATACGATAATTCATCAGCTTTCCGGAGGTTTTCGAAATTCAAACCTTCAACAATTTCAACGCCTTTGTCTTTTAAAACTTCCACAGTCTGTTTAAACAACTCGTCAACTTTTGTATTGAAACCTGTCATTTCAGTGATGATTCCAATCCGTTTCCCTGCTAATCCGTTTGCATCAAGAAATTGGGTATAGTCGTTTAATATTTCACTCCTTTCGATATGCGTTTCTGCATCAGTTGGGTCGAAAGCCGCAATAGTACCCAACAAAACAGCTGCATCTTTTACCGTTCGCGCCATTGGTCCGGCGGTGTCCTGACTGTGTGCTATTGGAATAATTCCCCTGCGGCTCCAAAGTCCAAGTGTAGGTTTTATACCCACAATCCCGTTAATTCCCGATGGACAAACAATCGACCCGTTGGTTTCTGTGCCAATTCCGATGGCACACAAATTCGCCGAAACCGCTGCCCCTGTTCCCGAACTGGATCCGCATGGACTGCGATCCAAACAAAATGGGTTTCGCACCTGTCCGCCGCGCCCGCTCCAGCCACTCGACGAATTGGTTGAACGAAAATTGGCCCACTCACTCAGGTTGGTTTTTCCCAATAAAACAGCCCCGGCATCGCGCAGTTTTTTTACAATAAAAGCATCGATGTTGGCGATGTTTCCTTCCAATGCCAGCGACCCGGCAGTGGTTTGCATTTTATCAAATGTGTCGATATTGTCCTTTATTAAAACCGGGATACCATGCAACGGCCCGCGCACTTTTCCTGCTTCTCTTTCTTCATCAAGTTTCCGGGCAATTTCCAAAGCATCGGGATTGATTTCGATAACCGATTTTAACAACGGGTCAACCAGTTTAATGCGGTCCAGATATTTTTGACAGATGCTTTCGGCAGTAATTTCGCCCGTAGCCAGATTCTGTTGCAATTCATCAATTGTTGTCTCATTAAGTTCGAAAATTGTGAAGTCGGGTTTTGAAGATTCAATCGGTTTTTGCGAAGTACAGGCGGCTACTCCGGCCAGAGTAATAACTGAACCACTTAATGCAGTAGTTTTAAAAAAGGTACGTCGTTTCATTTTGATAAGTTTGATTAACCATGAAGATATAGAAACAATTTAAATTATGGTATATTTTTTTTGCATGTTGTAATTCATTTATCATTAATACTCTCATTTTCTTTAATTAACAGATTTATTTAGCACACATGTTAATAAGCCGCAGAAATATTTTTTAATTGTTTCTCTGTATTGAGCTAATTATTAAGATTTATTTTAATAATTTCGTGCCCGGACGTCTAATAATAACATAATTAAGATTAATTTGAAAGCTTTACATCTGTGTAGATGTAATTATTATATTAAAGCGGTGTACCCTCCGGTCTTCATGCTAAAGCGTCACCTTATCTAAAAGTTGGAGATGTGTACACCGCTTCTTCAAAAAACGTTTTATATCTAATAAAAGTTCTCAATAAATTATTTCATTTTCACCGAATACTGCAACGCTTTTAAAATAAAAATCACTACAAATACTGGCAAAGAAAGCATTACAAATTAAACAAGTTTATTTCACTTTTCCCGGGTTCTTCTTTATAAAATCGCCCCAGTTTTTATATTCCTTTGACTTTTCAGGTTTGCCAATCTGAATAAAATGGCAAATAGCAACGGCTACGGCATCGGTGGCATCGAGACTTTTTTCAATATCATTTAAATGATACACTTTTTGCAGAAAATAGGCCACCTGCTCTTTTGAAGCTCGCCCCATTCCGGTAATTGCCTGTTTCACCAGCAACGGAGCATATTCAAAAATGGGCACGCCATACATCAGCGCTGCAGCCATAATTACACCCTGTCCGCGGCCCAGCTTTAACATCGACTGCACATTTTTACCATAAAACGGCGCTTCGAGTGCCATCACATCAGGCCGGTATTCCTTTACCAAATGCATCGCCCGTTCGTGCAGGTAATTTAATCTTTCGTAATGGTCAGCTAATTTACCGGGAATGATGGTTCCCATGTTTAATATTACCGGGACTTTATCGCGGATTTCAACCAAGCCATATCCTGCAACGGTTGTGCCGGGGTCGATTCCCAATATACGAAGTGGTTTTTCCATTCAATAAAAATAGTGACTTTTAAATACTAATTAAGAATGTTGGTGATTGTTTGAGACTGGTGGTGATTAATTGTGATTGGTTGTGATTGGTTATTTAAAATCAATCTCAATTAATCTCCATCAATCACTCTTTCTCTTTCTTATTTGCTGCAAAAGCACGCCTCCAACAATAAAAATCAACCCGATAAAAGTAGTGATGTAAATCGTTTCTTTCAATATAAAATGAATAAATACAAGCGAAAGAAATGGCGCAAAAAACACAAGGTTCCCGATTTTTGCATTGTTGGTACTCAGGTTCATGGCTTTCATCCACAAAACGTATGTGATGCCCACTTCGAAAATTCCAACATAAATTACAGCCCAAAACCCGGTTCGAGCAGTTATTTCGAAATCAGAAAAAAAGTAAACCACCGGAGCAAGAAAAATCAAGCCAAAGGCGAAATTGAGGAACAGTTTCACCACTTCGTCGCGGCGGTCGAGCACATTCAGAATCCAGTAAAGCGACCACAAAACCGAACTGCCCACTGCCAGCGCCAACCCCAGCGGATTAGTGTTTCTGAAACCTTCAGTGCCACCCTGTGAAGCAATAAAAAAAACTCCCGTTAAACTGATAAAAAGAGCTACAAAATTTAACCACGATATTTTTTGTTTGAGCAGCGGAACTGAAAGCAACGCCAAAGTTACCGGCCAAATCATGTTTACGGGCTGTGCAACCTGTGCTGGCAAAAGCGAATAAGCCTTAAACAAAACAAGGTAATACAGGAGCGGATTGAATGCACCCATAAAAGCCGAATTAAACCACTGCCGTTGTGTTTGCTGAAATATCAGTCCGGTTTTTTTCTGCAATATCAGCACAAAAAAAAGTAACACAACGGTTACTGCAGAGCAGTAAAAAATAAGTTGAATAAAATCGTATTCGCGAAGTGCGATTTTAAAAGCCGTGGCCACGGTTGACCAGAAAAAAACAGCCAATCCTGCAAACAGAAGCGCCTTATTCGTTGATTTCATTTTCAGGAACACCATTCATAAACTGTTCTTCATTGGTTGGTACCTGTTCCTTATCGGGATAAACAGCACGCAAATCGCGGTATTTTTCGCGCGATTCTTCTATAAATATACTTCCCGGATAACGGGTTAATATTTCCTTGTACAAATTTTTGGCTTTTTCCTGTGCTCCTAGATTATAATTATAAATTTCGGCAAGCATATAAGTGGCATCATCACCCAGCAAATCGTAACCGAAATCACTGGTAATTTTTTCGAGATATTCGGCAGCCAGTGTATAATTCTGCCGATCAGTTTCAATTTTGGCTTTTCTGAAAAGGATGTCATCGACCAATGAATTTTGCGGATACATTTTTGTTAAACCGTCTAAAACCACCATTGCTTCTTCATTCTTGTTTTGGAAGAAAAGTAAATCTGCTTTTGCAAACATTGTTAATGGAATCGCTGATGTGTCAAGATTCAGATTATTCCCGATGAGCAAGGAAAGTTCCATTGCATCGTTGGCGGTAAGTTTCGAAGTGCTGGCTTTCAGCACATCGAGTTGAGCTTTTGCCCAGCTAAAATTACCCAGATAGTAACCCAGTTTTGCCTTTTTCAGTTTAACTTCGTCGCCAAGCGAATTTGTTTTGTTAACATCAATCACCTGCGAATAAATCAGTGTCGCTTCCCAAGGGTCGTCGGCATATATATAAATATCAGCCATTTCGGTTTTCAACCTGCCCCATTCCTCCATTTTTAACCGCGGAATTTCCACTGCTTTTTTTAATACTTCAATTGCCTCTTCCGTCTTATTCAGATAAAAAGCCAGCAAATGCGCATTTTCCTGAACCAGATTTAGTGTTGCTGCATTAAATCCCAGGAACTCCAGGCCTTCTTTAAACTGAACAGCAAGTTTTTCCCCTTCGTCTTTGTTGTCAGGCATTTCGCCCGTGAATTGCAAATATGAAGTATGAATTTTAAGAGCAAAAGACTGTGCATAAAATGGATTCTCTTTCCCTTTTCCCATCAGATATTCAAATGCTTTATTGGCATCGTCGTACTTTTTATTGTTGAGCGCCATATTACCCAATTGAATAATCTGAGCATCTTCTTTCCCTGTTCTGCGATCCAACGCAATGGATTGGCGCAGGGCATTCGAAAATTTATTTTCCTGCAGGAAAAGCCAAATCAGTAAACGGTTGTAACCAATTACTTCGGGATTTGCCTGAATTCGTTTTAAAACCTGTTCCCTGAATGTTTCAAGCATTTCGTCGTCGATATCCAATCGCATGGTTGATGAAAGACCACTTTGTACCTGAGGAAGCCTGTCTTCGCTTTGAGACAACAAATCCAGATATTTTTCCATCATTTTATCGTAATTAAGCAAATACGAATAAACCCTTGCAAGTTCATAATCATAAACCCCCGCACCAAATAACTTTTCGCCTTTTATATAGGTTTGCCTGGCATATTCATATTCCTGCCATCCTAAAAAGGCATTGGCTAAAAGCGAATATTCATTTCTGTTGTCCTTAACTATTTCAATTGCACGGTTGTATTTCTGCTTAGACTCTTCGTTTTTGTTCTGAACCTTTAAAACATAACCCCAATGCACATAAAACTCTGGTCTTTCGGGGCGTAGTTTTCTGATTTCATGCTGAATTTGTTCTTCTGCTTCCTGATATCGTTTCAATTGAATAAGGCAGTCGAGGTAATACTTGAAATAAAAAGAGTTCTTTGAGAGCTCGTAAACACCAAAAAGCAGCGGAATTGCCTTGTCGTATTCGCGCGCGTTGTAATATTGAATGGCCAGATTCGATTGTGTTTGAATCTGGTTCTGTTGTTCCTGGCTTTTGACATCAAAAATTGTCAGCAGGAAAATTATTACAGACAGGAAATACTTCATTTTTAAATTTGAATATCGTACAAAAATAACACTCTCGGCCTAAGAATAGTTTTTATTGGAAGTTTTTAATTGTCTTAAGTGGAAATTAGATTTTGGAATCTAAACTCAAGGATCAGCGATTATTTGTTGCTGTATGCTGGTTTGTCAAATGACTATTGGCTGTTGACAAATAACCAACTTCTGTCTCCCGTCATCGTTCTTCCATCTTCGGTCTTCCGATTTTTCTTTAAAAAACTTACCTTTGCAAAAAAAATTGTATGGCACATGAGTTGAAGGACAGGCAGCGATTGCCGGAGTGGATGAAGATGAAAATGCCAAAAGGCGAAAGCTACTCGAAAGTTAAAAACCTGGTTAACAGTCACGGACTGCATACCATTTGCAGCAGCGGAAACTGCCCGAATATTGGCGAATGCTGGAACCGGGGTACAGCTACGTTTATGATTCTAGGGAATATTTGTACACGCAAATGTAAGTTTTGCGCCGTCCCAAACGGCAAACCGCTGCCACCCGATTTACAGGAGCCCGAAAAACTGGCCGAATCGGTACGAATAATGGGTGTAAAACATTGTGTAATCACCTCGGTTGACAGAGATGATCTGGATGATCAGGGCGCCGAAATATGGGCACGCACAATTACCGAAGTAAAACGAGTAAACCCCGAAACCAGAATCGAAGTTCTGATACCCGATTTCAGGGGAAAAACAGAACTCATTCAACATATAATAAATGCAAAACCCGAAGTCATTTCGCACAATCTTGAAACTGTTGAAAGACTTACACCTTTTATCAGGTTTGCCTCGAAATACCGCAGAAGCCTTGAAGTTATAAAATACATTGCCGAAAATTATACCATCGCAAAATCGGGAATCATGCTTGGGCTGGGCGAAACACATGACGAAATTCTGCAAACCATGGACGATTTGCTGGAAGCAGGTTGCAAAGTAATGACCATCGGTCAGTACCTTGCTCCCAGTAAAAAACACATGCCTGTGGTTGAATATATTACGCCGAAACGATTTGCCGAATACAAAAGAATCGGACTTGAAAAAGGATTTAAATTTGTTGAAAGTTCGCCGCTTGTGCGTAGTTCGTACAGGGCGGAGGAACATGTGAATGCTTGATTAGTTTAAAGTTCAGGGTTTAAAGTTTAAAGTTGTGGCAGATTTCAATTTCAACGATTTAGGATTAAAAGATTACAAGGCTTGCTGGGACACTCAGGAAGAATTGCTGGCAGAGATAGTGAATGACAAACGAACTCTTGGAAAACCTTCATCCAAAAACCATTTTTTGCTTGTCGAACATCCGCATGTTTATACATTAGGAAAGAGTGGTGACGAAAAAAACCTGCTGGCAGCAGGCGACTTTCTTAAAAAAATTGAGGCTACTTTTTATAAAATCAACCGTGGCGGTGATATTACTTACCACGGTCCGGGGCAAATTGTTGGTTACCCGATTATTGATTTGGAGTATTTTAAAATCGGGGTACGCGAATACATCGAAAAAATGGAAAAGGCAATTATTGCAACTATTGCTGAATATGGTTTAACCGGCGGTCTGAAAGAAGGTGCCACTGGTGTCTGGCTTGATGCCGGACATAAAGTACGCGCCCGTAAAATCTGTGCAATTGGCGTTCGGGTGAGCCGCTTTGTTACTATGCACGGTTTCGCAATGAATGTAAATACGGACATGCGTTATTTCAATTACATCAATCCCTGCGGATTTGCCACTTTTGGCGTAACTTCTATTCAACAGGAACTGGGAAGGGAAATTCAAATGGAAGAAGTAAAAACCGTTCTGAAAGAAAAGTTTAACCAGATTTTCTGACAAGGCTTTTAACCATTTAATTTTCTGAAACCTGCAAATAAAAAAATCTTTCTTGCATAGTAAATTTTCCCAATTGTTTATATTTCCTCTTCGGTTAGCGAATAATAAATCATCACTGTAATAGTATTCAAACCAATTCCTAAAAAAAATTGTTTTACAATTCAGTATTAAAAAAATAAAACCAAATTTATGGTTTTGATTTTCAGGAAGAATTAATGTACAAATTGTACTTTATATTGCTTTTCATTTTTTGGGTTACCGCGGGGAAGATTCACGGGGAAGATTCAAAATGCCACCGTTCCACGGAGGGGGTTGATTTTTGGTTTGGTTTTATGGAGGGAAGAAATGACAATAACAATGTGCATTTTATAGAAATTACCGTAACTGCCCGGGAAGAAACCAAATTCTCTGTTTTCATCGGAAAATCGGTAATTGCTTTTGATACAAGAACTGTTGTTGCCAACAGTTCGGCACAAATAAGAATTCCGCTGAATCTGGCTGAAGCAACAGGTTCGGAAACCATTCAGGACAGGGGAATTCACCTGGTTGCCGAAAAGCCGGTAAATGTTTACGCACTTAACTGGGACAGAAATTCTGCCGATGTTGCGGTTATGTATCCTATTGAATCACTGGGTAAAGAATATTTTACAATGTGTTACACACCCAGGGTTAATAATGATATTCAGCATGGCAGAAACAGTGAGTTTCTGATTGTGGCATCAAAAGACACAACTATCATTAAAATCACTCCATCGGTAGTTACCGACAAAGGAAAACCTGCCGGTGTACCATTTGAAATAACCCTGCATAAAGGTGAAGTTTACCAGGTTCAATCGATGAATCAAAGAAATTTAGCAGGTCAGGGTGATCTAACCGGAAGTTATATCGAATCTGACAAACCAATTGCTGTATATTCTGGTAATTTCAGCACTACAATTCCAGCGGAACAGGGAGAAGGTGGTTATGACCATTTGTTTGAGCAGGTTCCACCGATTCAAACCTGGGGACGGGAGTATTACGCCGTTCCACTTTTGTCACGCCGTGCAGACCGTTACCGTGTATTGGCTTCAGAAGATAACACAACAATTCTGATTGAAAATCAGGGTCAGATAATACTTAACCGGGGACAATTCCATGAATTTCTGCTCGAAAGCAATCAACCATCTCGTATTGCTGCAAATAAACCGGTTCTGGTTGCACAATTCAGTCAGTCGAATACAACCGATGAATTTTTTACCGGTGGCGACGGCGATCCGTTTATGATTATTCTCAGTTCGGTTAGCCAAACAAAAAACGATGTAACTTTTGTGGCTTACAATTCAAGTCAAATCACAAATTATTATCTTAATGTAGTTGTACTAACTTCAGAAAAGGAAAATATAGAACTGGATGGGGAAATCGTGGGCTTTCATTTTAAACCTTTTAAAGACTCAGATTATTCATATGCTCAATTAAAAATTTATTCGGGTACACATACCATTAGAAATCTGGATCCCGAGCGTGGATTTCTCGCCTATGTTTATGGTTACGGAGGATATGAATCATATGGATACGGAGTTGGATTCAACCTTGATTTGGTGCTCGATCTGGGGCAAACCATCAATTTTCAGGGCGATACTTTGGCCATTTGTACCGGCGATAATGTTGTGCTGGATGCAGGTCCGTATTTCGACAGTTATTTGTGGAATACCGGTGACACAACTCAGAAAATTATTGTTTCGAAACAAAACAGGTACTGGGCTACCGGAACTACTGTTGATGGTTGCATACAAAGCGATTCGATTTTTATTTATGTAAGCGAAACAACAAAACCCGATATCGGGCCTGACATAAATGAATGTGAACCATTTTCAGTGCAATTAAATGCAGGCAATGGATATGCTGGCTATAAATGGAGTACTGGTGAATTAACACCGACCATAGAAATCAATAAAACAAATACTTATTCGGTTACGGTTTATGACAGTTTTGGATGCCCTACCCGCGACACAATGAATCTGACTGTCTTTCCTGTTCCAAAAATTTCAATGACAGGAGAAGATTTGTTGTGCGGAACAAAAACCCGGACTCTAACTCTGAACTTTGAAAATTCAGAAGAATATATGATTGCAACCGGAAAAATGGAATGGAGTACATTGCAACCAGGTAAGCTCACTTTAACAAATCAGGCAAAAACTTCTACAGATATTGTAGTGAATGACTGGGGAATTTATGATGTAATATACAAATTTACAACTTCTGATGGGTGTGAAATACCCGATACTGTTCAACTTAATTTTTTTGAAACTCCTACTGCAAAAATTAAAAGGCTTGATGACGATCCTGACACTAAATGTGCGGGTTACACGCAGATAATACAATACGAAGGAAATGCCACTCAAAATGCCAGCTTTTTCTGGGATTACGGTGGTTGTGCAGTAATTGATTCTTCGATTTGGAACCAACGGGAAATTTCGTTGGGAATTTTTAATACCGTGCCGGTAATTAAACTGAAAGTAGAAGAAAATGGCTGCCAGAGCGAAATTGATTCACTGGCAGTAATGGCAAACCCCAATTTTAAAATGAACACTGAGAATAGCAGATACTGTGATTCGGCAACCATTTATTTTTCAGGAGAACTGATAACTCCTGATTCACTGCTTTTTGAATGGAATTTCGGCGATGGATCTCCGATCGGCAATTTACAGCAACCTTCCCATTTTTATGCCGATACAGGAAAATACAATGTGAGTTTGTTAATTACAAACCAGCTAAACGGGTGTAAAACAGGTTTCACAATTAACGAAATGGTAAAAATATTCCCGACTCCAGAACCCAAAATTGCCGTTGATCCTGAGTTTTGCAATGATAAAAAAGTGGATGTTTATTACCTTCAAAACATCGACTCCTCTTTTTGTACATGGGATTTCGCGGGAACTGCACATCAGATTGCAGGCAAAAATGATTCAATAACCGTTTTTCTCGACAAGGCAATTGCAACCATTCGCCTTCAGGTTGAAGAATACGGATGCACGAGTGATTGGACAACAGCAATAGCCAAACGAAAACCTTTCTTCGATTTTACAACTGATATTACCGGAGGTTGCCAGCCCCTGCAGGTTTTGGCAACAGCAACCACTGCTGATGAGCAATTGGAATTTAGCTGGTTGACTGATTCTTTAGTAACATTTGAAAGCGAGCAACTTTTTACCCTGCCCGATGCAGGAGATTATGGTTTCTCCCTTTCTGCAATATCAAATATTACGGGTTGCAGCGACACATTAACAAAAAAGGAAGTCGTTACGGTTCACCCAAAGCCTTTTGCGAAATTCGATGTCGATTATCCTGTGGCAATAATTGAACATGCCACGTTAAGTTTTACAAATCTGTCGTTGGAAGTAGATATTTTTAACTGGAATTTTGGCGATGGAACAACTTCTACTGAAAAGAATCCGCAGCACACTTACACTACAGTGAATAAATATCCGGTTGAACTGATTGTGGAATCGGAATTTGGATGCATCGATACCGGAATAATGGAAATTGAGATTGTGCCGTTTAATATGTACACGCCCAATGCATTCAGACCCGACAGCGATATTCCGGAAAACCGTGAATTTATGCCGGTTGGAATCGGTGTCGATCCGGGAGCATTCCAACTTTTGATTTTTAACCGCTGGGGCGAAGTAATATTTGAGTCGAACAGCCCCGAACATAAATGGAACGGAACCACAAAAAACAATAATCCGGCACCCATGGGAAATTACATCTGGAAAGCTGAATTTGCCGATATACAGGGATTTCAGCATTCCATGAAAGGACAAATTATGCTAATCAGGTAAACTGATTAATTTATTTATATTTAGAACCACGTTAATATTTAAAATTTCAGAATGAAATCAATTGGACTTTTTATCCCGGTAATATTTTTATTCAATTTTTTATTAAAAGTTGATAAAGTAGATTCTATAGTTTACAGCTTTTCGGATGCAAAAGTGGAAAAAACCAGCGCTGGCGAAAAACGGCAGTTGATTGACGGTGAGACCACTCATCTCGAAAATTTCGAAATTCATACAACAATGTTAAACCCCGGAAAAGTTCCGCATGAAAGTCAGGTTCATTCCGACTCAGAAGAAATTGTATTTATAAAAGAAGGTAGTTTGAAAATTACCATAAACAATAACAGTAAAGTTATGGGGCCGGGCAGCATTGCTTTAATCATGCCGGGCGATGAGCATGGAATTGAAAATACAGGTAATTCGCAGGCTACTTATTATATTATCCGGTATAAATCGAAAAAAACGATGGATACTGAACGTGGTAAAATTGCAGGGGGTTCAATATTTCTCAACTGGAACGACATCAAATTTCAGCCACATAACAAAGGGGGAATCCGCAGATTTTTTGATCGCAAATCGGCCATGTCGGAGCGGATTGAAATGCATGCAACCACTTTAAATCCAGCCATTAAAAGTCACGAACCTCACACCCACGCACCCGCCGAAATTGTGATAATGATGGACGGAACTACGGAAATGGAAATCGGCGATGGAATATACCCTGGAAAAGTGGGAGATATTTATTTTCTGGGTTCAAATATTCCTCACGCCATTCGCAACACCGGCGAAAAACCGTGCATGTACCTTGCTTTTCAATGGGAATAAATAAATCAACTTAAATAAATTCAGAATTATGTCATCAAACAGAAGAAATTTCCTGAAACAATCATTAATTGGTTCAGGAATAATTGCTAGCGGATTTGCCGGAAATGCATCTGTAATTCAAAGTTTATCCGAAAACGGCTCCAACATTAAACCATCTGCACAAAGTTTTAACATGTGCGGTTATGCCGCCCCGAAACTAGAGAAAGTACGCATTGGTTTTATTGGTTTGGGCAGTCGTGGACCGGGCGCTGTTGATCGAATGTCGCACATTGAAGGAGTTGAAATTGCTGCACTTTGTGATCAGTATGAAGACAAGGTTGAAAAAGTTCAGCAAAAACTTGAAAAGGCAGGAATTCCAAGGGCAAAATCCTATTCCGGAAATAAGGAAGCCTGGAAAGCAATGTGCGAAAATCCGGATATCGACCTTATTTATATTACCACTCCTTGGGCATGGCACGCCCCAATGGCCGTTTATGCAATGGAAAACGGTAAACATGCATGCAGCGAAGTGCCTGCAGCCAAAACCATCGACGAATGCTGGCAATTGGTTGAAACATCGGAAAAAACACGAAAACATTGCATGATGCTGGAAAATACGTGTTATGATTTTTTTGAATTGCTGACACTAAATATGGCCAGACAAGGCTTTTTTGGTGAAATTGTTCATACCGAAGGAGCATACATTCATACTTTACTTGAGTCGAATTTCGATAAAAACGGGTACGCCGAAATGTGGCGTTTAAAGGAAAATTACCGAAACGGCAATCTTTATCCAACTCACGGTCTGGGACCAGTCGCCCAGGTAATGAATATTAACCGCGGTGATCAGATGGAGTACCTGACCGCCATGTCATCAAACGATTTTTTAATGTCATCAACTGCAAAAGAATTGGCTCAAAAGGACAGTTTTTTCAATGAATTTGCCGGCATAAACTATCGTGGAAACATGAATACCACCACAATCAGGACATTTAAGGGCCGTACAATTATGCTTCAGCACGATGTTTCGAGTCCGCGTGTTTATTCGCGCATTCACCTCATCAGCGGTACAAAAGCATTAGCAATGAAATACCCCGAACCAGGCCGCGTTGCCACTACTCACGAATGGTTCGATGAAAAACAAATGAAGGAACTCGAAGAAAAATACACACCCGAAATTGTAAAACACATAGGCGAAATGGCCAAAAAAGTGGGCGGGCATGGCGGAATGGATTTTATGATGGACTGGCGGACAATTGATTGTTTGCGTAACGGACTGCCACTTGACGAAGATGTTTACGATGCAGCCTTGTGGAGCGCCATTGCACCCTTGAGTGAAAAATCCGTGGCAAACCGCTCGAATTCAATCGATGTCCCTGATTTTACAAGGGGAGCATGGAAAACTAATAAACCGATGGAACTTACTTTAAAAGGAGGTGGAACCACGGGGGTAAAATAAAATTTTATGATAATCCGTAAAGCGTCCTAAAAAACCTTTTGACTTGAAAAGTCATAATTTTCATAACCGTTGGTCGTTGACCTACGGAAAGTACATACAATAAAAAACACCTGCCTGAAAGGCAGCACTTAAACTGAAAGATATTCTCTTAAGGATTGATTGTGTCCTGCCTTTCAGGCAGTTTTATTGTTTGGTTCAATAGCCTCAGGTCGTTGACCTGAGGTTATGAAAATAAAACACCTTAGGTGTTATATCGAAAAAAATCTGATTACTGCAAATTGTATATTTTTGCCTTGAAAAGGCAACATTTTCATAACCGCGTGGTCAACGACCTGCGGAAAAAAGGACAAAAACCAAATGCTGCCTGAAAGGCAGGACAACAAAATTTTAGGATAGAAAATGAAACTCCTTTCATGTTAAATTGTCTCGAAACGATTATTCCTTAAATATTTTATTCCTTTATTTTTTAAACGCAACCTTTAAACAGGAATTTCCGTCTAGAATTTGTTGTAACTAAAAATTGAAACTATGAAACGGACAATTCTACTTGGTTTTTTAATAATATCCCTGACTACTTTTGCACAGGATTTCTACAGCACAGGCGATTGTAAAGCTTCCTTTAAATTTGAAGTCAATCCAAATATTTATACACTTGTACCTGCTACTGCCATTAATTTTTACGATACTTCCGAAGGTAATGTAAAAGCATGGTACTGGGATTGTGGTGATAGTTTAACCAGCACTGAGCAAAATCCGATGTTTGTTTTTAATCACCCGATTGGAGGTCCAACCGTTAAAATAAGTCCTTACCGTACAATTACTCTAACCATTGTTACCGACAGCTGTAAAAGTACTTTCTCTCAGCTCATTAATATTATTGATGGTACTTTATATGGACAACAAAGCTGTCAGGCAAGATATAAATACTATGAATCGGGCCGCGATACAGTTGGCGGAACTGCAAAAATTGTTTTCAACAATTATTCCGAAGGGACAGGGTTGAATTACTTCTGGCAGTTTGGCGATGGAACCACCAGTTCCGAAAAGGAACCCGTTATAAAATTTAATTTGAACCAGTCGGAATATAAAGTTTGCCTCACCGTTACAGGCGCCGATAGTTGCACCAGTACATTTTGCGATGTGGTTGATTTGAGAAATCCGGAAATTCTTCCGCAGATATGTGAAGTTGGTTTTGGGTATGATGCAAAAGATGTTTCTGATTCAACACAAACTGCAACTTTGGCAAATTTCTATAGTAAATCTAATCCCGAATCAGTGGAATGGTTTTGGGACTTTGGCGATGGAACAACCAGCACTGAAGCCTATCCAACCCATGAATTTAAGCTAATTATGCCGGCTGATTCAATTTTAGTTGATCCAAATCCCTTCAGGAACATATGCCTTACAGTTGTCACAGTTGACGGTTGTAAAGTAACCTATTGCGAAACAGTAAATATTTTTGAGATTGGTACTTCTCCAGGTGAACCTGCCTGCCAGGCCCAGTTCAAATATTACGAATCGGGCCGTGATACGGTTGGAGGTACAGCAAAAATCGTTTTTAATAATTATTCCCAGGGAAAAGATATGCAATATTTCTGGCAATTTGGCGATATGGAAACCAGCACCGAAAAAGAACCGATTCATAAATTCAGTCTTAATCAACCTGAATATAAAGTTTGTTTAACGTTAACTGGCCCTGATGGATGTACAAGTATCGACTGTCAGCCGGTTTACCTGGCATACCCTGTTGACACAATTATTTACCCCGATTGTTTTGTTGATTTTGGTTACGAAAAAGAAGATTTGCTGATGTCTCCTTTACCTTCAGCCCTTTTTAAATTCTATTCTAAATCATTTCCAGATGCTACCGAATGGTACTGGGATTTTGGCGATGGAACTACAAGCAACGAACCAAATCCGACCCACATTTATGTTATCCCTTCGATGAATGATTCGATGAAAGTAATGTATAATCCATTCAGAACGGTTTGTCTCACCATTAAAACTGCCGGTGAATGTAAAGTTTCAGTTTGTCAGACCATTCAAATTGATGCTCAGTTTCCCGAACCTGAAAAATGCCCTGTCTATTTTAAATATTACAGGCCCGACGACATTGTTTCTATACCTGAAGTGGTTCCAATCAAATTGGTTGATGTTACCGAAGGGAATATTTTATCCAGGGTTTGGCATTTTGAAGATGGTACTACAAGTACAGAAAAAGAACCACTGGTTTCGTTCAATATATTTCAGCCGGTGCATAAAGTTTGCTTAACTGTAACATTTGCCGACAGTTGTATCAATACATTTTGTGATGCGGTTTATTTAAATACCGGATATCCCGATACCATTGTAATAGATGATCCAATAATTGTTGATCCCGGTTGTCCGTATTATATTAAAATCGATGGTGGTTTCCCAATCCAAATGTCTTCGTGTGCCGGGTGGGCATCTGTAAAAGTTTATCTGAACGATTCGCTGGTTACACCCGAGTTTATCAGTTGGTCAACCGGTGAAACGTCGTCTGAAGTAAATGGCCTTTGTCCGACACAAACTTATACTGTTAAGGCACAAATGCCCGGCGGATGTGTTGTTTCAACCAATTTTATCCTGAGTGCCGACGGATCGATTTCTCCAATCACACCAATAAACTGGTGGTTGAGTGGTGCACGTGAAAAAATGTATGTACAATCGGATGTTGACAAAGGCATGAAAGTGGAATGGCGGCTTTGCGACGGAACTTTGGTAGAAGCCGACAGTATTCCGCTCGATGCTATTAACTGTGGTGGAAACTTATCTAATATGATAGTTAAAGATTCGATGGGGAATGTGGTTTATACCGAAAGTATTGCTTTGAAAGGTTCGGTTACTGGAATCGAAGACATTGAAATAAAACCATCGGTTAAACAATGGCCAAATCCGGTGACCAGCAAATTAAACCTTCGATATTCGGGAAAATATCTTTCCGAAATCAATGTTGAAATTTGCGACATTATGGGAAAACGGGTTTCAAACGAAATATTTAATAATGTCACCGGAGGACAGGAATTTAGTATTGATACCGAGAATTTACGAACAGGAATTTATATCTGCAGAATCTCTTCAGCAGGAAAAACAATTTCTTCCGAAAAATTTAACCGGAAATAACCGAACAAAACTATATATACAATTTGAAAGGTGGTTGACAAAAAAATGTCAGCCACTTTTTGTTTTACCCCGAATTATTTTTCCAAATAATTCTTACAAATAATAACGGCTGATTACATCCCGAATATCCCTTTTCTTTTTATTTTTAGACATTAACATTTTCAAATCAATGAAACCTGTAAATGTCGTATTGATATTCGTAATTACCTGTTTGATTTATTCCTGTCATCAACAACAGGATACTTCGCAAAAAACTAAAAACGATTTGGTGTTTAACCAACTGGCAACCAGCTGGGATGAGGGAATTCCGCTCGGAAACGGCATGTTGGGCGCTCTCATCTGGCAAAAAGACAGCAACCTTCGCTTTTCGCTCGACCGTGCCGATTTGTGGGATTTACGCCCTGTCGAAAATATTTCGCGGCCCGAGTTTAGTTACAAATGGGTGCAGGAACAGGTAAAAAACAATACCTACAAAACAGTTCAGGAGTTATTCGATGTTCCATACGATCTGATGCCCGCTCCGTCAAAAATTCCGGGGGCAGCGCTCGAATTCGACATAAGCAGTCTTGGAAAAGTAAAATCTGTCAGGCTCGATATTTCAAACGCAATTTGCCTTGTGGAATGGGAAAACGGACCAACTCTCGAAACCTTTGTTCATGCTGAAAGTCAGGCCGGGTGGTTCAGGTTTACAGGTGTTCCCGAAGATTTTGCGCCACAGATTATTCCACCTCAATATAAAAAGCAAACTGAAAGCGGGGAAGATAGTTCGGTTACCGGGCAGGATTTGCAAAGATTGGGATATGAACAGGGAACTGTAATTTCGGAACCCGGCAAACAGGTGTATCGTCAGAAAGGCTGGAACGGATTTGAATATGAAGTAGCTGTTATATGGCAAAATTCGGGAAAAAGCGTTTCCGGCGTTTGGAGTATTTCTTCATCATTTTCAGAAAAGGAAAATGGAAAAACTGCAGGAATTCTGGTTACTGAAATGAACAACGAAACTAATTTTGACAAAACTTTTAAAACACATGAAAGTTGGTGGAAGAATTACTGGGGCAAATCATCAGTCTCACTCCCCGACTCTATTCTCGAAAAACAGTATTTTCTCGAAATGTACAAATTCGGCTCGGCAGCCCGCGACAATGCGCCACCCATTTCACTTCAGGCAGTTTGGACTGCCGACAATGGGAAACTGCCACCATGGAAAGGCGATTTTCATCACGATTTAAATACACAACTGAGCTACTGGCCTGCTTACACCGGAAACCAACTTGACCTGGAAAACGGATACCTCAACTGGATGTGGAATCACAAATTAACTTTCGAAAAATACACAAAAACTTATTTTGGAACCTCAGGAATGAATGTTCCCGGAGTGACAACACTTACCGGAGAACCGATGGGCGGCTGGATTCAATATTCGTTCGGGCCAACTGTGGCATCCTGGCTGGCGCAACATTTCTACCTGCACTGGATTTATTCGCAGGACAAAGAATTCTTAAAAGAAAAAGCATATCCGTGGTTAAAAGAAGTTGCTGTTTATCTCGATGAAATTTCGGTTCGCGATGAACAGGGATTCAGGAAACTTCCTATCAGTTCAAGTCCCGAAATCAATAATAACGATAAAACTGCCTGGTTCGACAAAACTACCAATTTCGATTTGGCTTTTATAAAATGGAATTTTGAAAAAGCTGCCGAGCTGGCCAAAGCGCTGGGTTTGGAAGAGGCAAATAAATGGGCATCCATTTCAAAAGAGTGGCAACCTTTCGCGATTGACAGTCTTTCCGGTGGACTTGCTTTCGCTCCCGGTTATCCGTACAGTGAATCACACCGTCATTTTTCGCATTTGGTTGCCTGGCATCCGCTGGGAATTATTGACTGGTCGAATGGTGAAGAGGACCAGAAAATTATAAAAGCCACAATTGCCGAACTGGAACGTGTTGGTACTGACTGGTGGTGCGGATACTCGTTCAGTTGGATGGGAAACCTTTACGCACGTGCTTTTATGGGTGAAAAAGCAGCCGGAATTCTTCGTGTTTTTGCGGAAAATTTTTGTCTGCCGAACAGTTTTCATGTCAACGGAGAACAACACAATCGCGGTTATTCAAAATTCAAATATCGCCCTTTTACACTCGAAGGTAATTTTGCCTTTACTTCGGCAATCCAGGAAATGCTGATACAAAGCCACACCGGAGTTGTCCGGATTTTTCCTGCAATTCCCGCTGACTGGAAAGATGTATCGTTTTCTCAGTTGCGCACTGTTGGCGCTTTTCTTATTTCGGCAGAAACAAAGGATGGAATGGTTGAAAAAGTTGAGATTTTTGCTGAAAAAGGTGGTGTGATTAAGCTGGCAAATCCATTCGGAGACAGACAAATCAAGGGATTAAATAATTTGAAGCAAGAAAATTCAATTCTGGAAATAAGTATGAATCCTGGGGAAAAAATTGTTCTTGAAGCTGGAAATTAAAAAGATAATGATAAGAATTTAATGATATCATTTTTGTCACTCACCCTAATTGCATCTGCGATACAATCGTCCCTCTCTGCGCGCAGAGAGGGAGAAGAGGGTGAGTTAATTTGATTTTGATATATTAACTAATAATCTTAAAACTCATAAAACCCGATAAAATGAAAAAAATATTCCTGCTGACAGTTTTTGCGTTTGTTACACTTTTCGTTGTGGCGCAAAAATATGAACTCATTTCACCCGACAACAAACTGAAAGCTGAGATTAAAATAGAAAATCAAATTTCTGTTTCTGTTTTAAAGGAAGGCAAACCTGCTTTTTCGATCGTTAACCTTTCGCTCGAAACTGCTGAAAAAAGCCCTCAGTTTTCTGAATTAAAAGTTCAGAAGGCAAACAAAAAATCTGTTAACGAAATAGTTACTCCAATAATCCGGGAAAAAGCGGCACAGTTAACCAACGCTTACAACGAACTCGAAATCAAATTCAAAGCTGGGAATAGTATCACTTTCAGGTTATTTAACGAAGGACTCGCTTACCGTTTTGCGACTTCGGGAAAAGACAGTATGATCATATCAAGGGAAAATCTTGATTTGAATTTAGCTGATAACGATTCTGTAAGATTTCAGGCGTCAGAATCCTTCAATTCATCGTATGAAACACCATACGAACACAAACTTATTTCTGAAATTAAGAAAGATGGACTTTGTCATTTACCGCTGCTCGTTGAAAAAGCGAACGGACTTTTTGTAATGGTTTCCGAAGCCGATTTGTACAATTATCCGGGTTTGTGGCTCAAAGGCACTGGTAAGGCACAGTTTGCGGGCACCAATCCGCCCTATCCCAAAAAACTAAACTACACTGGCAGTGTTTACGGCCACGGCCAGATTTCCGAAACTGAAAATTTTATTGCACAAGTTGCCGGCACACGTACTTTTCCATGGCGGATTTTTGCAGTTGCTGACGACGAAATTCAACTGGTAGCCAATAATATGGTATATCTGCTTGCATCACCCAATGTTTTGGAGGATGTTTCGTGGATAAAACCAGGAGTGGTGATGTTCGACTGGTGGGCAAAAAACAATGTTTTCGGAGTTGATTTTAAAGCAGGAGTGAATACTGAAACAGCTAAATATTTTATCGATTACTGCGCAGAAATGGGATTCCGTTATTTTATGTTCGACGATGGCTGGTGTGCAAAGGAAGATTTACTGCACGAAGTGAAAGGCCTTGATATGGCCGAAGTTACAGCCTACGCCAAAACCAAAGGTGTGGATGTAATACTCTGGGTAATTTGGCATTCGCTGCAACGTCAGTGGAACGATGCTTTCGGTCTGTTTGAAAAATGGGGAATATGTGGAATTAAAATGGATTTTATGAACCGCGACGACCAGCAAATGGTAGAGTTTTACGAAGCAGTTGCCAAAAAAGCTGCCGAAAAAAAGATGGTAGTGAATTATCACGGAGCATACAAACCCTGTGGATTGCGACGCAAATATCCAAACGTACTAACCCGCGAGGCGCTTATCGAGTTTGAATACAATGGATGGACCAATGAAGCCAATCCGGTGCATCACAACCTTTTGCCATACATTCGTGGCTTTGCAGGACCAATGGATTATATTCCGGCATCCCTGCGAAATTCAACCAAAGATAATTACCGACCCATTGGCGACTACCCGATGGAACAGGGAACACGTGCCCATGCCATGGCGCTTTTTGTTGTACTGAACAGTCCGATGACAATGCTTCCCGATGCACCGTCAGATTACAAACGCGAACAGGAATGTACCGATTTTATTGCAAAAATTCCGGTTCAATGGGACGAAACAAAACTGCTGCAAGGTAAAATTGCAAAATACACGGTTATGGCCAGAAGAGCAGGAAACGACTGGATTATTGGCGCAATTACCAACTGGGATTCCCGTACAATTGACCTTAAAACTGATTTTCTGAAACCCGGGAAATACAAACTGGAAGCCATTCAGGACGGGATAAACGCAAATGCCCGGGCCGAAGATTACAAACGGGTTGAAATGGAATTTACAGCCGGAGAAAACCTGAAACTTAGCCTTGCTTCGGGAGGTGGCTGGGTGGCTAAGATTTCGGAAATTAAATAGTTGTAGCTATTTATAAAATCAATAAAAGATGTTGCCAATAATTTCAATAATATACTTTTTATCTTGCGGAGTAACAGGTTTAATTCTTTGGTTTAGAATGCTTGGAGTATTAGAAAACAAAGGAAGAAGAGTAAATTCTTTTTGGGTAACACCACAACAATTTATTGAATTTTCCAGGGTAATCAATGAGGAAAAAGATTTGAATTTGAAAAAGAAATATCGAATATTTTTTTGGACTCAAGTTGCTCTAATTCCAATATTTATATTTGGTTCATTATTATTATTATTCGGGTTGATGAGTTAGTACATATTATGATAGAAATAATTGATTTTAGTTAATTATACATTACTGAAATTTCATTCAAAAGACTTATTTGAAAGAGACTTTTAAAATTATACCAACGATATATGAAAACAACATTTTTAGTCCTGATTTTTGGTTGTTTAAGCCTTTTTAATCTTGCGCAAACACCCGATTTTTCTGACACACAAATTGTTAACGGATATGCTCAAAAAATTTCGGGCGAAGATTTTAGTTACCGATCGTCAATTCCTGTGGCAAAAGAGTGTCTTTTAATTCGTGCTACCGACGGAAATTCATCACTGGAATGGGAAACCTCGCCGGCACCCAAAAAGCTTGAAAAGGATTTTGTCACCTTTGTTTGGCTGGCCGGACTTGGTTCTTCCCCGGGACGAGCCCGTTTTGAGTTAAAAGTAAATGGCGAAGATAAATTTTCGTTCTGGGCCGACGGTGCCAACAGTTGGGAAATCAAAGCTGGTGACGGTTCACAACTTTCATTTCAGAAAGACCTGATCGACCAGAATGGCGACAGGTTTGGTTTTATGTACCTGAAAATTCCTTCCACCCATGTTGAAAAGGGTAAGTCGCTGAAAATAAAAGTCACAGGTGGAAAATTCGATAAAACTTCGTGGTACATGACTTTTAAATTTGCACTGGAAACCGCTGTGAGTTTAAAATCGCTGCCTGCAGTTTCAGAAATAAATGGTGTGAAAAAACAGTTGGGGGTTTTGGGAGTGCTGCATTTCGAAAATCCTAAGCCAGCCAAAATTTATATCGATAATCAACTTGTAAAAGAAACAGAACTCAAATTTGGGTACAACTATTTGCGTGTTGAGTTGCCTGTGGTTAAGGAAGAAAAAACAGTTTCGTACCGGCTTGAAGTTGGTGATTTTACCGAAAATGGAAAACTCGCTGTTAAACCGGTCAGAAACTGGCGCGTAAATTTTGTGCAGCACTCACATACCGACATTGGTTACACGCGTCCGCAAACCGAGATTCTTGCAGAACATTTACGCTACATCGACTACGCTCTGGATTATTGCGATATTACCGACAATTATCCCGAAGAAGCAAAATTCCGCTGGACATGCGAAGCCGCCTGGGCAGTTGACGAATACCTGAAAAGTCGTCCTGCAGAACAGGTTCAGCGTTTTAAACAAAGAGTAAAAGAAGGCAGAATCGAACTCACAGGAATGTATTTTAATTTCGATGAACTGCCCGATGAACAAATTCTTGCAGCATCACTTCAACCATTAAAAAGGTTCGGTGAAAACGGTCTGAAAGTAAAGGTAGCCATGCAAAACGATGTAAACGGGATTGGTTGGTGCATGAACGATTACTATTCCGATTTGGGAGTGAAATACCTGAACATGGGAACCCACGGTCACCGTGCGTTGATTGCGTTCGACAAACCAACTCTTTTCTGGTGGGAATCTCCTTCCGGAAAACGAATGCTGGCGTACCGTGCAGAACATTATATGACCGGCAACACCGAGTTTAAAATTCATGCCGAAAATTTCAATGTATTTGAAGATGAATTGCTCTCTTATCTGGTTAATTTGGAAGAGAAAGGATACAAATACGATTTGATTTCCATTCAGCATTCTGGATATCTGACCGACAACGCGCCACCATCCACTTTGGCTTCGGACATGATAAAACAGTGGAACGAAAAATATGCCTGGCCAAAACTGAAAACTGCATCGGCAACCGGGTTTTTTGAAGAGATGGAAGCAAAACACGGCGATGAATTTCAGGTGATTCGCGGCGCCTGGCCCGACTGGTGGACCGATGGTTTTGGCGCTTCTGCCCGTGAAGTTTCGGCGGTGAGAACGGCTCAAACCGATTTAATTGCCAACGTTGGCGGTCTTACTATGGCTGCAATTCAGGGTGAAAAACTTCCTGAAAAAATTACCGACAGAATCGAGACAACCAACAGCGCCTTACTTTTCTACACCGAACACACGGTCGGTTATCATGGCAGCGTTCGCGAACCATTTCATAAAAATACAATGGAGCAACGTGCCATAAAAGAGTCGTATGCATGGGAAGCCAGCCGTCGTGCAAAAATGCTGGGCGAAGAAGCGCAGGGGTTACTTCAGAATAAAATTCAAAAAGAAAAAGTACCCACACTGGTTGTTTACAATACCCTCAATTGGGCCCGTAGCGGACTTTTTACGGTTTATGTAGATCACCAGATTTTACCACGGTATAAAAAATTCAAACTGATAAATGAAAATGGCAGCGAGGCAAAAGCGCAGGCTTTGGAACATTATTCCGATGGAACTAACTGGGTGGTTTGGGCAGATGATGTTCCGGCTTTCGGATTTAAAAAATACCTGATTCAGTTTACCGAAGATGAACCAGAACAAAGCCAGGCAAAAGAAAAAGAGGGTGTAAAAACACTCGAAAACCAATGGTACAAATTATCGATTGACCAGGAAAAAGGTGCAATTTCTGGTTTATTCGACAAGGAACTGAACAAAGAACTGGTTGACCGGAATGCACAATGGAAACTCGGCGAATTTATTTACGAAACGCTGGGCAACCGCTCGCAGATGGAATCGAAAAAACTCGATAATTACAAACGCGAAGGATTAAGTAAAGTTTGGTTCGATGGTTTTGAAGAAGGACCGGTTTGGAATATAGTCCGTTTTAAAGGCAACACCAGCGCAGCAAACAGCGATGGATTGTACAGCTTCGAAATTAGGCTTTTTAATACCGGCAAACGTATTGATCTGGCCTATTTTATCGAAAAGAAAATGGTTACAGAACCCGAAGGAATTTATATTGCCTTCCCGTTTGTTCTGGAAAATGGCCAGCTGGCTTTCGATGTTCAGGGAGGTGAAATCAGGGCTGGTGTCGATCAGATTCCAGGTTCAACAAACGATTGGAATACGGTACAGAACTATTCACGGCTATCAAACAGCTACTCGCAGATTTTGCTGAGTTCGAAAGAAACACCGCTGATGCAGTTCGGAGGTATTAACACCGGGCGTTACAAGGCTGGTGCAACACCCGAAACCACGCACATTTACGGCTGGCCAATGAATAACTACTGGACAACTAATTTTAATGCCGAGCAGCATGGTGGTTTTACCTGGAATTATTCAATAAGCAGCGCGGCAGAAAATTCGCAAGCAGCAGCAATGCGGTTTGGGTTGGAAAATATGGTTCCGTTTCTCTCACGTATTTTACCCGGTGGCGGAAATGGCGGCGGAAAACAACAAGGTTCTGTAATTTCGGGCTGGCCCGAAAATATTGTCCTTATTACGGCAATGCCCGGTGAAGATGGGAAAAGCGCTGTTTTTCACATTCGGGAAACCTCAGGAAAATCAGCTGCTATTCAGTTGAAAAACGAAATCAACAGTACAAATCTGAAAATTATAGAAGTTGATGTTGTTGGAAATCCGGTTCAAAACGGCTCGACTGAAATAAAGGCTTTTGAAACGAAGTTTTTGAAGGTGGAATTTTGAGAAATTTATACAGCCATAAATTGCGCACTTTTGCAACTATTACGGGGACTTGTTTATTTTATATGTATTTCCATTCTCTTACCTAAACCAGTTTCAATAATTTTTCTAAGCGTCGATAGTTCAATATCTGACCTGTTATTTTCAATCCTCGAAATATAAGTTCTGCTTGTACCACTTATCAGTGCAAGTTCCTGCTGCGACATACCAGATTTCAACCTGTTTTGTTTTATCAGTTGCCCAACCTTACCTATCGACTCCGATCTCTCTGGTTGACTATTTTTTAAAAGTACATCGGCACCTATTTCAAACGGTACTTTTAATTTTTTGCCATCCTTCGAACTAATATACTGTTCAACATTATCCCACGATAAAGTATTGCCAGCTAATTTAACTTTTGCAAACTCAACAGGAATAAACAATTCAAAAGCCGGTGAATTCTCTTTTGTTCCAATATCCTGTAATAATTTTCTGAAATCAATAATTCTTGATTCTCCGTTATTAAAAACAACTGAGATTGTCAATCCTTCAATCCAATTTATTTTTAAAATTCTTGGTATTTTTATATTCTTCCTCATTTTAATTCAGGATTTAATTGATGAAAAACTTCTATAGCCCATTCTTTATTTTCTGTTAACCAATCAAAAACAATTTTTAATGGTTTTGATGGTAAACTTCCAGCATATATTTTCCCATTTTCAATTTCAATCAGTACTTCGTATTCATTGTAAACTGCATGAATATGAGGCGGACGGTGTTCTCCATTATAAACATGAATTTTTACTCCCTTAATACTTTCGATTAATGGCATTGATTTTTTATTGCAAATGTATCTAATTAGATACTCTTGCGCAAATTTTTTCTCCACATTTTGAAAATAGGATTGTTGTGTTTACTTCATCAATTTTTTAATGATGCGGTATTCCAATTCCATATTTTTCGGATAGATATTTTGCGATTAAGTCAGTAGAATTGATGAAGAGCTTATCTCCGTATGAATTGAAATAACTTATATCAACATTGTCTTCCTGATGATTTTCGATAACTAAAACCGGGCAACTTTGATTATCCTCACCAATTAAATCGATAATTACTTTTCTTGGTCTTTTAAAATCAACATAGTTAATCTCAAGCATGGTTTCCAGTTGAGGATAAAATTTAATAATTCCGGCAATTAACGCACATGGTGGGCAAAAATAGTTCTTCCCTTCATTGTCGATTTTTTCGTCCTTAAAATCTGGTTTCAGTAAAAATAATTTTGTCATAATGAATTATTTGAATGTTTCTCCTGTACTTTTTTAAGTTGAAATAAAAACTTAAACCGTCACAAACTGTGCAATATTCCGGTTGATTTCGATACGGTTTAAAAGCGAGCGAACGATTTTTTCGTAAAGTTTGTCCTTTAAAACTGCATCTTCAACATCGGCATCAATATTTGGATTGTCGTTGATTTCAATGACGTAAACTTCACCATTAATTATTTTCAAGTCAACGCCGTAAAGTCCGTCGCCAATAAGTGCAGCCGCCTTCAATGCGGTTTTAACAACAATTTCAGGTACCTCGCTAATATCAACTGTATCGGAGTTTCCGCCCTTAAATTTGCTTTCGCTTTTCCAGTTGTAAATCTGCCAGTGATCTTTTGCCATATAATATCTGCAGGCAAAAAGGGGCGTTTGGTCGAGAACGCCAATCCGCCAGTCGAATTCAGATGGCATAAACTCTTGTGCAATAATTAAATCCGATCCTTTAAAAAGTTTTTTAAGCGATTCATCCAGTTCTTCATGATTATCAACTTTTTCAACTCCAAGCGAAAAAGCGCTGTCGGGCTGTTTTAATACCAACGGAAATTTAAGATTTACATTTTGAGATTTCCTGTAGCTGTATTTCGATAAAACCATTGTGGCAGGGGTTTTTATTTTGTTCTGCTTCATGGCCTCGTTCTGGAATATTTTGTTCGAACAGCGCACAATCGACCAGGGATCGTCTAAAACCACAAGGCCTTCAGCATAAGCCGTACGCGAAAACTGGTATGTATGGTTGTTTATGTTGGTGGTTTCGCGAATAAACAAGGCATCGTACTCCGACAATTGGCTAAAATCTTCTTTTGTAATAAACTCGGTGTAAAATCCTGCTTTTTCTGCAGCCTTTTTAAAATTTTGCAGCGCTACCGGGCACGATGGTGGATATGGTTCCTTGGGATTTACCAAAATGGCCAGATCGTATTTGTAATTCTTGAACCGTCCACGGTTAAATCGCTTTTTCGAAAAATAGTCGCGTGCAAACTCCTGCACTTTTTCAAGATGATCGGGGTTTACTTTTTTCATACTTAGCGGAATAACCTTTTGAATCATCCACTTTTCGCTTTTTACAAAAACAATCTGCAGAAGTGGTGCCTCAAAAAGCTGGTACAACTTCTGTGCAAGCTGCCTGTATTTTGGGTTTACCGATTTACTGAAATATACATAAATGGTGACTTTGTTCTGTTTTTCCTGTTTAAAAGAAGCCTGAATATCATCGTCGATATAGCCCGAAAGTGAACGAATAAGCGACTGACTGCTAAAATCGCGCAGTGTGGTAACATTTGGAATAACACGATGGTCGCGGGCAGAAGCCAGCAACGACACGTAATATCCCATTTTCTGGTATTGATAGGAGTTGGCCAGGTTAAAAATGCGAACGTTTTTCAGCGATTGAAATTCGGTTTCCGTAATATACCCTCTCGATGAAACTACTTTAACTCCTTCAATATGAAGGTTCCAGTTTTTGGGGTTTCGTACAACAATAATATTCGAAAGGCTTTGTTTTTCACTGTTGTCATCCAGTTGTAAAGCCATTCTCAGACCATTTTCGCCTTTCATGTAATAATCAGGCAGTTCTTCGGTAAATTTAAATCCAGCCTTTTCGTAGAAACGAACCACTTTTGTGTCGCTCTTACGAACTTCAAGCGTAATTCGCGCAATTTTTCCCGATCGGGCCAAATCAACTGCATAATCAAGCAACTGTTTTCCAATTCCAAAACCCTGCATTTCGGGTAAAACGGCAATTGAAAAAATACGAAGTGTTTTTGCGTAAATGTAGAGAATAGCCGACCCAACTTTTTTCTTTTCCTTTCCGTCAGATAGTTCGGCAATTAACACTTTCTGAAATGGGCTGGTAATGCTGTAACGGATAGCCCGACTGCTGCTTTGCTGAAATTTTGGGAAACAGGTTGTTTCCAGTTTTTTAAGAAAATCTAAATCATTTGGAGTCGATTTTCGTATCGTAGTTTTCACTTATTCTTTAACTGTTTTATGTCATAAAAAAACGGTTAAAAGTAAATTTTTTTTGGTTTCAATGGGTTCTATTAAAAAAAAAGATATGCACCTTTTAACTCAGCTGATTTAATTGATTTTTTATCTTTTGAAATCTGTCTTTAAATGAAAGCAATCAATTGGAAAAGACAAAATCAGGTGATTTGTTAACCAACAAAACATCGCAAATATGAATTCTGAATTAAGAACTTTATTTCAGGGATAGAATGAAAATATGAATTCCAGGGTTGTTTTTAAACTATTCTTTGTCGTCCGTATGAATCGGGACTGATTAATAAAGATATTTACATATTGTTTTTAGCCACAGAAATTGTGGCTAAAAACAGGCTTATTCTCTTTATCTTCAATCCGTTGAATGAATTCAACGGCAAAGGATATCGCCAAAAGTCAGATACCAGAAGCTGACATCCATCTCGCCTGTGGCGATACCTGTATCCAAATTAAAAAAACAAACTGCCAGTTGCCAGAAACAAGTCGCCAGTAACCAGCAACTATTTTACACCCACTCTTCAGAAAGTACTTCGCCCCTGATACCAATAACAACTTCTTTTACCGGTACTCTGCGCGAAGCATTCTGTGTTGCTATTTGTACCAGTTGAGATAAACCCCCGCAGCACGGAACTTCCATGATAACCACTGTAATTGTATTAACCCCCGCTTCATCAATCAAACGTGTTAATTTCTGAAGGTAAATGTCATTCCCCTGGTCAAGTTTTGGACAGGCAATCACCATTTTTCTTCCTTTTATAAAGTCGTTGTGAAAATTTCCATAGGCAAAAGCGGCACAGTCCGCAGCCACCAAAAGATCAGCGCCGTTAAAATATGAAGCTGTCGGATTGATTAAATGCATTTGTACCGGCCATTGTGTTAATTCCGATGGAACTTCGCCAGCCGGTGGTGCCATTTTCAAACCGGCTACATTGAAAGACTGTGGTGCAGAACCGGCGCAACCGCAACCAGCCCCTGCTTCCTCATGTTTATGTTCTTTTTGTCCATGTAAAAGTTCGTGAACTTCGCTTATCTTAAATGGCATCGAATCTCGGTTAGCTTTTATATAAGTAAGCGCCTGGTTTAAAAAACCGGTTTCGCCATGTTCCTGTAAATGTTTTAAGTGAGCAAAAACAGTAGCTTTCCCACTTTTTATCATTTGGGCAATTACAACCACTTCATCGTAATCATCTGCCTCGCGTTTCTCAATAGTAATTGCACCCATCGGACAATGGCCCAGGCAAGCGCCCAATCCATCGCACATCAATTCGCTGATTAAACGTGCTTTCCCATCGATTATCTGCAATGCCCCTTCGTGACAGTTTGGAACGCAGTCTCCGCAACCATTGCAAAGTTCTTCGTCTATTTTTACTATTTCCCGTATCATAATTTTTTCGTTTTATAAAAACAAAAGTAAAGTTTCAACGTTTCGGAAGTTGTATCAATTGTTACAAAATGGCTAATTCGATTAATTATCAACTTCTAACCCAATGCCCCATTTTCAGGGGAATTAACGAAAATGAAGCGGAAGATCTGCTGAAAAAGATTCATTTTCAGATAAAAAGCTACCCGAAAGATGAAATTGTGGTGGTTGCCGGCGAACCCGTTTTGAATTTACATATTATTATTTCGGGAAGTGTAAGAGGTGAAATGATTGATTACTCGGGCAAAACCATAAAAATTGAAGATATTGAAGCTCCAAAACCATTAGCAACAGCATTTTTGTTCGGACAGGAAAACAAATTTCCGGTAACTGTAACTGCCAATTGTGAAACGAAAATACTTACTATGCCCGTTGCCGAATTTTTAAAAATGCTGCAATTGAATACTCCAATTTTAAAAAATTACCTGAACAGCATTTCTTCAAGGGCACAATTTCTGTCACAAAAACTTCACTTTTTGAGTTTCAAAACCATAAAGGGAAAAGTTGCCCATTTTTTACTTCAGCAGGCAGGCGAAAAATTTCATTCTATCGAATTAAAAAATACGCAGCAACAGCTTGCCGATTTGTTCGGAGTAACGCGGCCTTCGCTCGCTCGTGTTTTTGGCGAAATGCAAAAAGAGGAACTGATAAAAATTGAAAATAAAACAGTAACGCTGCTTGACAAGAAAGCTTTAAACGAATTGATTAACAATGCATAACATTCAGGAACTTATTTATTACAAGATTTTTTCGGGATTTGAAAATGTAGTTGCTTTTACCAGCACACGGCAAACATTCGACACGAAAAATCCGAGATTTACTGGCGATTCACCCGAAGTTTACAGTAAGAACCGATTACTGCTGGCCGAAAAACTGATGATAAAACCCGACCAACTTGTTTTTCCACGCCAGACACACACCAATTGTGTTGCCGAAATTTCTGAGATTCCACAATCAGAAATAAAAGAAACCGATGCTTTGGTAACCAACAAAACCGGCATTTGTTTGTGTGTTCAAACTGCCGATTGTGTGCCCATTTTACTCTTCGACCCGGTAAATAACGTTATTGCTGCGGTTCATGCTGGGTGGCGCGGAACTGTAAAAAAAATTACTGAAATTGCTGTTCAGAAAATGGTTCAGAAATACAATTCGTTGCCTGTAAATATTATGGCTGCTATTGGACCATCCATCAGTCCCGAAATTTATGAGGTTGGCAATGAAGTAGTTGATGAAGTGAGGAAATCTATTCCGAATGCCGAAATATTATTACACAAAAAAGACTCCGGAAAGTATCATGTCAACTTGTGGGAAGCAAACCGTCAAATTCTGCTCAGTACTGGTCTTGCCGAAAAAAATATTGAAATTTTGGGTGAATGTTCTTTTACTCGGGACAGCAAGTATTTTTCGGCCCGCAAAGATGGTTTGGATACAGGAAGAATGGTTTCGGGGATTATGATTTTGAGGTAATTTCAATTTATTAAAAACCGATTCATCTTCTAAAAAATCCTTAAAAAACAATCCGATTCATTCAATTTGGGTCAAAACAATTATCTTCGCAGCTATTAATTTTCAGTATCATATTTAATTTGCAGGAAATCAACGACAAATGAAGAAATATACACTGTATAACAACGTTTTTGGCTGGGCTGTTTTTCTTATTTCAGCCGTAGTTTATTTAATGACTATTGAACCAACTGTTAGTTTTTGGGATTGTGGCGAGTTTATTACCACTTCGTATAAATTTGAAGTTGGTCATCCTCCCGGAGCGCCTCTTTTTATGATAGTTGGACGGTTTTTTACCCTTTTTGGCGGACCTGATGATGCGGCAAAACACATCAACGCCATGTCTGCCCTTGCCAGTGCATTTACCATTATGTTTTTGTTCTGGACCATCACTCACCTTGCCAGAAAATTGGTTATAACAGATAATAATATTTCGATGGGTCAAACAATTGCCATTATTGCAAGTGGTGTTGTTGGTTCACTGGCCTACACTTTTTCCGATACATTCTGGTTTTCGGCTGTTGAAGGCGAAGTTTATGCAACCTCATCGTTAATGACTGCAGTAGTTTTCTGGGCGATTCTGAAATGGGAAAATGTTGCCGATGAACCAAATGCCAATCGGTGGCTGATTTTTATTGCTTATATCATTGGCCTTTCAATTGGGGTACACTTGTTGAATTTGCTGGCAATACCGGCAATAGTGTTTGTATATTATTTCAAAAAATACCATGTAACCCGCAATGGAGTTATTTATGCATTAATCCTGTCAATAATTATACTTGGCTTTATAATGTATGGAATTATACCGGGGGTTGTTACCATCGGTTCATGGTTCGAACTATTATTTGTAAATTCATTCGGATTGCCTTTCCATTCTGGTTTATTCTTTTATCTGGCTTTAATAATTGCCGCTGTGGCTTACGGAATCTGGTACACTGCCAAAAAGCAAATGGTAATCTGGAATACAATTATTTTAGGAGTTACTGTAATTTTAATCGGGTATTCGTCTTTTACATTAATCATCATTCGCTCATCGGCACAACCACCAATGGACCAGAACAGTCCAAACAATGCATTTTCGCTGTTGAGTTACCTTAACCGCGAACAATATGGCGATCGTCCGTTAATGTATGGACATTTTTACAATTCGCCGCTCGATCCCCAAAACCGTTACAGCGAAGGCAAAGCCATTTATACACCAATTGGAGATAAATATGTGGTTACCAATCATCGAGTTATTCCAAATTACGACGAAAAATTCAATATGTTATTCCCACGTATGTGGAGTACCATGGAAGCGTTTCATGCCGAAGATTACCAGGATTGGGGAAAAATAAAGGGAACACGTATTCAGCATAAAAACGAATCGGGAGAAAACGAAATTATTGTAAAACCAACATTCACAGAAAATATGCGGTTCTTTTTCAGGTATCATGTAAACCACATGTACTGGCGGTATTTTATGTGGAATTTTGTTGGAAGGCAAAACGACATACAAAGCCACGGAAGCGTTATACATGGTAACTGGATAAGCGGTGTTAAATTTATTGATGAAGCTATGTTAGGTGATCAGGACAATTTACCCGCGAGTTTGGCACACAACAAAGCACGCAATACTTACTATTTTTTGCCGCTTGTACTCGGATTACTTGGTCTGTTTTTCCAATACAGCAAAGGTGCCGAAGGGAAAAAAGGAGTTTGGGTAGTATTCCTCCTGTTTTTTCTAACAGGTCTTGCTATTGTAATTTATCTGAATCAATATCCGCACCAGCCACGTGAAAGAGATTACGCCTATGCAGGTTCGTTTTATGCATTTGCTATTTGGATTGGGCTCGGGGTTTTGGCTATTGCCGAAGGGTTGAAAAGATTTTTACCCGAAACTGTTTCTGCAGGAATTGCCGGAGTACTTACACTTATTCTTATTCCGGGTATTTTAGCTGCCGAAAACTGGGATGACCACGATCGTTCGGGACGATATACCGCCCGCGATTTTGGCGCCAATTACCTTGAAACCTGTCAGCCAAACGGTATAATTTTTACCAACGGCGATAACGATACCTTCCCGCTTTGGTACAACCAGGAAGTGGAGGGAGTTCGCACCGATGTTCGCGTATGTAACCTTAGTTACCTGCAAACCGACTGGTACATCAATCAAATGCGCAAACAATCATATCAATCAGCGCCAATGCCATTTTCACTTGCGCCTGAAAAATACCTGCAGGGAACCCGTGATGTTGTTTATTTAATGAATAATCCGCGGATTTCTCGTGCAACAATAGGTCCGAGAGAAGCAATTGATTTTGTTGCCGATGATAATCCCGCTACAAAACTTCAACAAGCTGATAATGCAGCATACATTCCAAAAAAGATTTTAAGTTTTAAAGTTGATAAAGAAGCAGTTATCCGCAATAAAGTAGTTCGCCCTGAAGATTACGACAAAATTGTGGACACAATGTATATCGATTTATCAGACCGGAATTACCTGGCGAAAGATGAACTGATGATTCTCGACCTTTTGGCAACCAACAACTGGGAACGCCCCATTTACTGGGCAATTACAGTTGGCAGAAATAAGTATCTGAATCTTGAAAACTATTTTCAGGTTGAAGGATTTGCCTACCGGCTTGTTCCGATTAAAAGCCAGAGTCAGCCCGACCGTTTACAGTTTGGATCTGTGGCTTCCGATATTATGTACGACAATATAATGAACAAATTTAAATGGGGTGGCATGAATAATCCTGATGTTTACATCGACGAAAACAACATGAGGATGATGACCAACGTTACAAACAGTTTCAACCGTTTGGCAACTACTTTAATTAACGAAGGGAAAAAAGATTCTGCCCTTGCTGTAATTGATCGTTGTTTCGAACTGGTTCCGCTGGATATTGTACCTCCCGGATATTTTACTGTTGAATTGGCCAACAGCTATTTCAGAGCCGGAGCTACAGAAAAGGGAAAAATGGTTTTGGAAAGAACTTTTGAATCGTTTAACGATGATTTGAGTTATTATTTTTCACTCGACCGGAAATTTATTCAAACCAAAGCGGTTAACGAAGAAATTCAACGCACCATTTTCTATCTTCAGGTTATTGAAAGATCGGCACAACTGAATAACCAGCCCGAATTTGCCAAAAAGGTTAGTGATACAATGGAAACCTATTTTTCAAAATTCAACATGTAATAAATTCACCTGAAATATTTTACGAAAGTGCCAGGCTGTAATTTTCAACCTGGCACTTTTAATAAATGACTATCAAAATCACCATTTCGAAATAAATTCCAGTTTGAAAACAACTGAATAAAAACTTATCTTCACACTCAAAATCTAAAAACAGGGTTATAAAATGAATATTCTGATAATTGGCTCCGGAGGCAGGGAACATGCTTTTGGCTGGAAACTGAAGCAAAGCAAACAAGTTGAAAATCTATTTTTTGCTCCCGGGAATGCAGGTACAGCGCAAATTGGAACCAATCTTGATGCAATTGTCAGCGATTTTCAGAAAATAAAAACAATGGCACTTCAAAACAATATCGGGTTGATGTTGATTGGCCCCGAAGTTCCATTGGTTGAAGGATTGCACGATTTTTTTGCCGGAGATCCCGAATTAAAATCAATATTGGTGGTTGGCCCTAAAAAACAAGGTGCGCAATTGGAAGGAAGTAAAGATTTTGCCAAGGATTTTATGATGCGAAACAACATTCCAACCGCCAGATATCTAACGGTTACAAAAGAGAATCTTGATGAAGGTCTGGCATTTCTTCAAACCCTGCAACCGCCGTATGTTTTAAAAGCAGATGGACTTGCTGCAGGAAAAGGTGTCCTGATAATTGATTCGCTTGAAGAGACAAAAAGTTCGCTGAATGAAATGCTGTCCGGCCAATTTGGCGATGCCAGCCGAAAAGTGGTTATCGAAGAATTTTTAAGCGGAATTGAGGTTTCTGTTTTTGCAGTTACTGACGGTAAAAGTTACAAAATACTACCGGAAGCAAAAGATTACAAACGCATTGGCGAGGGTGACACTGGGTTGAATACCGGCGGAATGGGAGCAATTTCTCCTGTGCCATTTGCCGACGCTGCCTTTATGGAAAAGGTGGAAAAGCAAATCATTCAGCCTACAATTTCAGGCTTGCAAAAAGAAAATATCGAATACAACGGTTTTGTGTTTTTTGGTTTGATCAACGTAAAAAACAATCCATATGTAATTGAATACAATGTAAGAATGGGCGACCCCGAAACCGAAGCGGTAATGTTGCGCATAAAATCTGATTTTGTTGACTTACTGGTAGGTGCTGCTACCGGAACGCTGGCAGAGATATCAATTGAAATTGACAGCCGTTCAGCTGCAACCGTAATGTTGGTAGCTGGCGGCTACCCCGGAAATTATGAAAAAGGGAAAGTGATAACCGGATTTGAAAAAATTACGGACAGCATTGTTTTTCATGCCGGAACAAAAAACGAAAACAACGAAGTTGTTACTGCCGGGGGCCGGGTTATAGCAATCAGTTCTTATGGTACCGATATGAAAAATGCACTTGAAACTTCTTACAAAAACGCCAGTCTTATTGATTTCGACAACAAATACTACCGGAAAGATTTAGGATTCGACTTAAAATAAATGATTTTACGAACATTAAAATCCAGCGGGCCTCTTGACTATATATTTTTCCTGATCACCGGAATTTTATTCTGGTTCAATGCGTTGCGGTTTCCTTTTTCGTACAACTATTTCGATGGTGAGAACAACAGTGTTATTTATATGCTGTTTGATAAATTAACCGATGGATACCCGTTTTTACAGGTTTTGATTTCTCTTGTCCTCGTTTTGTTAATCGCGTTTTTAATTCAGCAAATTAATAGCCGTTTTGCACTTATTAAAGCCCGTACAAAATTACCAATTGCTGTTTACATTATAATTATTGGCGGATTTACAACCATGCACACCCTGCACCCTGTTTTTTTTGCTGCAGTTTTTACCCTAATCGGAATCCACAGTTTATTTTCAATTTTCAACAACCCAAATCCACAACTCGATATTTTCAATGCGGGTCTGTTTTTATCCATTGGAACGCTGTTTTACTTTAACCTGATTGTAATTCTGCCTGCATTTCTCATTGCAATTTCGTCGCTTCGCCGCGAAAGAAACTGGCGCGAATTTTTAATTCTTATCGTTGGATTTATAATTCCCTTGCTTTTTGCTTTGACTTTTGTTTTTTTTACCGATCAGCTGAACGATGCAATTCTAAACATTCAGAAAAATATTATTACGCCGGTAAACCATTTTAAAACCAACTATCCTTTGCAGGGTTTTCTGGCATTGCTGGTTTTTTTGACCCTTGTTGGTAGTATAAAAATGATGCAGCAATATGATTCGAGAAAAGTGAGTACCAGAAAATATTACCTTGTTTTATTTATTATATTCATTTTTTCGATGATCAGTTTTGTTTTTATACCCGCCACATCGCAGGAAATGCTTGTTATTGCGGTAATTCCGGTGACCATTTTAATTACAAATCTCTTTACTTCAATTGAATCGGGTTTCTGGAGAGAACTACTTTTCATCCTCCTACTGGGAACCGCCATATTTATGCAATTTGCTGATAAATTGATTCCGAATTGATCTGCAATCGGGATATTCCAAACAATTCAATATTTTTACCAAAATTATTTCAACCACATTAAATGGCTTTAATTTTAAATATCGAAACTTCAACCGAGGTTTGTTCAGTTACCCTGGCATTAAACGGGCAACTTCTTTATAAAAAAGAAAGCACCGAAGGACTTAATCATTCAAAAGTGCTTACAGTTTTTATTGATGAACTTTTTAAGGAAAACAACCTTAAAACCGAAACGATTGATGCGGTTGCTGTGAGCAAGGGACCCGGTTCGTACACAGGTTTGAGAATTGGAGTTTCGGTAGCAAAAGGTTTGTGTTACGGATTAAATATCCCCTTAATATCGATTAATTCGCTTGAAGTTTTGGGAATTTATGCCGCTCAAAATCTTTCTGAATATGAATTGCCAAATGACGGAATCCCGGTACTTTTTTGCCCTCTGATTGATGCCCGCCGTATGGAAGTTTACACAGCTTTATATAATTTACAGGGAGAAGAGTTACGACCCGTTTCTGCCGAAATTATTGACGAACATTTTCTTTCCGAATTGCTTGAAAACCGTAAAATACTGTTTTTTGGAAATGGCGCAGAAAAGTGCAAAAACATAATTAAACATAAAAATGCCTTTTTCGAAGGACCTATGCTAACCTCGGCACAGTTTATGCAAAGCATCTCTGAAAGAAAATTCAATAATGGGGAATTTGAAAATGTTGCGTATTTCGAACCGTTTTACCTTAAAAACTTCGTAGCAACCATACCACGAAATAAAATTTTGTAATGATTAAGTATATCATCATATTTCTGCTTTCTATTCTGCTAACACAAAGTATATCGGCTAAAAAGGAGCAGATTTTGTTTGATTTGAAATTCGGATTTGTAAAAGGTGGAGAAGCGGAAATTATAATTAATGACACTATTTTTAATGGAAAGCCTGCCATTTATTTCTTTTTATCGGGGCGCACAACCGGCATTACCGAAGTGATGTATGGAGTAAATGACATTTATGAAACTATTGTTGATGCCAAAACCGGCCTCCCCCTGAAATCAATAAGAAATATAAAAGAACAAAAATACCGCTGGTATAATGAAACCTTTTTCTACCACGATGTTGATTCGGTTAAAAGCATTAAAACAGGTTGGATTGCCGTACCTGACAACATAAACGATTTTTTATCAGTAATTTTTTACTACAGTAAAAACTTTCTCGCAAAGGGAGTTAAACCCGGCAAATCAGTCACACTCCCAAATTACCATGCAGGCAAAGTTTCAACCATAACCATAAATTACCTCGCCGATAAAAAGATAAAGACAGCTTTGGGCGAGCTAAATACATCGGTATTAACTGCTGTTGTTGACAAAGGAAAAGTGCTGAATAGCTCAGATGGACTTCGGTTTTATATCTCAAAAGACAAAAAAATACCTGTAGCGCTTGACTTCGACTTGAAAGTTGGCGGATTAAAAGCAGTACTTAAGAGTTACAAAATCAATAATGTTGAACAAGTTACAAAATAGCACGGGTAAATTTGACAGGAAAAAAGACAAATAAAAACTTGATTTCTGACTGTTTTATTTATTTTTGCGCATTAAATAATAAGAAAATAAAATTTCATGGCTTCAACATCAGATTTCAGAAACGGATTGTGTTTCATGTTTAAAGGGGAGATTTATACAATTGTAAGTTTCCTTCATGTTAAACCAGGTAAAGGTCCTGCTTTTGTAAGGACTAAAATCAGGAATATAAAAACAGGCAGAGTAATTGAAAATACATTTAACTCGGGTGTAAAAGTAGATGATGTTCGTGTTGAACGTCGCCAGTACCAATATCTTTACAAAGACGAGGCCGGTTTAAATGTGATGAATACACAGACTTTCGAGCAGATTTCGTTACCCGATACGATGATAGAAAATGCCGACTTAATGAAAGAAGGACAAATTATCGAAATTCAGTTTCATGCAGATGAAGAAATGCCGTTAACAGCAGAAATGCCTGCAGTTGTTGAATTGGTTGTTACATCGACCATTGCAGGTGAAAAAGGAAATACTGCAAGTTCGAATGCGTTGAAACCTGCTACTGTTGAAACCGGTGCCGAAATAATGGTACCGATGTTTATCAATGAGGGAGATGTTATCAGGATTAGTACAGTTGACAGGTCTTACAACGAAAGAGTAAGACAATAAGAAGATATTTATATAAAGTTTAATCCGGATTGTTTCAGTCCGGATTTTTTTGTGCCTGAATTTGATTTCTCGAATAAATATCAATGGCCACAATCATTGCCGTAAATCCCCAAAACGGAACCGAAAGTTTATCGGTATCGAGAAAGTTATTCAGAAATCCATGTACATAATAGGTAACCAACCCGATTAAAGCTGCCAGAACAATTGATTTGAGACGCTTATCGGTCAGTCGCATGTATGTGTGAACTGCAGTATAAATTACAGTTCCAATAATTAGTAAAAAAGTAAGCATGCCTAAAACTCCTGACTCCGATAAAGGCCCGAGATATTCGCTGTGTGCATTTCCACCGTCAGCTGAGTTGGTGCTGATAATTGTTCTGTTTTCATTCAACTGGTAAGGTGCATATTTAAACATGTAAGTTCCCGGCCCAAAGCCAAAAACCGGTTTATCTTCAAACATTCTGATAGCACAACTCCATCGATTGATACGTTCGAGATTGGAAGCATCACTTGTAATATTCGACATGGAAGAAATGTGTGTCCTTAAATCAGCAGACGACTGCTCTGAATTTTGCTCCAGACTCATAAGTATTTGATTCTGAAAAATTATAAAAAATGCAACAACCGAAATGAATGTTATAAAAAGTGGTTTAAACCTGATCTTTAGTTTTACAACTGCAAAAACCACTCCGGCAGCTATAAAACTCAGCCAGGCGGCACGGGTGTATGAAAGTACAAATCCTGCAAACAGAATTAACATTGCCACAACAGAAAATATTTTTTCTTTTCGCGTAACAAATCCTGCAAACGAAAACATCATCAGAAATGGCAGGTACATCGCCAGTGCTGCACCATATGAGGTATGATCCTTATAAAAAGGATTACACACAAAATTTGCTACTTCCTTATTCCATAAACCATAACCAAGATGACGGTTAAGTGTATAAAAAATGACAATTATAAGTGAAATTACGTACAACCAAATATATTTCTCAATATTCTTTCCCTCGGAAAACAGTTTTGTAGTTAAAAAATAAAGCACAGCCACAAACCAAATGCGCGAGAATAAAAACTTTAGTGATACAACCGGCATTGTACTGGTTAACGCGGTTATTAAAATCCAGAGTAAATTAATATAAATGGCCAGCGAAACCGGATGAGTAAGAATTTGTCTGTCAAATCCTCTTTCATAAACTAATTTCAAAATAAAAACAACCAATAAACCCAGCAGTAGAGGTTCGGTGGGAAGATACATATCGAACCCAAATCCAGGCATTATTTCGGAAAGGGTTACCGAAAGCGGGGCAAAAAGTGCAACGAGGTAAATAATTTTATCGAATGAATAAATTACCACCAGCAGAATTGTAAGAATTACGGGTAAAGCATTTATTACCATCGTATTCCGTTTCACCATGAAAAATACATTCAATAAAACAAAGCTTATTGAAATGAGATAAAACAGGGATAATTTTATGGCTGCTTTTTGAAACACTGGTTTACGTTATTCATCTTTTCGGTAATCGAGTACCAGAAACACCAGCAATGCCAGAAATACAGCAGAGAATGCCGAAAACGCCACAATTATCCAACGAACAGGGAATGATTTATCATCGGCTGCGAAAGGATATTCAACAACATGACTGTAGGTAATGGTTTTTTGATATTCGTTGAGGTTCAATTCGTAAATGGCTTTAATCTTAATAATTTCCTGGAGTACATTATCAAAACTAACCTCAAGTGCACGTGCTTCAGCGCCCATTTTTAGAAGATTACCAAAAATTTCCTTTATTCGGTTAACATCCGCTGCCTTGCCACCTCCATCAACCAGCGCTTTCACATAACCGCGGGTAATTTCTGGAGCCTGGGTTACAACATCAACTATTCCTGTTTCACTCCGAATCTGATTTAACCTGCTGGTTAATGAATCAAGCTCTGCATACTTCTTGTCAAGCTGCTTTTGTGAAATTCCTACCAATTCCCAGTTTTTTGCCCGGTACATATCGCCAACAGTTTGATTGTAAAAATGAATTATTGAATCGCACATATCGCTGGCTATTTGCGGATCATATGCCATTACTTTAATTTCGACTGTTTCATTCTGGGTTTTCGACATTTTAATATTTTCATTATAAATATCAAAAATATAGGTCAGGTAATGCGGATCATCTTTGCTGATTTTGAAAATATCCTTCGATTCAAATGCCTTAAACATCTTGAATTTTACCACATTCGAATTCAAAATCTCAAGCATCTGTTCGGTTTTCGACTCTTCACTCATTTCACCGAGGTTTGTCGGGTAAACACGTGCGGTTGATTTATATTTTGGTTTTATAAATGTTGGCCCCGAAAAAATTGCTCCCAAAAAAATAGTAATTACGCCCACAATTACAAAGTGAAATTTGCGTTTCCAAATCAAATTAAGGATTCGCTGGTTGTCGAAAAAATTATTCATAGATTTTTACCCATTATTTAATTTCAATCCCGATTGAGACCTGCATATTCAAAATTAATTTTGTGAAAAGGAAAGAAAGATATGCCAGTTTCATAAGTTTTGGTTTTAATACAATTGCATTATTTCAACGTTTTAAAACCGTTTTTATTATTACTTTATTTACTCAAAACACAAAAATTACCCAACAATAATTAACGAGTAATTTTTCTTCCCTTTTTGTGCAAGAATGTATTTATTGTTTATCAAAAATGAACTATCAATTACTAATTCGGCATTTGGCACTTTTTCTTTATTAATACTCAAACCATTTCCCTGAATTGTCCTGCGTAACTCGCCTTTCGATTCAAATACAGCAGTTTTTTCAGCAAGCAGGTCAACAATGTTAATTCCGCTTTCAATCATCGATTTCGGAACAGTAAATTGCGGAACTCCTTCGAAAACAGACAGAAATGTACTTTCATTAAGTCTTTTTAGTTCTTCGGCAGTACCTTTTCCAAAAAGAATTTCCGATGCCGAAACAGCCATTTCATATTCCTCGCGGGAATGAACCATGGATGTAATTTCTTCAGCCAGTTTTTTCTGAAGCACCCTGTTATGCGGAGCCTCTTTATGCTGATTGATTAATTCTACAATTTCTTCCCGTGGCAGCAATGTGAAAACTTTTATGTATTTTTCTGCATCTTCGTCGGAGGTATTCAACCAAAATTGAAAAAACTGGTAAGGAGTTGTTTTTTCAGGATCGAGCCAAACATTGCCATGTTCGGTTTTTCCAAATTTACCACCATCGGCTTTGGTAATCAACGGAATGGTTAATGCAAAAGCATCGCCACCCGCTTTGCGACGGATAAGTTCAGTACCGGTTGTAATATTCCCCCATTGGTCGGAGCCACCCATCTGTATTTTGCAATTCATATTTTCGTACAACCACAAAAAGTCGAAACCCTGCACCAATTGATAAGTAAATTCGGTGAATGACATTCCCACTTTTGATTCGGCTCCCAGTCGTTTTTTAACCGAATCCTTCGACATCATATAATTAACTGTAATATGTTTGCCAACATCGCGAATAAAATCGAGGAAAGAAAACCCTTTCATCCAGTCGTAATTGTTCACCATTACCGCAGCATTTGATTCACCTGAATCGAAATCAAGAAATTTTGAAAGCTGGGCTTTGATTCCATCCAGGTTTTTATTCAGGCTTTCTTCGTTTAACAGGTTACGTTCCTGTGATTTGCCTGATGGATCGCCAATCATACCGGTCGCTCCACCAACCAGTGCCACCGGTTTATGACCTGCCAGCTGAAATCTTTTTAATAGCATTATCTGCGCAAAACTACCTACGTGTAACGAGTCGGAAGTTGGATCGAATCCAATATAGGCTGCCGTCATTTCTTTGGACAATTGTTCTTCCGTGCCAGGAGTTACATCGTGCAACATTCCGCGCCATTTCAAATCTTCAACAAAATTCATGAAAACCGTTTTTAAAAAATTTGCGCAAAGATATAAAATGATGATTGTTATTCGGTTACTTCCTGATAAAAAACCGAAAAAGAGGAATCGCTATAACTCCATCTTTAACAAGGGGAGATTAATAAAAAGGAAAAAAAGGAAAATCAAATTATCTTAATGTCGTTTAAATTGTTTGGGTTTTGATTATCGTTCCAGATATCGATAAACGGAAAAATGGAAGGTGCCACATTTCGGATGGGTTCATACATTCTCGATTTGGTTTTAACATCTTTGGGGAGAATTTCAACATCGTTGTTAATCCTATCGAAAACCATGATAACAATACTTAAAAACAGGATTGAGCGAAGAATACCAAAAACCATTCCTCCCAGTTTATTTGTAATTCCCAGCATACCTGAATCGACCATGTTACTTACCACATTTCCAACAATATGCACCAAAATTACAATTACAATAAAAGTGACACCAAACGAGATGATATTTAGATGGTCAGATTTTAAATCGAAATATTTTATTAGCAAACCCGTAGTAATATCGGAAAAATGGATGGCTCCCCAAATACCAAATATTAATGCTGCCAGCGAAGCCAGTTCTGCAATTAAACCATTTTTGAATCCTCCAAAAGCTGAAAGAATAATCAGAATGAGAATGATAATGTCAATGTAATTCATTTTAGTATAGGTTTTATTCAACTCTGATATCAGAATTACAGCCAAATTATAAAAATTACATTTATCAGAGATCGAATAAATCGGTAAACGGCAGTTTAAAAGTTGTTTAACGAATAATTTTCAGGATAAATACCGGAAAGCAACTAATTAGAATGAGCCAGTTTTTCCACTTCGGCAAATACCCTGAAAAAATTTCCTCCCCATACTTTTCTGATTTCTTCTTCGGTATAACCCCGTTTAAGCATTTCTGCTGTAATATTGGGAAATTCACTTACGTCGGCACAACCGTCAACACCACCGCCACCATCGAAATCGCTGCCAATTCCAATATAATCGATTCCAACCAGATTTTTTACATAATCGATATGGTCAACGCAATCGGCAACCGTTGGCAAAGCAGTGGGGTATTTCTCCCTTATGCTGCGCCATTCAGCACGCAACTCTTTCTTTTCTTCATCGTTCATTGATTCGTATTTCGATTCGTAAATGCGGTTCAATTCCTTTTCTTTTTGGTAGCGGATTGTAGTAGTATCGGGGTCTTTGATATAAACATCGAGTAAACAAATCTGAATTACCCCACCATTTTTAGCCAATGTTTTAATCATATCATCTGTCATATTCCGGTTATGGTGAGCTATCGATCTTACGCTTGAATGAGATGCAATCACAGGCGTTTTACTTAATTTAATAACGTCGTAAAACGATTTATCCGAAATATGCGAGACATCAACCATCATTCCGCATTTGTTCATTTCTTTCACAACTTCTTCACCAAATTTGCTCAATCCATTATGTTCGGCGCCTTTTTTATCTGTTGACGAATCGCAGATTTCGTTATTTGAAGAGTGACACAATGTAATGTAACGTACCCCGCGACTGTAAAATTCATTAACTCTTTTAATATCAGTCCCAATAGGAAAACCGTTTTCCATTCCAATATAAATAGCCCGTTTCCCCGATTTTTGCAAACGTTCAGCATCAACAGATTTCGTCGCAACTTCAGCCATATCGCCGTATTTAACACATGCGGCATAAGTTGCATCAATCATTTGGTTTGCCATTTTGTATGCATTTTCGGTATTTTCTGCTGTACGTTCACGCTGACTTGTAAAAGCAGCAAAAAACATGGCATCCAGCCCACCCTCTTTCATTCTCGGAAAATCGACCCGGCTTTGTGGTGAGGTATTTCTTACTCCCACATCAAATTTATCATCAAGCATACCCATTGGTGTATCGCAATGGGTATCAACAGTTAAAATTTTGTTGTGAATTTCCATAACACGCTTATCGGGTGATTCGCCATAAACCAGCATAGAAATAGCAATTCCAAAAACGGTTAAAAATTTATACATAAACTTATTCATGAAGCTATGAGTAATTCTATCTTCCTTGTTCATTTAATACGTTGGTCTTATATTTCAGATATTTAAGAATCAGGTACATCAGACCTGTAAGTAAGCAACTGGCAATCAAAAAATAATTGTAATTGGTTTCGCCATGAATGATTTCGCCTGTAATATCAAAAGCAGTAAATATCAGGAAAATCGCAGTAAGTCCGTTTTTTTCCTTTTTAAGAACTTTTTTCCAGCTGAATGGTAAATTTGGTTTTTTGAAATTTTTAAAAGCAGGAATAAAAGCAGGAACATTTTGTGCCCATGAAGTATAAATTTCGCCAAAACTTCGTCTCAGAAACTGTTCTTCCGCGAACATAATCCTTTCATAGTAAATCCAGTAAAAGAAACAGAACGAAACAATAAACCATAAATTTCCAGTTAACATTGCAGGACCCAACCACATAAAAAAGTTACCCAAATATAAGGGGTGTCTCACAATACTGTAAATACCTGATGTATTAAGTGTGTCAGCAACTTGCCTGGCAGTATTTCTTCCAGAAGTATTTACAGGAGTATGGCCAACAGTATAAACCCGAATTCCCAACCCAACTAAACTTACGAAAAGACAAAACATCTCATAATAAATTACCCGCGATGATTCCTGAATAAAATAAGTTTCAGGTTGAAATTCTTTTAGTACCAACAACACAGCACCAATTACAAGGATAATCAACGGAATTGTGCCCCTGTATTTGAAAAGCCATATTCCCTGTTTTTCCATTTCTTCCTGTAAAGCCATTTTTCTTTTTTTTATTGATTACTTATTAAAAATGAAATATTTCCGATTCACAATTTTAAAACGATATGTTTAAAAAAAGTAGGTAGAACTGAAAAATCGCCCGCAAAGTTAATTAAAAATAATCCAAAAATTTTTTCCATTGTGCAGCCGTAACTTTGCTGTATCAACCTTTTTTTGATAGCCCGAATCCAAATTTATAAAATACCGAAAATCTAACTGTTTGATAATGATAATCTCTAAATCCGGTTTGATATTCCAATTTCCAGTCGAACCGATTTCCGGTTTGTTTAAAATTAGTCCTGAAAATCAATGGATCGTTATTCCCTGTAACTCCAACATACTGGTAAACATCATATCCGCTGTACCCGCCGATTTCGTTTCGCCACGATAAATTATTATGTTTCAGGTCAATACCGAATTCATAAAGAGGTCCTTCATCCTGTGCCAGTTCAACTTTATTGGTTTGCCAGACATAAAAACCACCTAAAAATCCAAACCTAACCTCATCGATAATTCCTTTTTTAAGAAAATATGATTTTCCAAAAGCCACATAATAGTAGTTGGCCGGAGCATCTGTAAATCGGCCCTGTGTTGCTCCTCCAAGTGTAGTTTTAGAAGAATAGTTTATTGTAATATCAGGCCAGTTTTTATGCTCCTGAAGTACCTGAATGTATGTACTAATCCAAAAATCGCCTCCCTGGGTAATAACACCAGTGTCATCGTAATAAATCTGTCGTTCATTTCGTACCGAGTTATATGTACGGAATGTTTCAGATGGAAATCCCCAAATGTGTACAACAACTCTTTTGGGTACCACCGCCCAGAAAACACTTAAATACGAATTAATGCCCTTGTCGCCTTTCATATAATGACCATGTACCCCCGTTTCAATATTCGATACACTATCGAGCTGTGCATAATCCATGAAAGGAACCGGTAAAGCGTTCGGGCCAAGTGTTCCCGGCGCAATCTGCAACCATTTATTGATGTGATTACTCCCAAAATCAACCCAATCGCCCGTAGGTCGTGACTGCCCGAATCCCGAAAATACCAGAAAAATAAGAATCAATGAAACTGCAATTCGCATCAGAAAAGTTTAAGGGCTCAATAATACAAAATTGTTCAAAAAACTCAGCAGTTTTGTGTTTATCAAATTCAACAAAAATTACTTGGTTGAATGATTTGAATAGCGTTATTTTGGCTTTCGACTTACATTAAAGAAAATCAGGGAAATCAGAATGCGGAAAATTCTATCAATAAAATGGGTTATTTTACCGGTTTTAGCTGTTGTTACATTTGGTTTGACAAAGCTGGCATACCAGTTTCCTGAAATTACCGAAAGATGGTATTCGCAAAAATTATATACGCTGATTGCCGCCATAATTTCGCCGTTAAGCAACCTGATTCCCTTTTCGCTCGACGATTTGTTCTATTTCCTTTTAATTGCTGCCTTGATTTTACTCATTATTCTGCTTATTTTCAGAAAAATTACACTGGCTAATGGTGGTAAATTTATGTTGAACGTTCTCGCTGCAACATACATTCTTTTTTATTTTTTATGGGGATTCAACTATTTTCGTGAAGATTTGTATCAGCGGCTGAAACTGTCAAAGCAAGAAACAAATTCAAAGGCATTTGTTATTCAGCTTAAAAAACTGGTTGAAAGTACAAATAAATCATGGTGTACTTTTGAAAAGTGGGATAAAAATCAGGTTGACCAGAATATCGAAAAATCGTATAAATCGCTTGCACCGGCGCTGAAAATCAAATACCCTGCCGGAAAAAGAAAGGCCAAACCAATAACGGTTAGCCGGTTTTTTGCACAGGCAGGAATCTCTGGTTATTACGGTCCTTTTTTTAACGAAGTCCATGTAAACAGTTATATTTTGCCAGTTGAATACCCTTTTATTCTGGCTCATGAAAAAGCTCACCAATTTGGGATTACCAACGAAGCCGAAGCAAATTTTTATGCCTGGCTGGTTTGTACCAACAGTAAATCAAAACAGCTTCAGTATTCGGCAAACCTGCATGTACTTCAATACTTTCTTTACCAGGGATATCAGTTGGAAGAATACCCTGAAATAATTGCAAAACTCGATAAAAGAGTGAAAAAAGATTTGGAATTAATCAGAAAACACTGGGTTAGCCTTCGCAACGAAAAGGTTGACGAAGCAGCTTCGAAAGTGAACGATTTCTACCTGAAAACCAATAAGATAAAAGAAGGTGTAAAAGAATACAGTGGAGTTGTGAAATTTGTAATTGACTATTCAAACGATTCCCGGTTTCAGAAAAAATACAATTTGACACGCAAATAAAATCTTCTACTTTTGTTCTCAAAAAATAATTCAGGATGAAACTCATTCCTATTTCTGCCGGAAATTTCCATTGTGATGGTGGTGCACTTTTCGGTGTTATCCCAAAAAAGTTGTGGAGTAAAGTTTACCCGGCCGATGAAAACAACTTTACCAAACTTGCATTACGTTGTCTTTTAGTCGATTTGGGCGAAAGGAAAATTCTGATTGAAACCGGTATCGGCAACCATTTTTCCGAAAAACATTTAGAAAATAACGGTTATAAACCGGGAAATCATCTTGAAGAGTCGCTGGAAAATAACGGCTATTCAGTCGTTGAAATTACCGATGTACTTTTTACTCATTTACATTGGGATCATTGCACAGGTGCAATAAAAACTGAGAATGGAAAGCTGGTTCCTGTTTTCCCAAATGCAAAATACTGGTGCAGCAAAACACAGTGGGAACATGCCAAAATCTCGAATGCACGCGAAAAAGCAGCATATCACTCCGAAGTTTTACATTTTCTTTTTAACACCGGGAATTTAAATCTGGTAGAAAACGAAGGTGAACTTTTTACAAATTTCGATGTCAGATTTTACGATGGCCACACTCCCGGACAAATGATTCCGTATATCCGATTCGAAAATAAAACCGTTGTATATATGGCCGACCTGATTCCAACAGCTGCCAACATCCCGCTGCTGTGGCTGGCTGCCTACGATTTGTACCCCGGAAAAGCGATGGAAGAAAAAGAGATTTTTCTGGAAGAAGCAGCAAAAATTGATTATATATTATTTTTCGAACACGATTTTAATAACGAATGTGCAAGTGTGGAAAAATCTGTAAAAGGATTTATTTCAGGTAAAAAATTCAGTTGGTCTGAAAGGAATTGACATAAATCGGGTCATTCTGTTTTTTTAGCTGCAAGGTTTTTCTATTTTTATACCCTCAAGTTTACCAGAATAAAACGGATGAAGATAAACATCAATTCAAAAATATTTCCCGATTTCAAATCATTTGAAAACACCCTGAAAACCTGGAGAGAAAACAAGGAAACTATTGTTTTCACTAACGGGTGTTTCGATATTGTTCATCACGGCCATGTCGATTCAATGGTTCAATCGGCTGAAATGGGAACAAAACTGATTGTTGGGTTGAACGACGATAAATCGGTAGAAATATTAAAGGGAAGAAACCGACCTATTTTAAGTGTTGAGTCGAGGGCAATTGTGCTCGCGGCCTTTTGCTTTGTCGATGCAGTAATTATTTTTCCTGAAGAAACCCCGGCCGATTTGATTGCTCAAATTATCCCTGATATCCTTGTAAAAGGCAATCAATATAAAATTCATGAAATTGCGGGTTCCGATACAGTGCTTGCTCATGGTGGTAAAGTGGAAACCCTCGACCTTGTGCCGGGTATATCAACCAGCGATATCATCGATAAAATTAAAACCCTTGATTGATGGTCCAAACCAAAAGCATTTACACCTGCCAGAATTGCGGCGCTCAATCGTCAAAATGGATTGGTAAATGCCCGGCTTGCAACGAATGGAACAGTTATGTTGAAGAAATAGTCAGTAAAAAACAAACTACCGGAAAACTTTCTGTTCAGATTGCAGGGAACCAGCCATTGACACTCGATAAAATTGAAACCTTACAAAATAAACGCATTTCGGTGCCAGTTGAAGAATTTAACCGGGTGCTCGGAGGTGGAATAGTTCCGGGTTCGTTAATTCTTTTGGGTGGCGATCCCGGAATTGGCAAATCTACGCTGGCACTTCAACTGGCACTTGTTTTAAAGGAACTTAAAATTTTATACACCTCGGGCGAAGAAAGCCTGCAGCAAATAAAACTGCGTGCCGAACGATTAAATTCAGACAACAACAACTGCTTGTTCCTGAGTGAAACTTCACTCGAACTTTTAATGGCCCACACCGAACAAATTAAACCCGATTTATTGATAATCGACTCTATTCAAACCATTTCCACCGAAACCATCGAATCTTCTCCAGGTTCGGTATCGCAGGTTAGGGAATGCACCTCGGCAATATTAAAGTATGCAAAAAAAACAGGGGTTGCAGTAATATTAATCGGTCACATTACAAAAGAAGGCAGCCTGGCAGGTCCAAAAGTTCTGGAACACATGGTTGATGTGGTTTTACAGTTTGAAGGCGATACCAATTACATGTACCGGATTTTACGATCGAATAAAAACCGCTTTGGATCGACAAACGAACTTGGTATTTTTGAAATGGAAAGCGATGGATTGCGCGAAATTCTCAATCCTTCAGAACAGCTTATCTCGAAAGTCAGTGATCATGTGAGTGGTACTGCAATTGCATCGACTATCGAAGGAGTTCGGCCTTTCCTCATTGAAATTCAGGCACTGGTAAGCACAGCAGCATACGGAACCCCGCAGCGCTCTTCCACCGGTTTCGATTTGAGAAGATTGAATATGCTTTTGGCTGTTCTCGAAAAGCGGGCCGGATTTAAACTGGTGCAAAAAGATGTTTTTCTGAATATCGCAGGGGGATTGAGAATCAGCGATCCGGCAACAGATTTGGCAGTTATTTGTTCGATTCTTTCATCGAACATCGATGTAACCATCAACCACAAATATTGCTTTGCAGGCGAAGTAGGATTGACAGGCGAAATTCGCGCGGTAAACCGGGTTGAACAACGAATTGCGGAAGCAGAAAAACTGGGTTTTAATAGAATTTATATACCTGCTCACAATAAAAGCTTCGATAGTCAGAAATACAAAATAGAGATAGTAAAAGCCGGCCGGGTTGAAGAAGTATTCAGAAATATTTTTGGATAATATGTGCTCTGGTATGAAATTAGTTTTTTTAACGCTGATTTTTTGAATTGTGGAGCAACTATAACTAATTTGGCCCTGAAGATATAACATGAAAAAAACAGGATTCATAATTGCTTTAGTTGTCATCGTATTCATTTCGTGCGACAGGGAGGTTATTGAAAAACCACACCATCTCATTAGAGAAAAGCAAATGATAAATATGCTTGTCGATATTCATTTGGCGGAAGCTACTTTTAACCACATGCAAAGCGACTCAATTGTCAGAAAAAGTTCATCTGTCAATTTCTATTATTCTGTTTTGGCAAAATACGAAGTTGCAGATTCAGTTTTCGAAAAATCATTTCTTTATTACGCCAGTAGTCCAAAGAATTTCGAAAAAATGTATCGCGAAGTAATGAATAAACTGAGCGAAACCGAGCAAGGTTTTTCGGGCAGAAAAAATGATTTACTTGAATTTGAAACTCCTAAAAAAATTCCGTGAGAAAAATTGCAGCTACATATATTTTTCCGATCAACCAGCCACCCGTAAAAAATGGAATTTTAACCTGCAACCCCGATGGAACAATTGTTTCAATCAGCGGAAATAATGAAAATTTTGAAGAACAATCGGGGCTGGAATTTTACAGCGGAATTTTGGTGCCGGGATTTGTAAACACCCACTGTCATCTTGAACTTTCGCACCTGAAAGGGAAAATTGAAGAAAAAATCGGCATTGGCGGATTTATTGGAAAAATCAATCAATTGAGAAACCAGGAAACTGACGACGTAGAAAAGTCAATTCAGGTGGCCGACCGTAAGATGTGGGCTTCAGGTACCGTTGCAGTGGGAGATATTTCAAATTCAACACTTACCATTGACACTAAAAAAGAAAGCAAAATCTTTTACCATACTTTTATCGAATCGTTTGGTTTTCATCCTTCAAGAGCTGAGCGAGCTTTCGATTACGCACAATTTGTTCAGGTTCAGTTCAAGGTCAACCAACTTTCAAATTCTATTGTTCCGCACTCTCCCTATTCGGTTTCGAGACCACTGTTCGCTAAAATCAAAGAAAATGCAATTGCCGAAAAAAGTTTATTAACAATTCATAATCAGGAGAGTGAAAGCGAGGAAGAGTTTTATAAAAACGGATCCGGTGCCATTACAAATCACCTTACCAATAATCTAGGAATAGATATTTCGCATTTTATACCAACTGGAAAAAGTTCATTAATTTCGATTCTTGAACATCTCCCATCCGAAAACCAGTTGCTTTTGGTGCACAACACATTTACAAGAAAAGAAGATTTGGAAGAGTTGAAAGAAACACGTTCAATGAATAATACTTTTTTTGTACTCTGCCCAAATTCAAATCTATATATCGAAAATCAACTTCCCCCAATTTCGATGTTTCAGGATGAAAACCTGAACCTTTGCATTGGAACTGATAGTCTGGCTTCAAATCACGGGCTTTCTGTTTTGTCTGAATTGATTACACTACAACTTCATTTCCCCGAATTGAAATTGGAAGAACTGTTGCATTGGGCTTGTTTAAACGGTGCAAAAGCATTGAAAATAGAAGATAGGTTTGGAAGTTTTGAGGTAGGGAAAAAACCAGGAGTTAATTTGATTAGTGGAATTGATTTTAAAACGATGAAGTTCACGGAAAAAAGTAAAGTGAAACGCTTGATTTAATTCTTCTTAAAAATAGACTTTTGTGAACTATGTGTCTATGTGGTTAAATTTCCAAACCACAACAGGCACATAGTTCACATAAGAAAGTAACAACTTATCTTTGTCGTACAAAATAAAAATATGCCAACATTTCTCTTCGATAAAATAATTTTTGGACCTGTAAAAAGCCGTCGGTTGGGTGTTTCGCTGGGGATTAATTTACTCCCAACCGATGTAAAAGTCTGTTCCTTCGATTGTATTTACTGCGAGTGTGGGCGCAATCCCAAAAAATATGAAGCAAAAGCAGTTTTACCATCGCGAATTGAAGTTCAGCAAAAACTGAAAGAAAAGCTGGAAGAGATGGTTGCAGAAAATATGTTGCCCGATGTAATTACTTTTGCAGGAAACGGTGAACCCACGCTGCATCCCGAATTTGCCGGAATAATTGACGACACGATTGAACTTCGGGATCTGCTTTCGCCCAAAGCCCGGATAGCGGTTCTTTCGAATGCTACAATGATTCATAAAAAAGAGGTTTTTCGGGCATTATTGAAAGTTGATGATAATATCCAGAAACTCGATTCTGCTTTTGAAGAAACAATTCAGTTACTCGATTGCCCCAATAAAAATTTTAATTTGTCAAAAACTGTTGATCAGCTGGCTGCTTTTCATGGAAAAGTAATTATACAAACGCTTTTTGTACGAGGCACTTATAAAGAACAAACCGTTGACAATACCTCTGAAAAAGAAATTTATGAGTGGATTGAATTACTGAAAAAAATAAAACCATCACAAGTGATGATTTATACTATTGCGCGCGATACGCCTGTTGACACCCTTGAAAAAATTTCCCTGCACGAATTGAATTCGATTGCGGGAAAAGTAAAATCAGCAGGTTTTGATGTTCAGGTTTCGGGATAAAAAAAGCGGAAATTCCACATTTAAATTTCCGCTTTTTTTATCCCGATTTTGTATCAGGGATTGTTAATTTCTTATAAGGTTGTTCTGTACCACTCCGAACTTTTTCCGACGAAACGCATTCCCATAACAAATCCCTTTAGTTTTAACAAATCATTGCTTTCGAGCCACGCATAGCAATCGTATGTTTTCCCCGATTTGGGATCGTAAATTGTTCCGTTTGCCCATTCTTTGTCACCTGTTTCATAAACAAATCCCGATAAAATCTGTAGTCCAATCAAGGATCGGCTTTGTAATTTAACATCCGGATTTTTATCATCAACCGGCGGTTTACCATTCACATATTTTTCAGGAATCATATATACTATAGTTCCAATATACTTGCCGTCTTTTTTCTCAACTTTAATTTTGGTAGTTTTTTCATCGTTCCACCAAATACCAAGAATTTTGTCAGCTTCCTGTGCAATTCCGGCTAGCGAGTAAATTCCCAAAAACAAAAGGATAATCAGTTTTTTCATAATTATAAGTTTAATTTTTACCGGATTAAATATATTAAATATTGAATTTGATTCAGTAAATTTCACTCTCTTTTTTAAAATTCATAAAAGTTCAAATAATGAAAACCTTAAAACGAATTCTGGCAGGTGTAATAGTATTAATTGTTTTGTTGGTCATCGCAGGCTTTTTTATTTTAAATTATATCAAAAAGGCTGCTATTCCTGATTATTCAAAAGATATTCAGTTGACCGGGCTATCGGAAGAAGTGAACGTTTGGCGCGATTCGCTGGGAATTCCTCACATTTATGCAGAAAATGAATCTGATTTGTACCGTACTGTAGGATTTGCAATGGCTCAGGATCGTTTGTGGCAAATGGATTTGCTTCGTCGGGTAACACAGGGCAGACTGTCTGAGATTTTAGGAAAAGATCAGGTAAATACCGATTTGCTGATGCGGTCTCTGCGTATCCAGGAAAAATCTGAAAAAATACTTGCAGGCGCTTCTCCGGAAATAATTAAGGCACTCGAAGCCTTTTCGGATGGTGTAAATCAATATATTAACAGTTATCCGCTACCACCCGAGTTTAAAATTTTAGGTTATCATCCCGAACCGTGGCAGGCTGTGCATTCAATCAACCTTATTGGTTATATGTCGTGGGATTTAACATCGGGATGGGGAACCGAATTTTTTCTAAACCAGTTACATGGAAAGGTTTCTGATGAGCAAATTCAGGATTTAATTCCTGTTGCTGAAAACCATAAAACAGCAATTTTCAGTGATTTTCTTTCGTCTGAAATTAATATTGGCGAGACAATTTTATCGGCAGGCAGCAACCTTGAAGAATTAGGAGCCCAGGTTTTTTATGGCAGCAATAACTGGGCAGTTTCGGGCAAAAAAAGCAAAACCGGAAAACCGCTGCTGGCCAACGATATGCATCTTGAATTAATGTCGCCCGGAATCTGGTACCAAATGCACCAAAATGTTGAAGGGAAATTAAATGTTACCGGACTTGTTTTACCCGGACAACCTTTCGTGATTGCCGGCCACAACGATTCCATTGCATGGGGAATGACCAATGTTATGGTTGATGACCTTGATTTTTATGCTGAAAAACTGAATGAAGATTCAACAAAATATTTACTAGATGATGAATGGAAAGATTTACTGATAAAAACTGAAATCATAAAAACAAAAGAAGGAGAAGACATTGAAAAAACTTTGAAATTCACTCACCGCGGTCCCATTGTGAACGATTTTAAAAAGGGAGCTGAAATTCCGCTTTCAATTCACTGGCTGGGTAACGAAATGAGCAGCGAAATCCGTTCGGTATTTTTACTGAACCGCGCAAAAAACTGGTTCGATTTCAGAGATGCCGTAAAAACTTTTAAATCGGTAAGCCAAAACATTGTATATGCTGATGCAGCCGGAAACATTGGATTACAATGCAGTGCAGGTGTTCCAATACGTGCCGGAAATGGCATTCAGATTTATCCTGGCGACAGCAGTAAATATGATTGGACAGGTTTGGTACCTTTTGAAGAATTACCTTTTGAATTTAATCCTAAACGTGGTTACGTTTCGTCGGCCAACAATAAAACTGTACCCGACGATTATCCATATTACATCAGTTACTGGTATGCCACATCCGACCGGATCGACCGGATTCGGGAAATGCTGGAAGAAAAGGAATTATTAGGAATTGAAGACATTGAAGCGATGCACCGCGATGTTAAATCGAAAAAAGCAGAACAATTTACTCCTGTTTTTATAAATGCCATTAAAATTGCTGCTGACTTAAACGAAATAGAAAAAGAAACACTTAATAAACTGGAAGACTGGAATTTTGAGTTAACACGTGAAAGTATTGCAGCTTCAGTTTTTGAGATACTTTTCCGGAAAGTGTGCGAAAACCTGATAAAAGACGATCTTTCGCCCGAGCTTTTTACCGGTTTAAAGGGACAGCGGATTTTACTCGAAAATTTGATGCTGAATATTTTGCCTGAAAAATCATCAGGATGGATTGATGATAAAACTACTACTGAAACCGAGACTTTCGATGCAATTGTTGTTCGTTCGTTTAAAGAAACTGTTGCAGATTTAACTACGCAGAATGGGGAAAATTCAGAACTCCCGAACTGGGGAAAAATACACACTTTTACCATTGGTCATCCACTGGGAGTAGTTAGTATTCTTGACAAAACATTTCATTTAAACCGCGGACCTTTTGAAATGCCCGGAAGTTATCATACCGTTTGTCCGTATTCGTATTCGTATAATAATTTGTATAATGTGAATCATGGCGCTTCTCACCGCCATATTTTCGATGTAAGTAACTGGGATGCTTCAGAAACCGTAATTCCCACTGGAACCAGTGGAATTCCGGCAAGCGATTTTTATCTCAACCAAACTGGGATGTATATTAATAACCAGTATCATGCAGATCCTTTCAGCAGGACTGAGGTTGAAAAAGCAGCGAAATACAAAGTGAAATTTTTGAAGAGATAAAAGAAAGTCGGAAGACCGGAGTCCGAAGTCGGAAGTTTAAAAATTTCTTTCTATTTACTCCGGTCTTCCATTTTCCTACACCGACTCCTTAAAATATTTTACGGTTCCAACTTTTAATTCCAATGTTGCGTCCTCATCGCAAACAATAATTCCGTTTGGATGATGTTGCAGTGCAGAAAGAGTCCACATGTGATTGATGCCCTCCTCAACTACTTTTTGCAATGCACGGGCTTTTTTATACCCGTTAACAATTATCACCACTTCATTCGAGTCGAGCACAGTTTGTACTCCAACTGTCAACGCCTGTTTAGGCACTTTATTCATATCGTTATCGAAAAACCTCGAATTTGAAATGATGGTATCGTAATTCAGATTTATCTGTCGGGTGCGCGAAAGCAACGATGAACCGGGTACATTAAATGCCAGGTGACCGTCGGCACCCATTCCTCCCAGAAAGAGTTCAATTCCGTTAAACGACTTTATTTTCTCTTCAAAATCAGTACATTCCTTTGCCAAATCTGAAGCATTTCCATTCAGTATATGAATATTCTTTTTGTCGATATCGATGTGATTGAAGAAATTTTCAAACATAAAACTGTGATAACTTTCAGGATGATCTTCGGGTAAACCTACATATTCGTCCATGTTAAAAGTAACGACATTTTTAAACGAAACAGTTCCCGAATGGTTTAACTCGATTAATTTTTTATATGTACCGAGCGGTGAAGATCCTGTTGGTAAACCCAAAACAAAAGGCTTTTTTTCGGTTGGATTGAATTCGTTGATTCGTTTTGCAATATATTCTGCAGTCCAGGTACTTATCTCTTTGTATGTTTTATGAATTACAAGTTTCATCTTATTTTTTTTGATTAAAATTAGCTTTAGTTTTAAAAGCTGTATTCAAACTTTAAAGCATTCTTGCATTATTTTTTGACTTCGTTTTTTCATAACCTAAAGGCCGACACATTTCTTAATCTTTTTTTCATTCATGCATTCATGCATTGTAACATTCACGCATTTAATTCCCCACCACCGATTTTTCAAGTTTAAATGCTTCCTGCAGAAACTGCTCAACATTTAAATCGCGGTGAAAAACCATTCCATGTGTTGCTCTTAAAAGCGGAGAATTGTTCTGATAGAAAAAATCCTTGCCCAATAAAAGTTCAATCTGTTTATGCTGCTCGAACCAAACACGTTGGGTAAGTTCACTGAATTTACCATCGAGTTGGTAACTCGGGAACGATGCATTTACCTGTGTCACATAACATTCTGAGAAAGACTTGTCGAGTGTTGCCAGCGAGTTTAATGAAACCGGAACAATTACTTCGACATCCCAAGGATTGAATTTAAACCAAACATTCCTGTAACCTACAATTCTGAGTTTACTCAAATCCTCTTCCTTACTCCAGGCTTCAACAGCTTTGGCAATTGCCTGTAAAACCTTATAGTGCGTATCTGGCCCGCTACCCTGTGGATCCATCGCCAAACTTATTACAGTTGGTTTATATTTTCTGAAATCTTCAAGAATCGGTAAAACATCGCCCTCAAAATTGGATTGCCCCGAAGTGGTATTTCCTTGGTAAAAACCTAACCTCAAATGGTGTACATTTTTCACCATTATACCGTAATGAGCCCATACCAGTTCCTCTTCAAACTCCCTGATCATCCCCTTCAGTTTTTGAATTTTCGGTGGATTTTTACTGCCGTCGTAACTCTTATTCAGTGTCGAAATAATTTCGTAAATAACATCGCGAAGTTCATCTTTTGATTTAATATTCCAGATTGAAACCATTGCTCTGATTGCCCTGTGACAAACTCCCCTCCGTTTTTCGTCGTTATTTTGCGCAGCAATATTATCGAGGTAATGATAAATGTCTTTATCCCACTTGTATTTATAACCATCTTTGAAAAAATCGGTATAATTTACCATTTGAATTCTACCATTGATGATTAAATCTTTTGTATCATTCAGCAAATCGAGAAGAAAACGATTTGTTACAGCGGTAAACCCGGAAGTTAAAACGGAAAAATGAAGCTCGTTGCTGGCATCGCGTGATTGTCGGTTTGTTGAAGGCATAATTCCGAGCATTATATCATCGTGGTGTGGACCCGTGTGATAATAAACCTGGTTAACTTCTTTCTCCATTCCTCTTTGAAGCTTTGCCAAAATTGAGTCGATAACCGATTGAACAGTATCGTCATTTAACTTTGGAATAAGCCTGCAATATTTGTCGGTTTTTAAATCGTCGAGTTCAAGTTTTGGCCCGAATTTGTTTATTTTTTTACAGAGTTCAATTACAGCACGTTCTGTTTTCTGATGAGTCCAGTCACCGCTTCTGTAAAAATTATCGATACTGTCTTCGAGTTTAACAGCGGCTCCATCTGTTAAATAAAACCTGCTGTTTTCGAGTTTCTGAAGCGAGGTTGCAGGAGCTATAACTGTTGGTTTACTTTCTAATGCAGTTTTTATAGTATCAGCAATTGCTTCTCCGGCTGCATAAATAATTGCTTTTGCTTTCGGATTAAAACCTAGTGTTCCTAAACCAACCGTAATAACAAGGCGATTTCTTGATACTTCAATTCCTCCCAAATCGGCGGCAAGAACTGCCTGCGTTTCAAAATTGGTTTTTGTTAACCTTGTTGATGAAAAATGATCGGTACCCTGCGTGTTAAATGCTATGTGTCCATCAGGGCCAATTCCTCCAAGAAAAAATCCGATTCCACCTTTTTTGCGAATCTCGTTTTCATAGCAAGTACACCAGTTATCGATTTTAAAAACCGATTCCTGCTGAATTTTCTCCAAAGCATTCTTTGCTTCTCTGAACCGAAGTGTCAAATCAATATTGTAATCGTGAAAAATTTCCAGAAAATGTTTTTCGTCGGCCAGTTTTATATCCTCCGATTTTATCAGCAACGAATTCTCCATTTTCAATCCAAATCCTTCGATATAATTTACTTTGGCAAAATTGTACAAACTGTTGTGTTGTTCAGAACTTATTGGATAAAAATCGCCCATTTGTACAAATTGCAAATTACTCAAATCGGGTTTTTTGCTTCCCTTCAATCCATACTTTTCGAGTAAAACTTTTCCTTGTTGATTTTCCCAGTTATCGAGAATAAAATGGGTATAATAAATAAAATATTGCGCTGTTTTACTTGTCGGTAAACTAACAACACCGTTTGGATTTTCTATTACCCACTCAATAAAACTTAACGCCGAAAGCAACCCTAATTTTGGAAAACTTTCTACGGTTATATACGGAATTTGCGTTGAAATGCTCTTAATGCTGGCATCTTCATAGAATGCCTTTTCAACATTTGTAAAATTTAACTCCATAATTTCTACTTTATCATTGATAATTTTTCGAGGGCATAAGCAGCCACACCAATTGTACCTGCTTTTGAACCCAGTTCAGAAAATTTAATTTCAGTATTTTCGCTGATATCGCGGTTACTAAATGTGTGGATGGCTTGTTGAATAGGTGCCAGAATAAACTGGCTGGCTTCTGCCACCCGTCCACCAATAATGATTAGCTCGGGATTAAAAATCTGAATCAAATAAGCTATTCCTCTGCCCAACCAATGCCCGGCTTCGGAAAATAACGAAATTGCAAACTGGTCGCCCTGGTTGGCTGCCTGGATAACAATTGAAATATCAATCTTTTCCAAATCGTTTTGTACCAATTCGGTTATCAGCGATAAGTTCCCTTTTTGAATTCCTTCTTTTGCCATTCGTGAAATGGCCACTGCAGAAACCATTGTTTCGAGACAGCCTTTTTTGCCACAGGCACACAAAACACCATTATCGACAATGGGAAGATGTCCAAATTCGCCTGAATACCCGCTCTTACCCGAATACAATTTACCGTTTATAATTATTCCCAATCCCAAACCCCAGTCGGCCTGTAGCATTAAAACATGTTTTTTGTTTTTTGCCAGTCCAAAGTGCTGCTCTGCAAAGGTTCGTACTTTTGAATCGTGATTAAAGAAAACCGGAATACCAAATATTTTACGAAGTTCTTCGAACAGGTTATCTATATCGGGGAAATAGGTTTTATTAATTCCCTGTTTTAAATTTATTAAACCGGGGAGTTCGATACCGGCAACAATAATTTTATGGTAAGGAATATGGCTTTCTGCAACCACTTTTTCCAGCATTTCGTTAACACGGTTAAAAATGGTAATATCCGATTGCATTTTTATCTGAAAATAATGAGGCCCGCTAACCAATTCATTATTACTGTTGAATATTGATATGATTGTTCGGTTTATGTTGATGGTGATGCCCACAACATAAAATCCGTCCTTTACCAATCCATATATATTTGGACGTCTTCCACCGCTGGAATCACCTCGTCCCAAATCCCCGACCAATCCATCATCAATCAATTCAATCAATAAACTGTTAATTTTTGGAGTACTTAAATTAATGATCTTTGCCAGTTCAGAATTCGAAAGTGAACCATTAAAATATATGGCGCGCAGAATCTGTTTTTTATGACCAGTCTTTTTAGATTCAACTGTAAGACTTTGATTTCCTGTATTTTTAAATAATTTCTCCATACTATTTTCACCGACGAAGATCAGAATAAAATATATATCAAACAAGATTCTTTTTAAATATTTTAAAAAGGAGTTAGCGATTTAAACCATTGTTTGCAAACAAAAAAAGAACACCGCAACTCAGCAATTAAAAATTCAATAAATTAACCGATATTTAAGTCCAATCAGTATCTTCATTAATTGTAATACATTCTTAAAGAACAAATGCTGTTTAGATTATGCAAAAAAAAGGAAATCAATATAATAACTCGTCTCTAAAATCTTACACTCTTACAAATAATGAAGAAATTTCTTCCGGAGTTCATGTTATTTCGTTTTTGCGTGAATTTGATTTTAAACCCGGGCAGGTTGTAAAAATCGCAGTCAATAAAACTCATCCTCCCCGTATTTACAGTATCTGCAGCGGGAATAAAGAAAATGAAGTACGCGTTCTTTTCAATGTTAAAGATGACGGATTTTTAACTCCGAAACTGGCTGCTATGATTCCGGGTGAAGAAATTCTTGTGTCAGCACCTTATGGAAGTTTTCTGGGAACTCGCGAAAAAGCCTGGTGGATTGCCACCGGAACGGGTGTTGCGCCATTTTACAGCATGATAAAATCGGGTTTATCAACCAAAAAACTGATACACGGGGTACGCCATATCAACCAGTTTTATTTTGAAGATGAACTGGAACAGGAACTCGATGAAAATTATGTGCGTTGCTGCTCCGGCGAAACATCATGTAATACATTTCCCGGCCGCGTTACTGATTATTTGAATACTATTGAAAAACTGCCGGATGTAAAATACTATATTTGTGGTCAGGCATTGATGGTAGTTGAAGTTCGCGACCTGCTTATTAAAAAAGGAATTCAGTTTGATAATATTATGGCCGAAATATATTTTTAGCTAAAAAATCTGCGTAATTTTTCAATTCAATTTATTACTAATCATATTTAAAAAACAAGCAAAAATTAAAAACAACTCAATGAAAAAATCAGTAATTACAGTATTTGCAATAATTATTGCATTGGTAAATGTGGCAAAGGCACAAACTTTAAACGAAGTTCTTGATAAACATTTTAAGGCAGTTGGTCAGGAAAAAATGATGGCAGTAAATTCGTTTTATATAAAAGCGAAAGTAAGTCAGATGGGAATGGAAATGCCGATGGAAATGAAAATTAAAAAACCCGGAATGTTCCTCGTATCCATCGAAATGCAGGGTCAAAAAATGATCCAGGCTTTTGACGGTCAAAAAGGATGGATGATTGCACCTTGGGTAGGTCCTGATCCTCAGGAACTGGCCGGAGATCAACTGACTCAGGCTAAGCAACAGGCAGACATGGAAGGGGAATTGTATAATTATGACAAAAAAGGCAGCACTGCCGAACTTATGGGAAAGGTTAATGTTGAAGGGAAAGAAGCGTATCGCATAAAACTTACTTCTTCAGATGGAAATCCGAAAGATTATTTTATCGATTCACAGACTTTTTATATTTTACGAGTAAAAGCTAAAGTTAGTGCACAGGGTCAAACCGTGGATGTTGAGCAAATTATGAGCGATAATAAAACCATTGACGGTATAACAATGCCAATGAAAATTGAATCGAAATCGCCAATGGGAACTGCTTTAATTTTAATGGAAGAAGTTAAGTTTAACGAAAAATTTGATGACGCCATTTTTAAGCAACCAGCAAAATAAAAACTACAAAAATTGATAATAAAAAAGAGCGGTTTTCCGCTCTTTTTTATTTTATGTTAATTCTGATTAACGGTTTTTCATATCGTTTCTGAACGAAGAACGTACGCAACGAAACCCGATAAATGATTTAGTAGTATCCTGATATTCAAAACTCCGGGTCGATGTGCGTATAAAATATGCCATATCTTTCCACGAGCCTCCACGCACCACTTTACGTTTCATCACCGGTGGATCATCAGTTTTGGCATCATATTGTAATTCAGGATTAATATCGTCAATTGTTTCATAACCAGCTTCAAAAAAGGCTGTATTTGTCCATTCCGCAACATTTCCCGCCATATCATACAATCCGTACGGATTTGGATCGAACTCGCCTGCCCGCATTGTAGTTGCAGTTGACGGACTATCGGCAACATAATTTCCCCGGAGAGGCTTGAAATTCGCCACAAAACAACCCATATCGTTGCGGGCATAATAACTTCCCCATGGGTAAACGCTATTTGCCAATCCACCTCTTGCAGCCATTTCCCATTCGGTTTCGCTTGGAAGCCTGAATTCGTGTGCCGGAGTTTCATTGCTGCGTTTATTTGACAACACTTTCAGATTGGTTCGCCAGTTGCAAAAAGCGTTTGCCTGTTTCCAGGTAACTCCAACCACCGGATAATCGTCAAAAGCAGCGTGAGAAAAATATTTTAATGTAAGTGGTTCATTGTAAGTGTAGGCAAAATCACGTATCCAGCAAAGTGTATCGGGATAAACCGGAGTTGATTCGTGCATTAAAAAAGTTCCCCGGTTTTCTATTGGTACTATTTCGCCATCGCTGTTGGAAACAACTCCATCGTATTTTTTGGTTTCGTAATTGTAACTGTTACTTCGTTTTGCAGCCTGCCTGTAATCAACCCAGTAATAATCATAAATTAATTTCCGCGAATCAACCTCTTTAATAAAAGTCAGTTGTTCATTCTCCGGTATATAAATATCATTCATTGCCAATTTCATTTCCGGATCTTTCCAATCAATTTTTTCGTCCCAGTTGATAACTGGTTTTTCAAGTGGAACCTCGTTTTGATCTTCCGTTATTACAAAATCAGTATAGGTTTCGCCCAACAGTTTACGGGCTATTGAATCGCGTACCCAAAAAACAAACTGTCGGTATTCGTTATTTGTAATTTCGGTATCATCCATCCAAAAAGCTTCAACCGAAACTGTTTTTGTTCTTGTAAACTGGTTGATTTCATCGTCAGACGGACCAATGTTAAACGATCCCCTTTTAATGTAAGCCATTCCATAGGGAGTAGGTTCAAACCACTGTCCTCTTTTTTCTTCCCTTCCCGGCAAATAGTTATTGGATTTTTGGCATGAACTGAAAAGCAATCCAAGGGCGATTCCAAAATATATGATTGCTTTTTTCATTAGAAACTATTGGCTTTACCTGACACTTTAACTTTTGAGCAATAAGTCGAAAAAAAAACCTTATGAAAACATAAGGTTTGTATTCATTTTTTTACCTGTTAATATTCCCAAAGATCCTGCTCGTAATTGAAAATTTCATCTTCAATACGTTTCGATTCCAGCATTGCTTCCTTACCAGTTAAATAATCACTGATATTGCGGTTATTATAAACGTTTTCCTGGATTGTAATATAACTGTTAAATGTTCTTTTAATAAACAAATCGTCAAAAGATACCTGTTGAGCTGAATTATAAGGATTTAACACCAAATTGGTTGACAACAGCGGTCGTGCCTCTGGATAATAAATCCAGAAAAGTTTCTGTCGCTGTACCTGTCCTGATGCATCGCCAGCCCTAACAAATTCGCGAATAGGGCAAATTCCAAGAATTCTAACATTCATTGTTGAATTTTGCTTGTCGAAATACCATTCTTCCTTTATCAGGTATTGCTTAATATCCGTCGGGCGAATTTCTCCCTGAACAGTAACCTGTGTACGTTCGCCGGTGTCAAAATCAATTTTTTCTTCAACTGTTGCTTCTGCCCCGAATGATGCCTTCACCTGTTCAAACGACATTGGCACTTTAAAATCATCATCCATACTTGCATCGTAAGGTGTAATTCCACCGTTTTCAATACCATCAAGCAGCAAAGAAATCAGGTTCATTCTTCCTTCCATTTCTACTGTTGGATAATATAGCGGCAAGTTCATTTTCTCGCGCAAATCGATGATTCGCCATATTTTTTTCGACCAAAACACGTCGGCTTCACGAACTGATGGTAATGGCATTGGTTTTTTCTGAATAATATCGGTGTGCTTAACCACGCCATTTACAATCTGGGCATCCGATTGTTTTCCTGCAAAAACAAGCAGGAATAAAACCACTCCTAAATATGCAACTAATTTTTTCATAATTATTTTACTTTGAACGTAAGTGGAGTGAGATCGCGGGTACTTCCATCATCTCCAATTGCTTTAATACTTCCTATATAAACAAAACTTTCAAGTTGTGCTCTTTTTAACATTTCTTTTTGTTCAGGTGTAAACCGGTTCGATTTTGATTTTTTAATATCGGTATAACCGCCTGTAGTAGTTTGTAATTCAAATTCAGTTACTTTATATTTAAAATCGAAATCAAAGTCTTCGAGAACAGCCAATACCCCGTCCTGAATAGTAAGAACTTCCTTTCTTATGTCACCACTTGATTTTCCAGCTACCTGTGCAATAGGTGGTGGAACGGGTTTTACGCGCCACTCAGTAGCGCCTATCAATCTTTTTGTTCCGTTAATGTTTGCATAAACCGTAATTTTGGTTTTTTTACCTGATTCGTCAAGGTCGGTTGGCCGAACAATAAATGTATCACCTGATTTTGTTACCTTTCCATTGGTCATTTCAACTTCCAAATCTTCCTTTGGTATTCCTCCGGCAATATCAAATGGGTTGTCCAATCCTCTGTAAAAAACATTCATTCGGGTTGCCGACATGGTTATCCCGGGTTTTGTAACCTGGTAAGTTTGTTCGAATTTGTAATCTTTAAAAATCCCGTCGGGTGTTTTATATTTTATCAATCCATTCCATTTAAATACTCCAGATTCCGCTGTGCTTACCTTATAAATGGCTTTACCTTCCTTAACCTCAGCCTGCCTTCCATTAATAAATATTTCAGGTTGCTGGGTAGTATCTTCGGCTGCTAAAAAAACTTCTGCCTCATAAGGTTCTCCCTGGAAAACAATATTTGAATTTGCAATAATCCTTGCGCCGAGTTTATTGAACTTAAACGAACCTGCATCAATTTGTGAATACAGGTAATTCAAAACATTTGATTCTGAGTTTCTAACATCGATCTGAGTTTTTGAAAGTACGGTAAGTATGGCTGCCATGGGCGTATTTTCGAAATGAAGTGATTCCCATGTTTTTTTATCTCTTACGCCAGCTCCTGACGGATCAGGTGTTTCCAAAGCACGTAAAATCGTTTCTTTTAATTCAGGTTCCTCTTCACCAAGAACGCTAACCAACTCATTTTTATAAGCAACTATATTCGCCCTCAGTTCCTCAGCCTTTTTTTGTTTAATCATAAATTCAGAGGTGCCGTTTAAATCATCCTGCTTTTTAATTTCAAGACTATCACCTTCTTGGGTTACAAGAATAAATGAACCAGGTTTATACTGATAATCAGGACCAATTTTTTCGCTACCTGAATAGATTACGAGTTCCTTTTTCATATTTGAAATGTAATCATTCAGCTTTTTTGTAATATTCTGAACCTGATCCGCTTTTTGTTTCCACTCCTGAACTTTTGCAGGATTTTCGATATAGGCCTGTTCGAATGAAGTATAAATTTGTTTATTCTTCATATCAACAGCGCTTAATGTGTGAATGAGGCTGGAGTCTATCAACCTGAATGCTTCAAGAACTTCTGATGCAACATTAAGTGCCAGCATCGCTGTAAGCACAATGTACATCATATTTATCATTTTTTGCCTCGGGGTTTCCGGGCAATTCTTTGCACCCATAATCCTTTTCTACAATTATTACTTTTTATAACTCATTGCACCCAACATGTTACCATAAATGGTATTCAATGATTCAAGGTGTTTGTTGAGCTGTTCAGCGTTTTCCTTGTACCTTTTTAATTCTTCAACCGACGAGGCAAGAATACTGTTCATTACCATCAAATCTTTACTAAAATTCTGACTGGCTTTTAACTGATCTTCTGTTCCCTTTAACTGATTTTCGAAATTTGAATTTAAAGCGCTGAGATTACCATTCAGTTTTTGAAGGTTGGTGGAATATTGCTTCGAACTATCTTTTATGCTTTCAATATCGGTTGAAACCGAATTTCCTGCATTACTATATGTTTCGGCTAATTTTTTACTTGTTTCGGCTAATATTGCAGTGAATTTCTCTCCGCTTTTATGCATACTTTCAATTGCACCGATTCCTGATTCAGAAATTTTTTGCGCTGTTGTTGAATACGACTCAATCAGTGTTCCAACAGTTTTATCGATAGTTACATTGGCTTTTTGATTTATCTCGGCAAAATTACTCATCGATTCAGAAGCCGAACTCAGGTTTTTAACATACAAATCGGTTGCGAGAGTAGCTGACGAAATATCACTGATTCCTTTTGCAGTATTGCTTAAGTTTGTTAGTCCTTTACCGACTTTATCTAGTAAATCGGGAGTTAATTCGTTGCTTCCAAACAATTCATTAAATCCATTTTTACCTTTCTTTGAAATCTTTTCAATTTCTTCAAGTTCATATTCTTCATTCAGTTCAGGATAAACTTTACTCCAATCGGGCATTTCCAATGGCGGTTCAAAGGCAGACAAAAAGAAAATAAATGCCTCGGTAATCAGTCCGGTCGCAAGCAACACGCCTGAGTATTTAAGATGTTCAAGTTTAAAAAGTGCACCAATCATTACAATTGCAGCACCCCATCCATAAACATAGCCCATGAATGTTTTCCACCTTTTTGTTTTAATCAGTTCTCCAATGTTCATTTTGTTTATAAAATAAGGGTTTAAAATTATTTGTATTCCTGTCCAAATGTGGAGCGGACACAGCGGAAACCAATATAAGATTTGGTTGTGTCCTGGTATTCATAATTCCGGGTTGAAACCTGGATAAAAGAAGCAATATCTTTCCACGATCCACCACGTATTACTTTACGTTTCATAACTGCCGGTTCGTCGGCCCGTGCATTGTAGGTAAATGTTGGGTTTAAATCTCCAAAATAGTTATAGCCAGCCTCATCGTAAGCAGTTTCTGTCCATTCAGCCACATTTCCCGACATATCGTAAATACCATATTCGTTGGGATCGTAACTACCAACTTTCATGGTTGCAATACCGCCATCTTCAACATAATTACCGCGTAACGGTTTAAAGTTGGCCAGAAAAACCCCCTTCTGATCGCGGGTATAATATCCACCCCACGGATACATCGAAAAACTTTTCCCTCCGCGGGCTGCATATTCCCATTCAACCTCGGTTGGCAAACGGTATGCCTGCAAAGTTGCTTCTTTTTTAGATGCAAGATAATCGTTTTGAATTTTGGTTCTCCAGTTGCAAAAAGCAAGTGCCTGCTTCCAGGTAACGCCAACTACCGGATAATCGTCGAAGCCCGGATGCCAGAAATAACGTGTAGCAAGTGGTTCATTATATGAATAGGTAAAATCGCGAATCCATGTTAAAGTATCGGGATAAACATGTACCTGATCTTTCAAAATAAACGATGACCGGTTAGTTATTGGAACCAACTCGCCTTCAGCATTATATACATTACCTTCGTATTGTTGTGTTTTATAATTATAGCTATTTGCCCGTTTTGCAGCCTGGTGTAAATCTATCCACCAGTATTCATAAACCAATTTACGTGGATCTATTTCCTTTTTGCCAAAGAATCTTTCATTTTCAGGAATATACATATCCTGCATTGCCATTTGGTAGTCGGGATCATCCCAATCTATCTTTTCGCGCCAGTTAATGGTAGGCGGATCAACCGGATTATTATCTCTGTCTTCTGTGGTTAAAAATTCAGGATAAGTATCTCCGAGGGTTTTACGGGCAATTGAATCTTTTACCCACGATACAAACTGACGGTATTCATTATTGGTGATTTCTGTATCATCCATCCAAAATGCTTCCTGCGAAACTGTTTTGGTTGGAATACCGGCGGTACTTGCATCCTGATCGCTTGGGCCAATGTTAAAACTTCCTTTTCGGACAAACACCATTCCATAAGGCTGGGCTTCTCTCCATTTTGGTCTGTTTTGTACTCCTACCAACTCACCATTCCCCGATTTGCTACATCCGGTAAAAATGAATACACTCCAGAGTACAAAAGCAATTAAAATAAGTTTTTTCATGTGTATTTTATAAAAATCTAATACTCTTATATTTTTGGTTTCGGTTTCTTTCCAAGTCTAACGAATAACTCACAAAAATCTCGTGCGATCCGTATCCATAATGTGACATTGCCGAAGTTGTTAAATCAAAAGAATAACCAAATCGCAATCCATTCTCCATCTCCATTCCCATTAAAAGTGCAATAGCGTCCTGCACCCTATAAGTTATTCCTCCCCAAAATCGTTTGTTAAAAACAATATTTGCGTTTAAATCCAATTGCCAGCTTGCCAGATCAGATTTCAACAAGAACGAAGGTTGCAACTCAAATAACGGATCAGACAGTTTAATATTGTATCCTCCCATTAAATAGTAGTGCCTAACCAAATATGTACTGGCCAAATCGCTAAATTTAATCGATGCCTGGTTGATATGTGTTACCGAAGCTCCAAGAAAATATTGATTTGACGACAAATATAATCCAAATCCTGCATCCAACGCCATCTGGCTAACATCACCCTGCGGAATTGCCGGGTCGGAACTGGGTTGTGTGTATATTCCCAAATTGTCTTCCGGCACTTCCCATTCGCCATTTATGCTTTTATTAAATAATCCAAGCGACAGACCAATCCCCAGTTTTCCAATTCCAAGGGTTTTACTGTATGCATAATTGACATTTATTTGTGTATTTTTCTCAAATCCCAACTCGTCGCTAATAATATTTAAACCAATTCCTCCTGGTGAACCAAATGCATTAATTGCTGCTTCAACACTAAAAACCAATGTTTTCGGTCCACCTTTAAATCCATCCCATTGGTAACGATTTAGTATAATACCACTTATGGTACCCTCGGAGCCTGCAAACCCTGGATTTACCCCCAACTTATAATGCATGTTGTTTGTAAACTGCGGATCCTGCTGACTAAAGGCTGCTAATTTAACGATAATTACTAAATATAAAAAAGAAAATATTTTTTTCATACTCCTTTTAGGATGCAGCTTTTAATGGTCTTTTCAATTCTTGCTAAAGAAATAAAAAAATGTGATTTGATACAAACTTCTGTTAGCATAGTATGCAAAGAACGTTGGCTTGAATGCTTTATTTTAACAGACTATCAATTTTTTGAATATAGTTAAACCAAATTTCGGGTATCTCATTGTTGGAGGCCTGCTCATATTCCTTTTCGGAACAAGCAAAATGTAGCTTACTTTGATCTGAAGTTTCTATTTGCATCCACCATCGGTTGGTAATTGAATTTTTAAAAAAAATAATGGGTTTGTCAACGCTTACAACTTCAACCTGGTACATGATATTATTTTCGTTGGTATCAGGGTTTTCATTATCGCGATTTAAATAACCTTCCAGAAAATACCAAATCAATTGCGATGCAAGTTTTACAGTTAAACTGTTGGTGTCGTTTTCGGCAACTACATCAAACAAACCAAAAACTTTTAACCTGTCGCTAACACCAGTATATTTTGCCAACTGGCAGGCTTCTTCGCTTCTCAAACCGTTTGGGGTTATTCTCATACTTCCCGGTGCCTCCGAACTTTTGATTGAATTAATATCAAACGACAAAAAATCCGTATTCCTTAAAACTGGTTCTAAAAGAGAAATATCATCGCGTAAATTACCCAATCTGATGTGGTCGGATACACTTTTAATTTTATTCAAATTTTCAGGAACCAGGTAATGACTTTGAAACCCGATTAAATTGAATTGAAAAAGTTCTGGCTGATTTAAAAATATTCTGGAAAGATAGTTGGCAGAATTGAAGGGTTCTTTCCCCTGTTTTACATCCAAAAAAGCATCAACAGTTGAATATGAAAAATACTTTTCGTTTTTAAATGCATCGCAAACACCAACACTTAAATCCTGACTGCCACCAATTATTACAGTCACAATTTTTAATTCGTTAAAGTAGTCAACAATATCGCGTAATGCCTGATAATTACCTTTTACACTGCTTGCGGGTTTCAAATTGCCAAAATCGGCAATGTAGATTTTATTACTGAATTTTGCGAGTTGATAAAGTTCAGCCCTGATTTTATCGGGTGCAACTGTAGTATTATCAACTTCGTTTCGGGTATCGAATGGAACTCCAACAATGGCAACATTTACTTTACGAATATTTTCCTTCGTAATCGCTGTTGTGGTTTTTTCGATAACAGAACCCAGAGAGTACTTCCAGCTTAAATGTCCTGAATTGTAAAAACCTGAAAAATCAACCGGTTCAAAATAATAACGCACATCCATTTTCAAAAATTTTGTGGCAAAAATAAAGGCAAATGATGAATTCACCTGCCTTTATTCTTTATTTTTTTCTCGCCTTTTTAGTTTTAGGTTCCGGCGACTCTTTAATAATTTTCATACAATCTTCAAGCGTCAGTTTTTCGGGCTCTACTTTTTTCGGAATTTTATAATTCCCTTTTTTGTACGAAATATAAGCACCAAATCTGCCATTCAATACCTTCAATTCGGGTTCTTCCGCAAATATTCTGATTACCGATTTGTCGTCTTTATCGCGTTTTGCAACAATTAATTCAATTGCGCGATCGAGACTTACCACATACGGATCGTCACCCTTGCCGAGCGAAACAAATTTATTGTCGTGCCTGATGTACGGACCGAATCTGCCAATGGAAACAGTTACTTTTTTATGTTCGTATTCACCTAAATCGCGTGGAAGTTTAAAAAGTTCGAGTGCATCTTCAAGCGAAATGTTTTCGATGTGCTGACCGGCGCGCAAGCTCGAAAACTGTGGTTTTTCACCTTCTCCGTCAGCCGAACCTTCACCTAACTGTGCAATCGGGCCAAACCTGCCTATTTTTACCGAAACCTGTTTCCCTGTATTTGGGTCAATTCCAAGAATTCTTTCTCCCTTCGAACGTTCAGAATTTTGCGTGGCATTTTCAACTTTGAGGTGAAATGGCTGATAAAATTTATCGATCATTTCGTTCCAAACCTTTTTACCCTCGGCAATATCGTCGAATTCAGCCTCAACACTTGCAGTAAAATTGTAGTCCATTATTTCGTCGAAATTATCCACCAAAAAATCGGTTACTACCATTCCAATGTCGGTTGGGAAAAGCTTTGATTTTTCAACACCTGTTACTTCAACATTGGTTTTTTCGCTGATTTTACCACTCTTCAGCGTTATAACATCAAAACTGCGTTCAACTCCGGCGCGATCTTCCTTTACAACATAATTCCTGTTTTGAATGGTTGTAATGGTTGGCGCGTAAGTCGAAGGCCGCCCGATGCCAAGTTCCTCGAGGCGTTTCACAAGCGATGCTTCCGTATATCTCGGAGGACGTTGAGTAAACCGCCGTGTGGCAACTACCGATGTCATTTGTAATTTATCTTTTGCCTTTAACGGTGGAATTATAACATCGCCGTTTCCATTCCCGTTGTTATCGTCGTCTGTCGATTCCATGTAAACCTTCAGGAATCCATCGAAAATCAAAACTTCGCCGGTTGCAATAAATTTCTCGATATCGTTCGAAATGGCAATTGAAACTGTAGTTTTTTCGAGAATTGCATCCTCCATTTGCGAGGCGATTGTTCGTTTCCATATCAACTCGTATAATCGCTGTTCCTGGCTTGAACCATCTATGGTTTCGTTTGCCATATATGTTGGGCGAATTGCTTCATGCGCTTCCTGTGCCCCTTTTGTATTCGTTATATAATTTCTGATTTTTACATAGTTTTCGCCATGCAATTCTTCAATTTTTTGTTTTGTGGTAGCAATTGCCAATCCCGACAAATTAACGGAGTCGGTACGCATGTAAGTAATTTTACCATTTTCGTATAACCGCTGAGCAACTGTCATGGTTTGAGATACCGAAATTCCAAGTTTCCGGCTGGCTTCCTGCTGGAGTGTTGAAGTAGTAAAAGGTTTTGCCGGTGTTCTTTTTGCCGGTTTCTTGGCAACATCTTCAATCGTGAATTCAGCCGTTTTGCATTTTTCGAGAAAAGCAACAGCTTCATCGCGTGTTTTAAACCGTTTCGAAAGTTCTGCTTTCAATTCTGTTAGATTCCCGTCTTTATCAGGAACCTGAAAATACCCCATTACACGGTAATATGCTTCGCTTGCAAATCCAATTATTTCGCGCTCACGCTCAACAATCAGCCGAACCGCAACCGACTGCACCCGCCCTGCCGAAAGCGAAGGTTTTACCTTTTTCCACAATACCGGCGACACTTCGAAACCTAAAATGCGGTCGAGTACACGCCGCGCCTGTTGTGCGTTTACAAGGTTAATATCGATGTCGCGAGGATTTTCGACTGCACGCAAAATGGCTTCTTTGGTAATTTCGTGAAATACAATTCGCTTTGTATTTTCGGCTTTTAAGTTTAAAACTTCTTTTAAATGCCATGCAATTGCTTCTCCTTCGCGGTCTTCATCGGAAGCGAGCCAAACCATTTTTGAATCCTTGGCCAGTTTTTTCAGTTCAGTAACTATTTTCTTTTTATCGGCTGAAACAATGTATTTGGGTTGAAATTTATTTTCAATATCGATACCAAAATCTTTCTTCTCCAAATCTCTGATATGTCCCATACTCGAGGTTACCACGAATCCTTTCCCAAGAAATTTTTCGATGGTTTTGGCCTTGGCAGGCGACTCAACAATTACAAGGTTTTCGTACATAATTTTTTGAAAATTTTTGCAAATTAAAGCAAATCAATTGCTAAGTTCAAAATTTATGTCACTATTTTTTATTTCTATTTAATTGAAAATGATGATTTTATTTTTCGAATATTAAAATATTCGCAGATCCTGAGCCGTTTGTTTAGTTGGTGCGACGGTAGAATCGTATATCTTTGTCCATGTTTTTAAATGCAAAAATTCATGCCGACTCAGGAAATAAATTTCAAAAAATACATCTTTTGGTTTTGGGGAATAGTTTTATCCTCAATTTTAGTGGCTTTTCTGTTTTTCTTTATGTTATCCAGCGGATTGCTTGGTTTTATGCCAAGTTTCGAAGAGCTTGAAAACCCAAAAAATGTACTTGCCTCCGAAATGCTTTCTGCCGACGATAAAATTCTTGACAAGTATTTTATTCGCGAAAACCGTTCGTATATCGATTATAAAGATTTACCACCGCATTTGGTTGATGCATTGATTTCGGCTGAGGATGTACGGTTTTACCGCCATTCGGGAATCGATTTGCGCGGGCTGGTTCGTGTTTTTAAAGGGATTATTACTTTCGATTCGTCCTCCGGTGGTGGAAGTACACTGAGCCAGCAGCTGGCTAAAATGCTTTTTCCGCGCGATGAAAGGTTAAACAAAATTCAACTGGTTTTACGAAAATTCAAAGAGTGGATAATAGCCGTTAAACTCGAACGCAGTTATACCAAAGAGGAAATTATTCTGATGTATTTAAATAAGTACGATTATCTGAATAATGCGGTTGGCATAAAATCGGCTGCCCAGGTTTATTTCAGTATTCCGCCCGATTCGTTACAGTTGCACCAGTCGGCAATGCTGGTCGGAATGGCAAAAAACTCTTCGTTGTTCAATCCTGTACGTCGCCCCGAAATGGTACTCGAACGGCGCAACGTGGTTCTCAACCAGATGGAAAAATATGACTACATTACAAAGGAAGAGCGGGATTCGATGAAGCTTTTGCCGCTGGATTTAAAATACAGTAAAGTTGATTTTAAAACCGGTCCCGCCCCATATCTTAGGGAATACCTGCGTTTAACGCTTAATGCCGAAAAGCCCGAACGTAAAAATTATGCATCGTGGCAGGAACAAAATTATATCGAAGATTTAAATGAGTGGGAAACCAATCCACTTTTTGGCTGGTGTAATAAAAATCTGAAACCCAATGGTGAAAAATATAATATTTATTCTGATGGATTAAAAATTTATACCACCATCGATTCGCGAATGCAGCAATACGCGGTTGAAGCCATTGAGCAGCATTTACGCTATGACATTCAACCCATGTTCGACGGGAGTATGAAAGATTTGCGCAACGCACCGTTTGCCAACAACATGACCAGCGAAGAAACTGAAAGCCTGCTCGAAAGGGCCATGAAACAGAGCGAACGTTACCGGGTTTTAAAACTGGCCGGCAAAGACATCAACCAGATTAAAGCCAATTTTAACCAGCCGGTTGAAATGACTGTTTTTTCGTGGAAGGGCGAAATTGATACAACCATGTCGCCAATGGATTCGATTAAATGGTACCTGCGTTTTTTCAGGTCGTCGTTTATGGCCATGGAACCCGAATCGGGGAAAGTAAAAGCGTATGTTGGCGGCCCGAATTACACCTATTTTATGTACGACATGGTGAAAACCGGGAAACGGCAGGTGGGCTCAACCGTGAAACCATTTTTATACACGCTGGCCATGCAAAACGGTTTCACGCCATGTACAAAAGTTCCGTTTGTAAACCAGCAGTTTCAGCAACCCGACGGATCTATATACGAACCCAAAGATTCGGAAGGTGATAAAGATGAAATGGAAGGACAAATGGTTACGCTGAAATGGGGTCTCGCCAATTCGAAAAACCGCATTTCGGCATGGGTGATGAAACAATTCAGCCCGCAGGCGGTGGTGGAGTTAATGAAACGAATGGGTGTTTATAGTCCAATCGACCCTGTAAATTCGATGTTTCTGGGAACTTCGGATGTTACCTTGTACGAAATGGTTGGCGCATTTAATACTTACAATAATTTAGGTGTTTATGTAAAACCCTATTTTGTAACCCGTATTGAAGATCGGTACGGAAACGTGATAGCATCCTTTTTACCCGAAAGGCGCGAAGCCATTGATGAGCAAACCGCTTACCTAATGCTGAACATGCTGCAGGGAGTAGTAAACGAAGGTACTGGAGGCCGGTTGCGGGGACCACGTGAATACGGCCAGTTTAGAATGCCCATTGCAGGAAAAACTGGTACTACCCAAAACCATTCCGATGGCTGGTTTATTGGAACTACACCCGTTCTGACAGCCGGTGTGTGGACCGGCGCCGATTTACGGAGTATTCATTTCCGCTCGCTGCAGTCGGGACAAGGCGCAAACCTTGCGCTACCTGTCTGGGGATGGTTCTTTAAAAAAGTTTTAGCCGATTCTACCCTCGGAATTACAGAAAATATGACTTTTAAAAGTCCCCAATATTTTAACATCGATTTAAATTGCGACGATGTGGAAAAAGGAAAAAACAAAAAGGAAACCGACGACTTTTTTTAAAACTTGTTGTTCCTGATTTTCTCAAACTGAAGTTCTTCAAAAGGACGACTTTTGGTTTCGCGGGCAGAATAACCTACAGTAACCGCACATAAAACATGATAATTTTCTGGAATCCCAAGTAACCCGCGTACATATTCTTCGGATGAAACTGTTTCGGAGTGCATCCTGTAATGAAAATGAATCCAGCAACTACCCAAATCAAGCGAATGGGCAGTGAGTTGCAGGATGATTGCTGCGATTGAACAGTCTTCCACCCACGCATCGTTCAAAGTGTCGTCGGCACAAAAAACAACAGCAAGTGGCGCTGTTTCCAGCGGGCTGGTGCCGGTAGGTTTGCATACTTTCAGTTTTTGAATGGTTTCCAAATCATCAATAAAAATAAACCGCCATGGATTAATTCCTTTCGAAGAAGGCGAACGCAAAACAGCTTCTTTAAGAATTTCCAGTTTTTCCTGTTCTATCTTCTGTTCGGTGTATTTTCTGATGCTGCGACGGGTGCGTAAAAGTTCTATCATTTTGTTTCTGATTTTACAGGCATCAAAGTAAAAAAGAATTTCAAAATGATTTCTGTTTCTGTTTTTATATTAGCAATTTTTCTACCTTCAAAATCTCATTTAAATCTGATTCCGATGAAAGCCAATAACCTGATTTTGCTGTTATTCTCAACTTTAATTATTTCGTGTACTTCCGGTAATTATACAATGGAAGATTTTGCAAAAGTTGAAAAAACCGATGCACATTACCACATTTATTCTGCCGAAAACAATTCGATGGAACAGGCGCAAAAAGACAATTTTAAGTTACTTACCATCAATACTTTCTCCGATAATTGTGAGCGGGTGATTGATGTACAGAAACAATCGGCTGAATTGCTAAAAAAATATCCTTCTGATTTTTCTTATGCAGCCACGTTTTGCCTCGATGGCTGGAACGATTCAACCTGGGTTGAAAATACAATCGCCTGGCTCGACAGTTGTATTGCCGATGGAGCCGTTGCGGTGAAAGTATGGAAAAATATCGGGATGGAATTTCGCGATAAAGACAGCACTCTGATAATGATTGACGATCCGAAATTTGACCTCATTTTTAAACACCTTGCCGAAAAAGGAATCCCGTTGGTAGGCCATTTGGGCGAACCCAAAAACTGCTGGCTGCCATTTAACGAAATGACCACCAAAAACGACAGCAACTATTTTGCTGAAAACCCGCAATACCACATGTTTCTGCATCCCGAATTTCCGACCTACGAAGAACAAATGGCAGCACGTGACCGGATGCTGGATAAAAATCCGGGACTGGTTTTTATCGGTTGTCATTTAGCCAGTCTGGAATGGAGTGTCGATGAACTTGGCGCATGGCTCGATAAATACCCGAAAACAGCGGTTGACATGGCTGCCCGCATGGGACAACTGTTCTACCAAACCCGTGAAAACCGTGAAAAGGTTCGTGATTTCTTCATCAAATACCAGGACAGGATTTTATATGGAACCGACATCATCGACCGAGGTCAGGAAAAAGAAGCTTTTCAGAAACGGATGCACGAAACCTGGCTGAAAGACTGGGAATACCTGGTTACTGACCACAAAATGACAAGTAATTTGATTGACGGAGAATTCAACGGATTAAAATTACCAAAGGAAGTAGTGGATAAAGTTTATCAGAAAAACACTCAAAAGTGGTATTTGAGCCTCCCCTAAAAAGCCTCTCCCCGGCCCTCTCCAACGGAGAGGGAGCAAGAAAAAAGTCCAAAATTTTGATTTCAAAATTTTGGACTTTTCAATTCCCCTCCTTCGGAGGGGTTAGGGGAGGCTTCTTCCTACCCACATTTCGACGATCCGCACGAAATACAGGTAAGACAACCTTCCTGGTAAATCACTTCGTCAGATCCACATTCGCCGCATTTTGCATCTTCAGCTAATGTTCCATCAGGAATGTATTTTTTTAATGCTCTTGCAACACCCGCTTTCCACGAATTAATGGTTTCGTTGTCAAGCTGCAGACTGGTAACAAGGTCAACTACTTTATGTATTGGCATTCCGTGGCGCAAAGTTCCCGAAATCAGTTTTGCATAGTTCCAGTAAACCGGGTTAAATTTGTGCGAAAGTCCTTCAATGGTGGTTTTATATCCACGCGAATTGATGTACTGGAAATCGTACCTCGAATTTTCTTCGTCTTCCCAGTTTTTAATTATAAATCCTTTTGATATCGAACGTGGCAGTAAAATACCATCTTCATCGTCTGAAAAACCGGTGAAAATTTCATACGGCCGGTTGTCAAGTAATCCAACAAAAGCAATCCATTTGTCTTTGTTATTCTGAAAACGAACCACATCGGCTTCCAGTTTTTCAGGACGTTTTGTCGGGAAACCACCTCCCTTTTTCTTGTCTTTTGGTTCATCGTTCGAGATGAGCACGCCTGAGCGGGAACCATCGCGGTAAACGGTAACTCCCTTGCAACCGGTTTTCCATGCTTCAAAGAAAAGTTCGCCAACCAGTTCTTCCTTTGCATCGGCCGGCAGGTTAATGGTAACGCTGATTGAATGGTCAACCCATTTCTGAATTCTTCCCTGCATCCGTACTTTTGCCAGCCAGTCAACATCGTTGGAGGTTGCTTTAAAATACGGTGACACTTTAACCAGTTCGTTTAATTCTTCTTGCGAATAATCGCGGTTGGTTTCGTACCCGTTTGCTTCCATCCAGGTTTTGAATTTATGATGGAAAACAATGTATTCTTCCCATGTATCGCCACTTTCATCAGTAAAATCAATTCTTACATCTTTATCTCCCGGATTTACTTTTCTGCGGCGTTTGTAAACCGGTAAAAATACAGGTTCAATTCCGGAAGTGGTTTGAGTCATCAAACTGGTTGTTCCGGTTGGAGCGATGGTTAACAAGGCAATATTTCTGCGGCCATATTTTACCATTTTTTCGTATAAAACCGGGTCGGCATTTTTAATGCGGTTAATCATCGGATTATTTTTTTCCCTTTCGGCGCTGTAAATGGTAAACGGACCGCGATCTTTTGCCAGGTACACCGACGAACGGTAAGCTTCGAGTGCAGTGGTTTTGTGTATTTCCTCTGAAAAATCTGTAGCAATTTCACTTCCGTAACGCAATCCGAGTGCGGCAAGCATGTCGCCTTCGGCGGTAATTCCTATTCCGGTTCTGCGGCCTTCGTTGGCTTTGCGTTTAATATTTTCCCACAGGTTTTTTTCTGTAAATTTTATGTGTTCGTCTTCCGGGTCGGCATTCACCTTATCCAGAATTGCGTCAATTTTTTCCAGTTCCAAATCAATAATATCATCCATTATTCTTTGGGCATAATGTACATGTTCTTTAAAAAGGTCGAAATTGAATTTTGCCTGTTTTGTAAATGGCTGATCGACATAAGAATAAAGGTTGATTGCCAAAAGACGGCAACTGTCATAAGGACAAAGTGGAATTTCGCCACAAGGATTGGTGGAAACGGTGCGGTAACCCAAATCGGCATAACAATCGGGTATCGACTCGTTAATAATATTATCCCAGAATAAAATTCCCGGTTCTGCCGATTTCCAGGCATTTTTTACAATTTTCCCCCATAAATCGCTGGCATTTATCTCTTTCTGGTAAATCGGGTTATTTGAATCGATCGGATATTTCTGAGTGTATGGAACTCCCGATTCAACAGCCTGCATAAAGTCGTCCTGCATTTTTACCGAAACATTGGCACCGGTAACTTTTCCCTGTTCAAGTTTGGCGTCAATAAAGTTTTCAGAATCGGGGTGTTTAATCGAAACCGACAACATCAGTGCGCCACGTCTTCCGTCCTGGGCAACTTCGCGGGTTGAGTTCGAATAACGTTCCATAAAAGGTACAATACCGGTTGAAGTAAGAGCAGAGTTTTTCACCGGTGAACCTTTTGGGCGGATGTGCGACAAATCGTGACCGACCCCACCCCGGCGTTTCATTAACTGAACCTGTTCCTGGTCGATTTTCATAATTCCACCGTACGAATCGGAATTACCATCGTTACCAACAACAAAACAGTTGGAAAGCGAAGCTATCTGGTAATCGTTACCGATTCCTGTCATGGGCCCACCCTGCGGAACAATGTATTTGAAATCTTTTAGTACCCCGTAAATTTCTTCTTCAGTAAGGGGATTTGGGTAGCGTTGTTCAATCCGGGCAATTTCTTTTGCCAACCTCCGGTGCATGTCATCAGGACTCAATTCAAAAATATTTCCAAAAGAATCTTTCAGGGCATATTTATTCACCCAAACCCGGGCTGCCAAATCATCTCCTTTAAAATACTTTAATGAAGCCTGAATTGCTTCGTCCTGATTGTAGATTTTTTTACCTATTGCAACTTTTTCAGATACCTCGCTTAGTGCCATTTTGTCAAGTTAAATTTTAAAATTAATAGAATAAATAATTGGGAAATTTACTTCTCCTTCACTCTGATTTTGTGTATCGCAAGATAAATACACAATCTAAATTTTGGAGCATTTTTTTAAAGAAAAATTTTAAAAGTTATCAACTTTTATCTGTTAGTGTATTGATTATGTTAGAGTTAACCTTTTAATATCGGTAAATTGTTGACAAAAACAAAAAATTGATTTAATAGAACATATTATTTTTATGTTCAGATTTTCAGTTTGTTTGCCCGGTTTCTTAGCGAAAAAACACCACCGCAAATACTAATCCGAAAAAGGCCTTATGTTGAAAACTTTTTTTATGATAAGCTTCGTTGATCCCACATTCTTTGCTACATATTTTCTACAAATTTCTGAGGCTTTTTTCAACTCATTTTTCCCATTCATGAGGTTATTCAATGCATTCGCAAGTTCGTCGGAATTCGAAATTGATATTGCGCCTCCCTCAAAAGTTAAATCAACCGCTTCTTTGAACTTTTTATAGTTCGGGCCAAAAATTACCGGCAAACCGAAAGTAGCTGCTTCGAGTATGTTGTGAATGCCCACACCAAAGCCACCTCCGATATATGCAACATTTCCGTAACGGTACAACGATGAAAGCAAACCAACCGAATCAATTATCAACACCTGAAACCGGTCGATTTCGGATTCGCTTACTTTACTGAACGAAATGGCCGGCTTTTTCAACAATTGATGAATTCTGTTAATATTGGCCACTGAAACTTCGTGAGGGGCAATTATGAATTTAATATCGCCGCTTTGGTTAATAAACGCTGCAAGCAACTCTTCATCGGGTTTCCAGGTACTTCCGGCTATTATTAATCGTGAGTTTCCCCTGAACTTTTCAACAATTGGTATCTCTTTTGAAACCTTTGCAATGGCTGCAACCCTATCGAATCGTGTATCGCCCGAAACGGTAAAATCAGAAATCCCGATGGTTTTTAACAATTCACCCGATTTTTCATTCTGTACAAACAAGTGATCGACCCGCTTCAACATTTTACGATACCATTTTCCCCATGGTGTGCTTTTAAAAAACTGCTGATTTTCGCGAAAAATGGCAGAAATAATGTAAAGAGGAATATTTCTTTTCTTCAATTCAGAAATATAAAAATGCCAAAATTCGTATTTTACAAAGAATGCTTTCTCCGGATTGACAATATTCAGAAAAGTACTGGCATTTCGTTTTGTATCCATTGGCAAATAGGCAACAACATCGGCCAGCGCATAATTTTTACGTATTTCGTAACCCGAGGGAGAGAAAAAAGTAAGTATAATTTTGTACTTCGGAAATTGTTCTTTCAACTCCTCAATTACCGGTCGCCCCTGTTCAAACTCACCCAGCGAGGCGCAGTGAAACCAAATGTATTTTGCATTCCTGTCGATTTTTTGAGTCAGAATTTCTTCCCAGTTTTTTCTGCCGCGAACAAAAAAGCGTGCTTTTTCGTTAAAAATCGAATAAATATGAATTAATAGCGAATAAAAGAATATTCCGGTTTTATAAAACAGTATCATTTGTAATAAATTTTTGCTTTTACGATTTTAATAAAGACGACGATCTCTCAGATACTCGAAAATGGTAATGTTAATCAACATCAGTAAAAAAAAGTATCCAAAGTCTTCAACGGGTACACCATAAATTTGAATTCCAAGATTGTATTCGACGTTGTATAAAACTACGGGTAACGAATTTAATATCCCTTTAAACAGAAAAAATGGAACAATAGAGATAATCAATGCAATATAAAATTTGGTGAGATGTTGCTTAAACCGGTTGCGAAAAATGGTATAACCAAGGTAAATTGTTAACAGAAAAAAGATAAAAAACGTGACCGGTTTTGGTCGCGAAAACCAGGCTGTCAAACCAAAAACCACAAGCAAAACCAAACTGACTGCCAGAAACAGATTGGGTTTTTCGAAATGATCGAATTTTATTTTTACCTGTTGGTAAATGGCAAACGATAAAAGCGAAATTACAAGCAGAAACAACCACTCCTCAATGGGAAGGTTGAAAAGAATTTTGCCGGTAATGTATATTGGATTAAAACTGATGATCCCGGTTTCTAAAAACCGAATGTTTAACAAGATGAAAATCGCCCCCGAAAACATGATTGCCGGCAACATATATTTTAATTCGGCAAAAAAATTACCCCTGCTTTTAATTGCAATTAAAAGGGTAGCTGCAGCAACAACAAACAATATTAAAATATACCAGTAATGTTGAAATCCCATGATTTTTGAATTTTGCGCAAAGTTACATTCAATAAACGTTTTTCAAAACCAGGTATTGAAGAATTACTATACCCTTTAGTTTTGAATTTCGAGTATGGTATGAATTTCAAGTTTAGGAATCACCAAAGTTGAAATTCCGTTGCTGTAACTGAAATTTATCACTTTAACTCCAGGTTGAAGAACGATTTTCGATGGTTTGTTTTTCGATGAAATCGAAACTGTCAAATCATGTAATGCCGGAACCTGGTCGTAACCAATGGCAGTTTGATTGGTATGCTCGCCAGCAACATTTACAAGGTTGATGTAAGTTTTCCCGTTTTTTGTATTGGCTGCAACATGAACCAGTTTCGATCCCTCAACTTTTACCAGTTGATTCTGAAATGTGCGATTAATGGTTTCTCCAAGCAAATCGCGAATCACCGGGGTTTTGTATTGCTGGTATGAACTTCCAGCATCAAAGTACACTGCCGAAATGGTTCCTTTACCCAATTTCTTACTGGTTACCGAAGCGTTTTGTGTTTTATCCCTTAAATCGTTGCCGCTGTAAAACCAACCAAGTACTTCGGTTTGCGGGATCGATTTGGTTTCAAATATAGCGGTGCTAACTGCTCCCAACCGGTTATCAGCCAAAATGAAAATCTGTTGTTCTTTACCAGTTTCTGTTGATGTTATCCCAAGCTCTTCTTTGAATATTGTTGAAACTCCCGGACCGGTAACCAACAAATTTCCACCCGATTTAGCATATTCAACCAGCAGTTGTTTAGTTTCGTCACTCATCGATTTACATTCCGGAACAACAATTACCGGGTAGTTTTCAACTTTCCCTTTCAGATGATGCTCCATCAGGATTTCGGCACAAAACTGATTGTCGAGTAAAGCATTTAAAGTTCCCTGCAAAGCGTTGGTATTAGGTGAAAATGGCGAGTTCGACTCTTTCAGATACGAAGCCGGGTAAACAATTGCAATTTGCGGAATTGGTGTTGCTTTATGGACAAAAGCCTGCCGTTCGCGGCAAAATGCCGAAAGTTCTGCAACCGTATTCACAATCCATGGACGAATTGAAAGATCGCGGTTTTGGGTAAAATAAAACTGGACACCACCACCCATCGCCATAATTTCGGCGGTTTCCTGTTTCAGTTGAACCGCTGATTTGTTACTCATTGGCATGTCCTTGCCATTCCACGAAAAACCCCAGGCCATTAAATCCCAAGGTTTTCCCTGTGGGGCAATGCAACGGGCTTCAAATGCCGAACGAAACACGCCGTTTTGCGGAGTAACATCGCCCGAAATAAAATCGACATTAACGTCAACCGGCTCCGGCATCATCGATGAATAGGACCAGTTGCTTGTAATTTGAAAATCGGGGTCGAAAGCATGAATGGCATCGATATATTTTTTTAAATGCACATGAAAAAGTGAACGGATAAATGCCATGTATTCATGATAATATTTGTCAGTGCGCAATTTTGGAACTTCGGAAAAGCCGGTTTTCTGTTTCCACAAAGCAACAATATCATCCCTGTAATCGGGCTCAACCGCCCAGCATTCACCATCAATCCATGCACCGTCAACATGATAAATGCTGCTCAGTTCCTTTAATTCGGGAATCATTAATTCATCGAGATACGGACTTGCAAACGAAGTTTTGGTCTTGCTCTTTTCACCGTTGGCCTGCAGTATTGCCCAATCGGGATGTTCGGTTACTGCTTTTGTATCCCAAACACCCGAATAATGCATGTACAAACCCACGTTGTGCCTGTTGGTTACATCGCGGAAAAGCCGGAGGGGGTCTTTCTGAAATCCCTTTACCGAATAGCCCACTTTGGTTGGATAGCTTGTAATTCCGGGATGTCCTTTGCAATCAATCTGAATAAAATCGGGTTTTACCTTGGTCAGAAAAGTATCAATCATCATTTCCGTGAGACTTTCGCCGGCATTGGTAATTTCTTCGGTTGCATGCAGGTCGAAATGAACACCAAAAAAGCAATCGGCACGTTTCAGTTTTACCGGGTTTTGTGCGAAAATATTTTGGGTAGTTAATAAAATGATGGCAAACAACAGGTTTATAAGCTTCTTCATATCATTAATACAATAATTGGTTACTATGAATAATAATTTTACAATACTGTACAGTTAATTTTTTGAGATTCCTCGCTTTGCATCGGAATGACAAGTTCATGGATATTTTCGCATTTGGGAGGGGAGTTTTTGCGGCTTTGCCACAAAAACTCCCCTCCCAAATGCTCCTCCCTACCTGACTTGTTGTCATTCTGAACGTAATAAAATGAAGTGAAGAATCTCATCTCTAAATTACTTTTTAACCAGACAATAGTGAAACATTTAATAATGTATCGATGGAATTTTTTCAATCACTTCATCAAACGGTTTTTCTTTTCCGGTGGCCACTTCATACATTTTCAGGTGGGTTTGTTTTGCGGCTTCAACCAGTTCCGTGTAAGGGGGGTTGCAGATATCCATAAAACCGATGTTGTAGTTTTCGCCATCGAAACGCCCGAAAACAGGTTGGTCGAGCCACTGAAAATAATGCATCCCGATGAGTTCGGGCCGGGCTAGACCCTGCTCCACGTAATAACGGTAAGCTTTCCCGCGGTCGGTTTGAGTGAGCGCACCCTGAATTCCGGTGGCCGGCAATCCGCGGTCGGTTGCGCCGTGGTGAAACTCGCCAATCATTACAGGTTTCCCACTGATGCGGGCAATTTCAGCCGTTTTGGGTGGCCCCGGGTTTCCGTAGCCGTTAATCGAAAATACATCGAATCGCTCGCCTGCTTTGTACAGTAAATCCGAACTCATCCAGGCATAACGCATCCCGAGGTTGAGGTGGTTCGGGTCCACTTTTTCCACTTCATCACACGGAACATTTACATATTTTGCCACCAGAATTTCAGAGAACTTCCAAAAGTCGGCTTTGGCCATTTCCGATGGATATTCCTCAAAAAACTGTTTCGAAAACTCTTCAAAACCGGCCAGTTTCAGGTTCCAGTTTTTGTTGAATTCATCAATCGAACCATATTTTTCAGCCAGCCAGTGGGCAAATTCTTTTTTCGATTCCGAAAGCTGCGTTGTGGCAAACATCTCAAAAGCCACGTCGTTGGCGCCAAATGCCCAGGTGGGTTCGTTGCGCAGAAAATAACCAATCAGGTAACGGTCGTCTTTAAAATCGTTAAGTTGTTGCGCGAAGGTTTTAGCATTTTCAGCGTATTCAGTGGCAAACACATCCGGAAAGTCGCGGAACAGTTTCACGTCGGTTGAAGGAAATCGAGAAAGTGGCAAAACATAGGGAATCTGTGCTTTCCGGGCGTAATCAATGTCCGACCAGTTGCCGATGGTATTCACCGCAAACCCGCGAATTTGCCCCGAGGTGATGGTTTCCCATTTTTCGCGCCAGTTTTCGCCAAAAACGCGCATCATATTGAACTGGTAAAAATCGGCACTCAAATAATCTCCCCTGTCGGAATAACCATTTTTATATAACACATCGGTTGAATCGGGCAGCCACTCAAAAAGGTCTTCCTGACCCGAAATAACACCCGAAGCGTTGCTGCGGATGCAATCGATACCCACCGAAACAAAGGCAAAACCATCCGGGTCAACCAGCCACCAGCGGGTTCCGTCGTTGTGGGTACGGAAAAATCCTGTGGCTTCAAATTTTTTGGCTTTCCAGCCACCATATTTGCTCCAGGTTTCGGGGAATGTTGATGTTTGCGCGGCTGCCAGCTGACTTTCGAGCAATGTTTTTAATTCGGTTTCATCCTTTGTTTTCCCCGACCATTCTTTTACAGTCAACTGCCCAAGTTTGTCAACCACTTTTTCTTCCACCGGTGGAAATGGTTGGGGAACTTCTTTGGTGAGATACACCGCGGTAATTTCAAATCCGGGGGTAAAACGCGGTTCCTGCCACGGCCCGAAACGGATAACCACTTTCGATGTTTCTTCTGGTTTCATGCGGTTTCCGAGTACGGTACCTTTCAGCTGCCGTGGAAAACGGGGCATAAAAATCTCCTGTGCATTCAAATGCTCCAGCGGAAAAATCACTTTGGTTTTGAGTTTTGGGAGAACACCTATTTTAGCTGCCATTCGCGGGATTTGCGTTTCATCGCCGGCTACCGAGCCACTCTGTGTAACAATGCTGTCGGTTCCTTTTTCGTTACGGTAAAATTCCACGTTCAAAATCGCGCTGAAATCGTTTTCGTGCCAAATTTCACAAACCAGGTAATTTGCATTTTTCCAGAGTTCGGGGTCGTTTCCTTCCCAAACAATGAGACTTTGGTTTTCTGCGGTAGGCGTGATTTTTAAAACCTCATTTTGGATTGCACTGATTTCAGGATTTTTCTCCTGAATACTTTTCAAATCGAAATTGGCCGGATTCTTAACTGTGCATGAGACTGCAATTAAAATTGCTAAAAGTAATAGGAGTGGTTTCATTGTAATTGGTTTAGAATTTGGTTTAAAATTAGAAGAAAAAACAGTAAGAAAGTGTAACTGCATAAAAGTGTTTTAAAATTTTGGGAGATGTGTCCGTTTTGTTTTTCCTCTTTTCCAAAGTTTAAAACTTTGGAAAAGATCACCGTCATTTTTTCCTGCCCGTTGACTTCACAGGCTGTGTGAAAACGAATGTACAAAATATTAAATTGAAGTTGTTGATAATTGGATAATAACGACTGGTAAAACATTGAATTTTTTCGGATAAGTTGATTAACTTGAAATCAAATAAAAGC
>JBGSRA010000108.1:0-33024 GCA_041737765.1 Draconibacterium sp. | reverse complement strand
GCTTTTATTTGATTTCAAGTTAATCAACTTATCCGAAAAAATTCAATGTTTTACCAGTCGTTATTATCCAATTATCAACAACTTCAATTTAATATTTTGTACATTCGTTTTCACACAGCCTGTGAAGTCAACGGGCAGGAACAGCAAAAGAGAACCGGGCTTCAGCCCAAATAAATGTGGCTAAAGCCTGGCTTTCTTTATTTCAAGTAATCCGTCAGTTGAAACTGAGGGCAATAGATAGTTTTTCAGGCATTTTATTACCGTTGAAATCAGTCAACGGGCAGGAGCAGCAAAAGAGAACCGGGCTTCAGCCCAAATAAATGTGAGCCGGCTACCTGTATTTCATGCAATCCGTCAGTTGAAACTGACGGCAATGGAAAGTAGTACTTCTGTTGCTTCATTATAAGTTCGGTTTTTGGGAACACCACTACTGCAGGTTTATATCGAGAAATGATTCACCGGGTGATTCGCAGTCACCCGATGAATATTAGTTTAAGAATTTACAACGCTGGTTTCAAATAATTTTTAAATTTGGAATCACAATCAAATTAACCAAAACAAAATGAACAACCTTTCCTACAGAAAAATCGCACAGAATTTAATAAACTATACGAATCAAATAAGTAACATCTTCGGCTAATTTTGAAATGCCCGTAAATGCGGATTTACAGATGTAACCAACAATTAAAATGAGATACATTTCTACAATATTATTGTTTATCATTTCATTGAATTCATTTTGTCAATGGGAACAAACTTCAGGTCCGATTACAAGTATTGAGATTTATGATATAGCATTGAAGGATTCCACACTTTTTACATCTACACCATGCGGTTCATTTATATCTGAGAATTCTGGCAGTTCTTGGAGACCGATAAATTTTGTTCCATTTTATGCTTCTGCAATTTTTCATGATACGTTGTATTTAGGCGGTCAGGATGTAATTCAAAAAGCATTTAGAGTAAATAATGAATGGCAATTTAAATATGACGATTTAAATTCCTCATTTTTAACTTTAGACAAAGTGACGGATTTATATTCAGATGACAGTTTATTATATTGTTCTTCTCTTCTTAGCGGTTTTTTATATACGGATGATGGCAAAAACTGGAAAAGCTTTAATAACGAACTCCCGAAGGATGCTCGACTTCACCATCCGAATATTACTTACTATACATATGATAGCTACGCAGTTGATGGTAACACCGATTATATTTTTATTGGCACAAAAAATGGAATTTACAGGTCACAAAAAATAAATTTAAACTGGATTCCAAAAAATAATAATTTAATTTCTTCAAAAATTGATGCAATACTTTGTAAAGATTCTGTTGTTTTTATGTCCACTAAAAACAAAATTTATAAATCCAACGATAATGGAGAAAATTGGTTATTATCGGATAGTATATTACCTGAAAACAGAATAAAAAAACTTGAACTTATTAAGGATACAATTTTTGCGATATCAGACAATCAAGGACTTTTAACTTCCGCAAATTTGGGTGTAACATGGGAATTTATAAATCCGGGATTAAATAATATTAATTTAAATTGTATAATTAATTTTAATAACACTTATTTTTTAGGTTGTGAAGATGGAGTATATAAAAATCTAAGTTCTTCCGAAAAAACAAGTCGAAATATTGTATGTTCCCGAATAGTTGACCTTGAAAAAAATGATTCATGTATTGCTGCAGTGAACTTTTTAAATGTTTTTCTTTCATCTGATAACGGAACAACATGGACAAATTCGACCGATTCAATTCCGTTTCGTTGGATGGTTTCAATCACAAACGTTAATAATAAACTATTTTTCTCAGGAGAAGTTTTTCCCTACGAATTTTCGAATAATTATATAGAAGATGGAATAAATCCTTTTTGGGCGAAAACAACATACTTAAAAAGTTATGGTGACCCATATGGTGTAAGAAGCAACGGACAAATGATGATAGCATTTTCCGATGACAAACTCTTTATTACAGAAAACAATGGATTAATTTGGACGGACATAAGTCCACCTTCCGGAGTTTTTGTCTGTAACAATTTTAACGATGTCCTTTTTGTCAACAATGAAATTTATATCGCCAATTGTGGATATGGAGATTTAGCAAAGACTTCAAATTATGGATTAACCTGGCAAGTAATAAATAATGGTATTAATACTGAAATTTTAAGTTTAAGGGAATGCAATGGAATTATTTTTGCCGCATCGTACAGTCATTTGTATAAGTCAATCGACTTGGGTCTCACATGGCAAATTTGTGACAAAGACCTGCCAATGACAATTTATCCAGGAAATTATTATATTCAAGATTTCGCAAGTAACAATAGATATTGCTTTTTGTGTTACAATAACAAGGTTTTTGCTTCTAATGATATGGGTAACTCATGGTCAAATATTAGTTTAGGATTACCTGATTTGCCTGATTATGAAGGGGGAGGTTCATTATTAATAAAAGATAATTTACTTTTTTTCGGTACCAATAACTTTGGCGTATGGAATAGAAATATTAATGATATTGTATTAGGTAGTAGCTCAAAAAAATTCACAGATGATATTAAAGTTTATCCAAATCCGGCGGAAAACATAGTATACTTTCAAACTCTTGGCAGAGACAACATTAAACAGATAGACATTTTTGATTATACTGGAGTATTAATAAAGTCTTCATTAATAAACGGTAATAAATTAAACATTGGGGATATTCCTAAAGGTATTTATTTATTAAAAATTTATGCCGACAATAATAATTTAAGATTTGCAAAAATTATTAAAACTAATTAACTGGTTATAATAAATAGAACTTAGTTCCGGCAGGACAAACAAAAACCCCGGATTCGAAAACCCGGGGCTGTTATTATTGAACTACTTTGTAGTTATTCAAATTCAGAATTACAATTTCATTTTTACCAACTCCTCCGGTTTTTCGCCGGCGGCAATCGCTTTCATTCTGAAAGAATATTTGTATTCTTTATCGGTTAAGCGGTATTCGTCGTGTGTGCGGGCTCCCCAACTGTCGTCGCCGCCAACACCCATTTGTTTGTAGTCGATGTTTACAGAAGTGAAGTCGCGTGGTTTTACATCGTTAATATGGCGGTTGATTGCCGGTGTTTGATCGCGCTGATTATCAAAACTGCGGATGACCGATTCAAAATCGGAAATCAAGTTGTGGTGTGCACTGACTTCGAGCAGTGGCAATCCAACAAACAGCAACCCGTTTCCATCGGTATCGGTAACTGCTGCCCAGCGGACATCGGTTTTGTTACCGTTTTCCTGTGGACGCACATATTTCCAATACTGTTCGGCCACAGTTTGTTTGTACAATCCCACAAAAGCGCCGGTTTTGCGGTCCCAGTAGCTTTCCTGCGGACCACGGCCCAGATAAGTAAACTGGTCATATTTGCGTGGCATTTCGAGGTTCATCCCCATTCTTACAATTTCAGGCAGGTCATCTTTTGTCATTTTAAAACTGTTATCAACCAAAACATCACCCGAGCCAAAAACTGTGTAACCCGAATGGTAACTGGCGATCACCTGATTACTGTCGTTTACCAAATCGAATTTAAATACCACTTCAACTTTATTTTTGGCTGTCTGCGAAATTGCAACACCGGCTACTTTGCGGGTTTCACCGGCTGTTCGCCAAACCCGGCTTCTACGGTGGAGACCGTTTCCAAAGTCGTTGTCGGTTGGCGCGCGCCAGAAATTCGGAACCGGACCGCTTTTCAGTAATTCGGCATCGCCTTTTTTGAAGCTCGTCATCACACCTGCCTTTTTATCGAATGCAATTGCAAAACCTTCGCCCGAAATGGTAACCAAATTTTCATTGTCCTGAACATTCACTACCGGAAAATCAGCTTTATTTGCTGCCGGAGTTGCAACAAAAACAGGTAGCATAAATTGTTCGGCTGCCAGTTCGGTTCCGGCTTCGAGCACGCTCCAGTTGTTTTTGAGTTTTGCTTTTACATTCAGAAAATATTCAACTCCGGCAACCGGTTCAAATTTATTATCGAAAGTTACAATCGAAGTCTGGCCCGGTTCTAGGTTGATATCGCTGAAAGTACCGTTTTTCACCACTTGTCCGTCACCAACAATTTCCCAACTGAAATCGAAAGTTGAAAGATTGAGGAAAGCGTATTTATTTTTGATTTCGATGGTGCCTTTTTTCAGATCAACAGCATTGAATCCAATATACTGATACACTTTTTTGACTTCAAGCAGTTGCGGTTTTACCGAGCGGTCGGGGCTGACAAGTCCGTTACAGCAGAAATTACCATCACTCGGAACTGTATCGGGGCCAAAATCGCCACCATATTTCCAGTAACACGTTTCGGTTGAGTCGGTTGCAAGCAACCCCTGGTCAACCCAGTCCCAGATGAAACCGCCCTGAAGTGCAGGGTATTTTTCGATTAATGTCCAGTAATCCTGCAAATTGCCGACGCTGTTTCCCATGGCATGCGCATATTCGCACTGAATCAATGGCCGGGTGGGATTGGTTTTTGCATATTCTTCCATGTTGCGCATCCGTGCATACATCGGGCAGAAAATGTCGGTATTTGTATCGAGCCTTGCACCTTCGTACTGAACAGGACGGGTCGAATCAACCGATTTTAGATAATAATAAGTTGCATGGAAATTTATGCCGTTTCCAGCTTCGTTGCCCAGCGACCAGATAATAACCGAAGGCTGGTTTTTGTCACGCTCCCACAAATTTTTTGTGCGGTACAAATGCGCATCCATCCATGTTGAGTCTTTTGCCAGCGACTCTCTTCCGTAACCCATACCGTGCGATTCAATGTTTGCCTCATCAATCAAATACAAACCATATTTGTTGCAGAGTTCGTACCATAATTCAGGTTCCGGATAATGCGAAGTACGTATGGCATTGAGGTTGTGTAATTTCATCAGTTTAATATCCAGAAGCATTGTTTCCTTGTCCTGGTAATGTCCTGTTTTTTCGTGGTGCTCATGAATGTTTGCACCTTTCAAATAAACGTATTTCCCGTTAACCAGCAGGTTTCCGTTTTTAATTTCTGATGTGCGGAAACCCACATCCTGACGAATCACTTCCACCACATTTTCGCCATTTTTCACGGTAATTACCAGTTCATATAAATTCGGGATTTCTGCTGACCACTGTTTTACATTTGGAATATTTGCCTCGAAAACCACATTCGTTTTTCCGGCAGTAAGCGGTTTATTAAATGTCTCGATTGTTTTTGACGAGGTTGTTGTGATTTGACCTTGAACTGAACCTGTAACTTTTACTCCTGCAGCTTCCTTATCTATATTTTTGTCAATTGCTGACACCGAGTATTCAACTTCACTTAGAACTGCTTCGACAACTGTATTGGCAGCAGCTTCACCAAGGTTCAAAACATCGATATTGAGTGAAAAAACGCCGTTTGTGTAAGTTGAGTCAAGAATTGAAATTACCCTGAAATTCTGAACCTGTTGTTCAGCGCGGGCAACAAGATAAATGTCGCGGGTAATACCGCTCATCCGCCAGAAATCCTGGTCTTCGAGGTACGAACCATCGCTCCAGCGGAAAATTTCGATTGCCAGCGAGTTTTCGCCTTTTTTAAGAAACTGTGTAACATTAAATTCGGCAGGTGTTTTGCTGTCTTCGCTATATCCAACATATTGTTCGTTCACCCAAACGTTCACCATCGAACTGGCTGCGCCAATGTGGAGCACGACATCTTTTCCCTTCCAGTTTTCGGGGATGGTAAAAGTGCGTTTATAGGAACCTACCGGGTTGTAATGCTCCTGAATTTTAGGAGGCGTTCTTTTGTGTGGAAATTTAACGTTCGTATAAATCGGGTAATCGAAACCTTCGAGTTCCCAGTTGGCAGGCACTTTAATTTCTTTCCAGCCACGTGTGTCGAAGTCGTCCATAAAAAACCAGTATGGTCGTTCCGAAGGATTTTGAGAAAGGTTGAATTTCCACATTCCGTTGAGCGACTGTAACATGGGTGACTGCCATTTGTCTTCGGCACGTGCCTGGTCAACAGTGGCATAGGGAATAAAATGGGCATGTGGTTCCATTTTATTGATTTGGTTGATGGCAGGAGTTTCCCACGGCGCCGGACTTGGTTCTGTAAATGCGACTTTTGAATAATCCTTGTATTTGCACGATGCAATTACCAGGATAATCAGAATCAATGGTAGAATTTTAGACTTGAAGTTCATGGTTTTAATTTTAATTTTTAGGTAAACTGATATGTACTATTGACGATAAAATTACAATTTATACCTATTTTAGTTGGTATATAAATCATTCAAAAACAGGCGCAAAATTGTTTGTCAAAAAAGTAATCCTACTTTTTCTTTTACCAGTTCCGCATCCGGATTCATGTCGAAAACCAAAGCCGGTTTCAGGTAAAACAGTTCGTTTTCTGCTTTGAATTTTTGTTCTCCACCACCAGTGATATTCAGCATGATGAGTGCATCTTTTTTAACTGTTCCGTTTTTGGCAGCTTCGATTAATGTTGCCGTTGCCACAGCCGCTGCGGGATGAATATCGTTTCCTTCGGTTTCGAGGAAAAGTTGGCCAGCTGTTCGTGCTTGCTCGTTGGTGGCAAGTAAAATATCACCTTCGGCATCGTTCATAGCATCGAAAAGTCCGCCAAAAATCGGGTACGGCGGTTTTCGGTTCGACAGCACTTTGGCATCAATATCCTCGACCTGACGCCTTGCGATTTCATCGTCGAGCGGAAGCATGGCGCGCGAGCCGGCTTTCCACGCATCATGAATCGGGATAAACGGAATATTCTGCGAAACCATAAGTTTCATTTTTCTGTTACCAAAACGTCCGTCGGCCAGCAATCGTAAATTAGCTTCCCAGGCAGCAATGGCGCCGGTTCCACTACCAATGGCCTGAAAATAATATTCGGGAATTTGTCCGATGGTGGTGGTTGCCGAAAGCATTGTAGTTCCCATTCCGTCGCGGCGTGCCACGTTTTTAGCGCCACCTTCGGCCATAAAACCTTCCATTCCGGCAACAATATTCGAAAGATGAATGGCATCGAAATAGTCGCTGCCGGTTTTGCTGCAAATCAGTTTTACACAGACGTTCAGCGGACCATCGAACCAAAGTGCATCAAGATTATCTTCGGGAACACAAAGCAGCAGCGGGATTTGGTTGTCGGAGCACACCTGTGCAAAGGCACGGGCCGTATTTCCGGCCGAAGCAACCACAAGCACTTTGTTCATTTCGGGAGTCATTCTTCCGCAAACTGAAAAGGCTTCGGTTTCTTTAAACGAACAGGTTTTAAAGTTCGCTCCCTTTTCGGGCCAAAAACCACTGAAAGTTATCCATAGATTGCTGAGCCCGAGTTCTTTTGCCAGCCCTTCGCTTTTGTAAGTAACCGGTGCCGACGAACCTTTTAACATGCGGCCCACCGGCAGCCAGTCGGCGAATTTGTAAATTCCAAGTGATTCGTCTTTTACTTCCAGTTGTTTCTTTTCATAGATGGTGCGCACCAATGTTGGGTCGATTTCGCCCGGTGCATCCAGAGTCCATCCTGCATCGGCAAATATGTTTCCGGTTTTCAGCGATTGTAACAGGTATTTGGTTTTTGTGAATTGATTGTTCATTCCTTGTATAATTATTTTCGATTATTCTAATTCAAATATAAGCGACTTTTAAGCTCAGGTGGAAATTGTGTCATCAGTTTTGAAAAAATTGGCTTACATGTAATTTTACCATCATTTATTTGTGCCGCCACTGGCGACACAAATTGAGAACTTTCCTTTTCATTCTGAATTTTTAACCAAAGTCTATAACAATCAGAATCCACAGAATAGGTTTCATAAAATTGTTTCATCCGTTATAACCCGTGGCGGGTAAATCCACTTAAACCGGGAAATCTGTTCAGAATGTAAGCTGAAAGTTCTTCAACTGTTTTATCACCCCAGGTACCTTCGGCAACGCGCACCGAAACAGATTTCCCAACCGTGAAATACAGCAAAACCAGCTCTTCGTTTACCTTCTGAAAAGCCCGGTTCCGCGATTCTTCAATCAGTCGGACAATGCCTTCAAACTCAAAAGATGGTTTAATACCGCTCATAAATCAACTCTGAATTAGTTTTACGAGTTTCAAAAGTAGCACTTTCATCCTTTTAATTCCGATTCTTTCAAAGCCTTTCTTTTTTTCGCTGAATATTCAATCCACAACATCAGCATCAACAACGAGCCCACGCAAATGATTGCTCTTACCGAATAGACTGTAGCCAGCAATCCTTTACTTGAAAGCAGCGATAAAACAGGAGCTATCAGCATCCCAATCCAAATCAGGAAGGGCTCGGTATTTACCCTGGTTTCGAACAGGCGTTTCACCACCGGGAAATAAGCGATTACAAGAATTGTCTGAATCATAAAGTTGGTAACCAAATGGTTTTGGGTAAAAAGCCAGAAAACAACGATTAAACCCACCACAACAAGGCAACCCAAATCGAAACGGGTGATTTTCGAACTTTTTCCTCCAAAAATGGCTATTGCAACCGACACGGTAACCACGTAAATCACATCAACCGAATTCAGAATATTATCAGTAAAACCATAATTCCCTTCTTTCAGGTAAGTAATCAAACTCATGGCAACTGCAACCGAAAACATCACCCACATGGCCAGCGCCGGCTGTATTTCCTTTTTAATCAGTTGCCTGATGTAACTCACAGCAAGTAAAATGGTAATAATGCTGACGGAGATAATGGAAAATGTCTTCATTAGGTTTCTAATCTGGTTTTACTGAATTATTTACTCTGAAATGGCAGGCTTGAAAGGTAATAGTTCCAAATAAAAAATATATTAGTCCCATACAATTAAATCAATAGATTTTAAAACAGTTAACTTTCACATAAATAAAATGGCAAATATTAAAAATTTTGAATGCAATACTTATTCATTTTGAAAGCATCAATCAAAAAATATTTTGTCAATCGATTCACAAATTTGAGAAAAACATCTGCTTTATTGAAATAGTTCGATAATGAAACTAACGCTAATATCAAATCATTTAAAATGAATTTTATCTTTGAGAAAAACTAAACCATGGAAGGAAGCGTCATCAAATCAGCGTGTATTATTTTTTCTATTCTTGCTTTCTTTAACAGTAATGCACAGAACCTGATTAAAAATCCCGGTTTCGAATCTGATAAAACAAACTGGAACAGTTTCTGGTCGAAGGAAGGAACCGGAAGTGCAACCATTGTTTCAAGCCCAGTTCATTCGGGAAATAAATCCATCAGAATTAATTACCCGGGAACACAGGATTGGTCATTTACATCAGCCGACCGTTTAGCTGTTGTTCCGGGAACGGCCTACGAAATGTCCTGCTGGACGCTAATTTCAGAACTTTCTTCGGAGGCGAATTTTTCGGTGATTTTGTACGATGCAGGGTTTAATGTAGTCAACTGGGCATTCAGCAGGGTTAAAATGGATAAAAAATCATCTGCTTTTACAAAGTTTTCAACCACATTTATTGTTCCCGAAGGGATAAAATACGTACAACCTCGTTTTGAAGGATGGGGAAGTTGCAATCTTTTTGCCGACGATGTTTCGCTTGCATCATACAATCCCGGAGGAATTACGGGAGATTTCATCCTGGAGAACGAACAGATAAAAGCAGTTATCAAACTTCCGACACTTTCAATAAATATTACCAATAAAATCAGTGCCAAAAATTACCAGACCGGGTGGGCACAATTTGCAATCGCAAAATCTGCTGTTCAAACCAGCCAGCAATCGGTAAGCATAAAGGCGGAAATGCCTGATTCTTTAAAATCAGAAGTTACAATTGATTTTAAAGTTGAAGGGAAAGCTGTTAAAATGAGTATTTCAGGGGATAGTACGATCGTTCTCAACAACGATATCCAATTCCCGGGAACGATTGCAAGTCAGCCAAACGATTTTATGATAATTCCGCGGGGCACGGGAATCATGGTTCCAGTAAACAGTAATAACCCTTTTGGCGATTTTACCACTTATTCCTGGAAATCGACTGTACCATTTATCGGTATTACCAATCAACAAGATGGATATATGGTAGTAACAGACGATCAGTGGGATGCAGTATTTCAGTTTATAAAACCTTCAGCTCAAAATTATTACAGTTTTCAACTCAATCAAAAACCCGCCAAAAACAGGCTGGGGTACAACCGAAATATGTACCTGGTTTTAGTAGATAACGGATATGTTGAGATGTGCAACTGGTACCGCGAACACGCCGAAAAACTGGGATATGTTAAAACACTGGAACAAAAAAAAGCAGAAAATCCAAATATCGATAAACTAATCGGCGCTGTTGATTTCTGGCCGTTATCGATGAATCTGAAATCATCGTTTCTTGATTCGGTAAAACTGATGGGCATGGATAAAGCAATGTGGAACCTGACAGGAAGTTGGGGAAGCCCAAATTTTTCAGTGCTGATTGATTCAATCAATTCAAAAGGATTTTTATCGAACCGTTACGATATTTTTACTGATGTGTGGCCGCCCACGCATCCAGAATGGAGCGGTTACCGAACCGAAGGCTATCCGGAAGATGTAATAGTAAATTCAAACGGCGAACTGAAAAAAGGGTGGCTGGCGTACCCAAATAATCAGCCATTTCAGGGGTATTATACCTGTGCCGAAACACATTTGAACTATGCAAAAAAACATGTTGCCGAAGATTTAAAAACAAATAGGTACAACAGCCGGTTTATCGATGTTGAGTTATCGTCTTCGCTCGAAGAATGCTATTCAACAGAACACGCGGTTACACGGCAACAGGATGCTGCTGCCCGAAACCGGGCACTTGGGTACATTAAAAACGACCTGAAACTGGTAACCGGAAGTGAAGAGGCTCACGATTTTGCATTTGCGAATGTAGATTACAGCGAAGGAACAATGACCATTATTCCGGCAACCAATGCAGGGTACGATTGGTCGAAACCGCTGGAACCCACTGATAAATTTTATGCCGACCAAAATATCAGCACAGCATTTCGCATTCCACTGCATGGCCTGATTTACCACGACGTTCATATTCCGACATGGTACACAGGCGATGGCGTTTCGAAAGTACCAGCGTACTGGGACGATAAAAATCTCTGGAATATTCTGTATGGTACAATGCCTTTGTTTATGCCCCCTTCAAAAAGCTACTGGAAAGCAAACCTCGAAAAATTTATTTCGGGATATCATTTTATGACTACTGTCACCCGAAATGTGGGTTACTCTAAAATGATTGATCATCAGTTTATAAGTTCCGACCACCAGCTTCAGGAAACAACTTTTGAAAATGGCTGGAAAATAGTAGCAAACTTCGATAGTATTCCGCATAACTGGGACAACGTTACACTTGCTGCCAAAGGATTTTTTGCCTCGGGCGGAAAAGCTGACGAAGCTGGAATACTAATGGTAAACAACAAAACTATCGGGTGGGCTTTAACCGGAAACCGCTTGTTTTTTAATCCGTTTGGCACCGAATCGGTTTTAAAGGGATTACGCACTTCCGAGTCGGTTTTTGTTGAAAAATTTCCGGAATATTTGCTTGTTTCTTTCATCGGAAAACAAAACATTCTGGATTTGAAAGTGGAAGATTTGCCTTTCGATATTCAGGAAATTACAAAAGTGACGGAGTATTTCACCGGGAATGTAGTCTCACTTACTTCGGTTAAGGATGGTTGGAAAAGACTTTCACGGCCGGCAGGAAAAACATTTTTCAAATTATATTACACCGCTGAACCAACCGGATTAAATAGTTTGAAAAAAAATTCAGACTTAAAAGTTTTTCCAAACCCTGCATACGACAGCCTTACAATTCATTTAAATGGTATCGAAGGAAAACAAAGCATACAATTCTTTGATCCAAACGGTGAATTGGTAAAAGAGGCTGAAGTAGAAAAGATTGCCCAAATCAATATTTCGCAATTACCAAACGGGATATATTTTGTTCACTTAAAAGATTTTCCCCGGCAAGTGCAGAAATTTATTAAATGGTAGTAAAAGAGAATAACTTAAATAAACGATATCTAAAATTGATAGTATGAAAACAAAATCATTTATTCTGGCAATATTTTGCCTGGTTTCTATGCAGTTATTTTCACAGTCCGGTTTTAACGGACTCGATGTAAACATGAGCAACCTTTACAGGATGTCGGATGCCAAAACACGCTCAATCAGTCCTGAAAATTTTACAGGAGAAAAAGGAAAAGCCGGTATGGCCCGCCTTGAGGACAAGGATATTCCGAATGTGGCCAACGCGGCAAATGCTGCACGCGATTTGGGCCAGGGTTGGAAAGTAAATCCTTTTGTACGTATTCAGCCGGGTGAAACATTTACAATGGCTGAAATTGAGGGGCCGGGTGCAATACAACATATTTGGATGACACCAACCGGAATATGGCGTTTTTCAATCCTGCGGATTTACTGGGATGACGAAACTGAACCCTCGGTTGAATGTCCGGTAGGCGATTTTTTTGGAATGGGCTGGAATGAGTATGCCCCGCTTAATTCGTTGCCGGTTTGTGTAAATCCGGGTAGCGCATTTAATTGCTACTGGACAATGCCTTTTCGAAAGAAATGCAAAATAACCATGGAGAATGTAAATGATAAAGACCCGATGACTTTGTACTATCAGGTTGATTATACCCTAACCGAAGTCCCGTCCGATGCTGCATATTTCCATGCTCAGTTCAGGCGGTTAAACACAAACACTACTTCAGATTACACAATTGTCGATAATATAAAAGGCAAAGGTCAGTATGTTGGAACTTATCTTGCCTGGGGAGTAAATAACAACGGCTGGTGGGGCGAAGGCGAAATTAAATTCTTTATCGATGGCGATACCAAATTTCCAACCATTTGCGGAACAGGTACAGAAGACTATTTCTGTGGCTCCTACAATTTTGACCGCGATGGACAATACAAGGAATTTTGCACTCCATATTCGGGTTTGGTTCAGGTAATACGCCCGAACGGAACGTACAAATCGCAGCAACGTTTTGGACTCTACCGCTGGCACATTGTCGATCCGGTTCGCTTCGAGAAAGATCTGAAAGTAACCATTCAGGATTTGGGATGGAGAGCCGGTGGAAGATATTTACCACAGCAATCAGATATTTCTTCGGTATGTTTCTGGTATCAGGCCGATCCTCACACTAAGTTCCCAAAAATGCCTGCATGGCAACAACTTGAGGTAAATTAAAAGCTGTAAATAATTAGTAATTCAAACAGATGATAGATTTTCCTGCAACAATTGATAACGAAACGCAACTTGAAGAACTTATTTCGAGGCCAACTTCCGAAGTAGTGGAGTTATTTAAAAACATGGAGGGTGATATCCTTTTTTTAGGGATAGCAGGAAAAATAGGTCCTTCCATTGCCCGGATGGCAAAAAGAGCTTGTGACGATGCCGGAGTTTCAAAACGTATTATTGGAGTTTCAAGATTTAGTAACGATCAGGAAAAGAAGCATATCGAAAGTTATGGCATTGAAACAATCAAGGGAGATTTGCTCGATATTGAATTTGTTAAAAGTTTGCCAAAAGTGAAAAATGTAATCTTTCTGGCCGGAATGAAATTTGGGGCCGAAAGTAATCTTTCATTAACCTGGGCGATGAATACTTATGTTCCGGCCCTTGTTGCCGAACATTTTAAAGATTCGCGGATTGTTGCATTTTCCACTGGCTGCGTTTATCCACTGGTTAATGTTGAATCAGAAGGATCAAAAGAAACTGATAAACCTGTTGCTATTGGCGAATATGCCCAATCGTGCCTTGGGCGTGAACGGATGTTCGAACACGGTAGCATAAAATACGGAACTCCAGTTACTTTAATTCGTTTGAATTATTCAGTTGAAATGCGTTATGGTGTTTTGGTTGATATTGCTTCAAAAGTTAAAAACGATCAGGTGGTTGATTTGACAACGGGATATTTTAATGTCATCTGGCAGGGAGATATGAATGTTATGTCGCTTCTGAGTTTATCACAATGTACATCACCGGCTAATATTATCAATATCACCGGTTCCGAAATTCTTTTAGTAAGGCAGGTGGCAATTGAGTTTGGAAAGTTGTTTGGAAAAACTCCCAAATTTACAGGGGAGGAAGCGTCAACAGCGCTGTTGAACAATGCCGGACTTTCACAAGAATTATTTGGTAAACCAAAAATTTCTGCTGAAATTATAATCAGTTGGACTGCTAACTGGCTAATCCAGAATAACCGGCTAATAAATAAACAAACCCATTTCGAAGTAAGAGATGGAAAATATTGAAGAAAGTCAGGAGTCCGAAGTCAGGGGTCAGGGTTAAAAACGGGACTTCTAACTTTTTGGTTAGAACTGAAAATAGGCGAACTAAATAATGAGGAGATTAAATTAAAATGAACAGGTTAAAATTAAGCATAGAAAAAGCCAATACACTTAAAAATGGCATTGCAATACCTGCTATTCCGCTTGCACTGAACAGCAGCAGAAAATTTGATGAACGACGGCAACGGGCGCTATTGCGATATTATCTGGATGCAGGAGCTGGAGGTCTGGCGGTTGCCGTTCATACCACGCAATTCGAAATCCGCTTGCCAGAAATTGGTTTGTTCCGGCCAATTCTGGAACTGGCAAAGGAAGAACATACACAATTTGTTGCAAAAACAAATAAACCAATTATCCTGATTTCAGGAGTAATCGGGCAAACCAATCAAGCTGTGAAAGAAGCTCGTCTGGCAGCCGACCTTGGCTATGATGCGGTGCTGCTAAGTCTTGCTGCTTTGCACGAAGCATCAAATCCTGTACTTCTTGAACATTGCCGGGCAATTGCCGAAATTATTCCGGTTATTGGATTTTACCTTCAGCCTGCCGTTGGTGGACGAAATCTGGATGTTGATTTCTGGCGCGAATTTGCCCGAATCAATAATGTTATAGCCGTTAAAATTGCACCTTTTAACCGCTACCAAACACTCGATGTAGTCAGAGGAGTAATTGAATCTGGAAGAGCTAATGAGATAGCATTGTACACTGGAAATGACGATAATATTTTGATTGACCTTTTGACTGAATTCAAAATGTCGGATGGACAACAAATGGTTTCAAAACGTATGCCGGGTGGATTGCTTGGACACTGGGCAGTGTGGACAAAAAAAGCTGTGGAACTGATTGATTTGGTTCACAGCTCAGATGATGAAAAGGACTTTGGAAATTTACTGACTCTTGCCGCACAAATCACCGATTGCAATGCGGCCTTTTTCGATGCAGCCAACAATTTTGCCGGATGCATCACAGGGATTCATGAAGTTCTCCGGCGTCAGGGTTTGCTCGAAGATATCTGGACTTTAAACGATAAGGAAACCCTTTCTCCCGGTCAAAAAGAGGAAATCGACCGCGTGTACAAAGCATATCCCAAATTAAATGACGATGCTTTTGTAGCAGAAAACCTGGATCGATGGCTTAAATAAACCGGATATGACAGAAAAACAGCCAATAGTTTTACGACCCATTCAATCAGAAGATATTGCAAATTGCAAATTGCTCTCCGATGCCGAAGGATGGAACCAGACTGAAAAAGACTGGAAACTACTGGTAAATTATTCGCAAAATATTTGTTTGCTCGCTGAAAACGAACACAAAATTATTGGAACGGCAACAGCAATGAATTATTCAGGCAAGGTTGCCTGGATTGGAATGGTTTTGGTTGAAAAAGCATTCCGGGGAATGGGAATTGGGAAGACGCTTATTTCAAATTTATTGAATCAGCTTCATTTATTTCAATCAGTAAAACTTGATGCAACACCAGCCGGGCAACCACTTTATGAGAAATTCGGTTTTAAAAATGAATACCTGATTCACCGGATGACTACTCTTTCGCTAGATAATTTTCAACCCTTTCAATCTGGTATTACTCCGGAACCTGCTCTTATTTCCGACATTCACGAAGTTATTGCTTTGGATGCTTCAATTTTTGGCGCAGACAGAACAACTTTGATAAGTTCTTTGATTAATGAAAATCCCGAAAATTCTTTGTGTATAAAAAGAAATGGAAGGATTACAGCATTTGCGCTTGGAAGGCTGGGAAGAAATTTCTTCCAGATAGGTCCGGTCTTTGCAACTTCAATTTTGGAAACTACAATCCTTATTTCCGGAATACTGGCAAAACTTGCAGGAAAACCAATTGCAGTTGATGTACCGGCAGATATGTCTGAATTAATTCAATGGCTGATTTCAATCGGATTTGTCAAACAGCGAAACTTTGTAAGAATGTACCTTAATCAAAATCCATTTCCGGGTAAACGCGAATATCAGTATTTGATTTGCGGACCTGAATTTGGATGATTTTAAAATGATATTCTGATTGAAATGTCAGTATTTTTGAATGAATTAAACATTTTATTATAAAAACTAATGAAAAGAATTTTACTTATTTCCCTCGGATTTTTACTTTTCGCAGAAGTTTATGCAACTGATTTTGATATTGTTGCATCAAACAATCCATTAATCGAATATACTGGAAGGATTGATTTTTCGAATCAGCTGAAACCCGGATTCTCCTATTCGGGAGTTTCGGTAAGGGCAAGTTTTGAAGGGACAAGTATTGGTATAATATTGAGCGATGCCGGAACAAGAAATTACTACAATATAATTTTGGATCATTCAATTGTGATGAGGCTGCAGACTAAATCGGGACAAAATACTTATAACATTGCAAGTGCACTAAAAGACACAATCCATGAAATTGAAATTTTTAGACTCACCGAAATTGATTTCGGAAAAACACAGTTTTGTGGTTTTGTTGTTGACAAAGGAAAAACGCTGGTTGAAATTTCCAATAAACGCGAGCATTTAATCGAATTTATTGGTAATTCAATCACCTGCGGATATGGGAATGAGGGAGTAAATGGCGCCGGTTCATTCGGCCCAACAACCGAAAATCATTATCTGACATATGCAGCAATCACTTCAAGGGGTTTTAATGCGAGGCACCTGGCTGTTTGTAAATCGGGAATTGGAATCTATCGTAATTATGATGGTCCGGTTACCGGAAGTGCCGATTGTATGCCAAATCTCTATCAGCGTGTTTACATGTGGGATGCCGCACCGCTTTATAAATTCACCCAAAAACCCGATTTAATTTGCATCGATTTGGGAACAAACGATTTTAGCACAGGTAAAGGTGATTCAACTTTATATGTAAGCAGGTATCTGAAGTTTATCGATTCCCTTCAGGTTAAAAATAAAAATGCAGATATCCTTTGTTTGCTGGGACCAATGCTGGGAGGAAACGATTTAATCAGAGTTAGAAAATACCTGAAATTTATTGCCGATTCGGCCAGCCATAAAAACAATGGAAAGGTTTATTTTTTCGAAATGTCGCAACAAACCGGCAGCCTGGGAATTGGAATCGATTATCATCCAACGGTGGCTCAGCATTTAAAAAACGGGAAAGAATTAATCAAATACATTTCAGCTCTAAAAGATTGGCCGATATTGCCTGAGTTGGTAATCGGAAGCACGAAAATTGCAGATGACATTGTTTTGGAATTCAATACTGAAATACAGGATATTACGGGCAATTTTAGTGGCTTCTCAGTGATGTCGGATAATATTCCGATTCCAGTATCGAAAGCATTTATCGATGCCTCTGATAAATCAAAAATTCATATCACACCATCAACCCGGCTTGCCGCTGGAAAAAAGATAATTGTCTCCTATTCACCCGGTTCAATCGAAGGGAAAAATAATATAAAACCTGGCAAAATCAACGTATTTACTATCAAAAATGAACTGACACCAACAAATCTTACCAAAGCAATTACTGACCCGGGTGGAACCAAAGTAACGCTCACTTTCGACAAGACGATGATTAAACCTTCGAATCTGGATGGAATAGTATTCTTCGATTCAAAAAACAATATCCTGCAGGTTGAAAAATATACCTTGAATTCAAAAAATATTGAAATATTTCTTAAAAATAAAGTGACAGCAGGTGATTCTGTTTTTCTGAAATTGTCTGATGGCTTTTACAGCACCGATAAAGTTGCAGCTCTTTCGCTCGAAAAATTTTTAATTACAAATAACTCAGTTTATACATCGGTTGTTGACAATCAATTGAATGAATTAATCATTTTTCCGAATCCTGCCCATAACAAAACGATAAATTACCGGATTGGAGATAATAATCTGGAAGAATTGACGGCTGGTTTGTACGATATAAATGGAAAACTTATTGAAAGAAGAATTTTATATGGTCCTTCCGGAAAAGTTGATTTTACCGGTGTAAGCAATCAAATTGGAATGTATATTTTCAGAATTAATTCAACAGAAAAAGAATATTCAAAAGTGGTAATTCTTTAAAATAGCTGGAATTGTACCGTTTAAATTGGAAGTTTATCAGCGGTGGTATAAAAAATTGGATATTAAAAGAGAATAAATAATTTAAAACAATGAAATCAAAACTAACCTTTTCCCTGATAATCCTTCTTTCCGTTGTTTCAGTTACCGCACAAACCACCTTTGGCCCCGAAGCCGGGAAATACACGATTTTGCTGAACGACCTGAAATCGAACCTTTACCAAAATGAATCGCTTCGGATAGTTGAACTCGACGGCCAGCAACGACAAATGTTTATAACGTGGGTGCGCGATCATATTCATACCATGAAAGCATACAAATACTGGGAAAAAGATTTAGGCAGTTACATCGCCTTTTTTATGGGTCGCGCCAATCAAAAAGGTATGTATTTCGATTATGCGATGTCGTACAAAAACGAAAATGTTGGGCAACTCTTCTTTACCAACTGTTTCGATAACCAGTTTTATTTTGTCGATGTTGAAAACCAGAATTTCTTTTTCAGAATGCCCATGGAAGCCGACCTCGAATACATTTTAGTTGAGGGTGTTTATACCAATTGGCAGACCACCGGCGATACCGCTTACCTGAAACATTGGCTGCCGGTTCTGGTAAAAGGAATGAAATACGAAATGACCGATCCATTGCGGTGGTCATCAAAATATCTGCTTGTAAAAAGACCTTACACTATCGACACCTGGGATTTTAGCTCACAGCACGACAGCCTGAAAAGTGTAGAACGGTTACTCGGCCACATCGATAACACCGAAAAAACACCAAAAGGAATCATGCACGGCGACAACAGTGGTATGTACCAGGCATGCAGGCAACTTGCAGATATGTTCGCAGTTGTTGGTCAATTTGGGGAAGCAAAAACATGGAATTTGCAGGCCGAAATTTTTCTGCAACGACTTAATCAGTGTGCTGGAACGGCAAATATTACTCTCATTTCATCCCCGAAGATCCATATCCTGCACATATTAAATCAGACCCGCTGATTGCAATCGGCCTTTCGAATACCTATTCCATGAACCGCGGTACCACAACCCCCGAAATGGCAGCAACCATAATTGAAACCTACCATGAAATTGGCGAGAAAACCAAAAACGAATCGCTGGCTCCCTGGTTTGGCATTTACCCGTTTATCTATCCTCATTTTGGCAATTACGCCGTGGGCGAATATATGAATGGCGCTATTTTACCCCTGGTTGGCGGCGAGTTATGCAAGGCTGCTTTTCAAAACGGGTACGAAAAGTATGCAGTGGAACAGCTTAAAGTTCTGGAGAAAATTACTCAGAAAAATAATGGCCGTATTCCAGGCTGTGTCAATGCCGACGGCACTGCCCAAAAGGAAACCATCCCTGCCGAGTGGGGACAGGCAGCTTTTGTTAGTGCAATGGTTGAAGGACTGGCGGGTGTGGTCGACAAAAGTATTCAGTTTAAGGAAGTTGAAATTTCTCCCCGCTGGTATTTTGCCGGAATTGACAAAACTTCGGTAAACATCGGGTATGGGAATGATGGCAGCCAGGTTGGATACACCTATTCTTTCAATCCGAAAAACAATCGAACTGAAATAGTAACCACCGGAAAATTCGATAATTACACTTTGCGCTTGCCGTTACCTGAAAAAGCAAAAACCGTCTCGGCTACCATCAACGGCAAAAAAGTTCAGGTAATTACTGAACAGATTAATCAGTCGCGCTACGCGGTGGTGAAAGGTATGGGAAACAGCAACCACATCGAATTTACTTTCAGATAAAATAAGTAGATTTGACTAATAAGTGGGAAATAATCAGAATATTTTGATTTTTTCATAGTAAAAAGTATGAAACGCAGTGAAATAAACCAACTGATTGCCGAATCGATTGCATTTTTCGATTCGATGAATTTTAAACTTCCGCCCTGGGCTTACTGGAAACCCGAAGACTGGAAAGGAAAATATGAAACCTGTTCAGAAATTGCCGAAAACATGCTGGGTTGGGACCTCACCGATTTTGGTAGTGGCGATTTTCATAAATGCGGTCTGATACTTTTCACCATCCGTAACGGAAATTTTAAAACGGATAAAAAACCTTACGCCGAAAAAGCAATGATTGTGGAAGAAATGCAGGAAACTCCAATGCACTTTCACTGGAGTAAAATGGAAGACATCATCAATCGTGGTGGTGGAAACCTGGTCATTGAACTTTTTAATTCCGAAGGAGATCGTCAATTTTCGGATAAAACAATAAATGTAAAAACCGACGGCGTTTTGCGAAAAGTTGAACCGGGTGGAAAAATAATTCTTACACCCGGAGAAAGCATTTGCTTGCATCAGGGATTATTCCACCGGTTTTATGGAGAACCTGGCAAAGGAAAGGTTTTTGTTGGCGAAGTAAGCGCAGTTAACGACGATACAAACGATAATAATTTTTTCGAACCTGTTGGTCGTTTCCCTGAAATTGAAGAAGATGAAAATCCTTTGCACCTGCTCGCTTCCGACTACCGGAAATATTTTTAATCAAAACTCCGGTAACAAATCAAATTAAAAGAAGTGAATGCACACGGGTAAAAAAATTGTGATTTTTGGTGCCGGAAAAATAGGCCGTTCGTTTATCGGGCAACTTTTTAGCCGTGGTGGTTACGAAGTGGTTTTTGTCGATGTCTTCAAACCGGTTGTTGATGCTTTGAATGAAAAGCAGAGTTACAAGGTTGTGATCAAGGATGAGAAGGATGAAATCCTGATAATTCGAAATGTTCGGGCAGTACTTGCTTCGGATACCGAAAAGGTAACCGATGAACTTGATACAGCCGATATTTCCGCCGTTTCAACCGGGCAACTGGGATTACCAAATGTTTTTCCACTTCTTGCCGCCGGATTGCTTAAAAGACAGCAGGCTTCAGTCAAAATACCACTCGATATTATTATTGCCGAAAACCTTCGCGATGCAGCAATTTACTTCGAAACCGAACTTAAAAGACTTCTCCCACAAGGATTCCCGCTAAATAAACTTGTCGGTTTGGTTGAAACCAGCATCGGAAAAATGGTGCCAATTATGCCAAAAAAGAAAGTTGAAGCCGATATTTTACAGGTTTTTGCCGAGTCCTACAATACGCTTATTCTCGATAAAAAAGCGTTTAAAAATCCCATACCCGAAGTCGAAGGACTTGCGCCAAAAGAGAACATGAAAGCATGGGTTGACCGAAAATTGTTTATACATAATTTGGGACATGCGGCAACTGCTTATCTGGGGTACAATTACAATTCCGGTTTTGTCTATCTGTACGAGGCTCTGGCAGTTCCCGTAATTTACAATGAAGTCCGCGATACCATGCTTCAGTCTGCTAACTTGCTGTTGGTCAAATACCCTGATGAATTTACCACACATTTGCTTACTTCGCACATCGATGATTTATTGCACCGCTTTCAGAATAAAGCGCTCGGCGACACTATTTTTCGTGTGGGTTGCGACCTGCAGCGAAAACTGGGTCCAAACGACCGCATTGCCGGGGCAATTAATCTGGCAATTGAACTTGGTCTGCCTTACAACAAAATTTTCAATGTTTTGCAAAAAGCCTGTACTTTCAGGGCTACCGGTGAAAATGGATTGATGTTGCCTGCCGATGTTGAGTTTTTAACCTTGTACGAGCATGATGGCTTAAATGCTGTTCTCACACAGATTTGCAATTTTGATTTGGAAAAACTAAGATCTGATGTTGAATGAAAAAAAGACAATCACAGGAAATAAACCATTATAAAATGAATCTTAAAGAATTAATTGTTCAGGCAGTATTTATTTTTTTTATAACTGCTTTTTTCCAGTCTAATAACAGGGCATTTGCTTCCATTTCAGAGGAAAAGCAAATACGGGATAATGTTACAAAATATGAAGCAGAAAACGCAACGCTTACAGGTGTCAGCATTGCAAAATCGCTTTCAGGTTATTCGGGCATAGGTTACATGGATGGCGGTACTTTTGATGTGGAAACCGACAAGATAACTTTTACAGTTAACGTTGCAACTGCAGCATCGTACCCGTTGATTATCCGATTTCAGAATACCTGCGGCACGTGCGAAAAAGCTCAAAACATTTCAATAAACGGTGGCACCGCAAAATACACCACTTTCCCCGGAACAAGTTATGTATGGCAGGATTTAAATGTTGGAAACATCGATTTAAAAACAGGAAACAATACAATCACTATTTCAAAAAGCTGGGGCTGGACACACATCGATTACATTGGAATTGGCGAAAATGATAATTCTGCGCCAACTGCGCCAACCGGGCTGAATGCCGAAAAAATTACCCAAACCTCATTCACTTTAAAATGGAATCCTTCAACCGATAATGTTGGTGTAACCGGTTATGATGTGTATTTTGGAAATACATTAAAAGCATCAACTGAAAACAATTCCTTAAATGTCAGCAATTTAAACTGCAATACCACTTACAGTGCAATCACTGTAAAAGCAAAAGATTATGCGGGAAATATTTCTGCAGCAAGCACCTCGACTGATGTCCCAACTTCAGTTTGTAAAGCCTACCTGCTTAAAGTAAACAACGGTACAGGCAGCGGTTCGTACAACTCGGGAAAAGCAGTCACGATTTCTGCAAATGCCGCTACTTCTGGGATGATTTTCGATAAATGGACAGGTGCTCCTGAAGGAACAAATATCAATCTTTCCATTACAACTGTTGTGATGCCCGAAACAGATGTCGAAATATCAGCTATATACAAGACAGTCGATGCAACGCCTCTGCTCGACACTGCAGCAACTTCAGAAACCGTCGCATTATGGAATTACCTGAAATCGGTTTACGGTCAAAAAATGCTTACCGGTTGCTGGACAGAAACCCAGTTTGGCGGAAACGACAACGTTGAAAAATGTGCCGGAGAAACCCCTGCAATCTGGGGACAGGACATGAATAGCTGGTACAAAAGCCGGACTGAACAGAATTGGATAAACACATGGAATTCCAACATTCAGGGATTTAAAACCGCTCATAAAAGAGGCCAGATTTTGCAGGTTAACTGGCACTGGCAAATGCCATCCAGCAAAGTTAACGGAGCATACACCCGCGATGCATGGGGAAAAGATGCTGCCAGAGATGTGCAAATGATGACCAGCCAGCAATGGAATGACATTGTAACTCCCGGAACCGCGCTGTACAATACAATGATTGAAGATGTGGATTATCATGTTGTCAATTTCCTGAAAAAAATTGTGGATGACAAGGGTAAACCTATCCCAATTATTTTCCGTCCACTCCACGAAATCGATGGTGGCTGGTTCTGGTGGACCTGCACAACAGATCCCACAAAAACCGCCAAACTTTTCAAAATAATGCAGGAACGGGTAATCAATTTTCATGGTGTTCACAACCTGATTTGGGTTTACAATCCGGGAGTAATTTGCAATGGCGGAAACTGGCCTCCTTACCAGAATTCTGAATTACCACGGAGGAAGGCTTTTTACCCGGGCGATGCCTTTTGCGATATTACCGGAATCGATTTGTATGATTACGATCCGGCAAGTCGCGGAACGTATTCCAGTACTGGCAAAACATACCGCGATGCCTTTAATATGATGAAAGCCATTGCACCTGATAAAATGATTGCATTGTGCGAGGCAGAAGGTTTGCCAAATCCCGAAAAATGTTTTACCGATCCAAATTATGCACCGTGGCTGTACTGTTTGCCTTGGTTTTCAGATCAGTACACCGATAACACTGCCGGTGCTGCCCGCGATTTGTGCTCATGGAATAAGGTTCAGTTTAAAAGTTCTTATGTTATTAATGCCGGCGATTTTGTAATAACTTCTGCTGAAACTTTCCCTTCTTCAGGAAAAACGGGATTCATCATTTATCCAAATCCGGTAACCGGTGACCGAATAAAAGTTAAAGTCCCGCACGAAAATCTCAATTCGGAATTTCAGGTTTCAATTATGGATGTTACCGGTAGAAACATTCAAAAAACTGATTTAGTGGCTCTTAACAACGAACTTGAAATAAATACAAACGGGTTAAAATCTGGTATTTATTTTATCCGGTTTCAAACCGCCAGTTTCAGGCAGGTTGAAAAACTTTTAATTGAATAGAAAAATGTTGTAATTTAGAATGATAACTTAAAACCACATAGACACATAGAAAAAATAGAAAAAATAAACAGGAAACTATGTGACCTATTTGTCTATGTGGTGAAAAAACAGACTTATGAAAACTAAACCAATTCCAACCAGCTTTTTTAAAATAGGATTTTTCCATTTTGCTATTTTTTGTCTTTTGGCAAACCCACTAATGGCACAGGTTCGCATTGCCGAAGAACAGTGGATTCTGCCCACTTATCCTGTTGAACAGCCCGATAAAAATCCCATGTTTTTCAGAGGAGAGTCATATCAGGGTGCCTCGAAAGTAATTTACCCGTATGCGCTGAATGACATGATTTCGAACGAAAAAACCGAAAAAGCATGGAAAGCGCTCATTCTTGAAAACGAATACATCAAGCTTTGTGTAACACCCGAAATTGGTGGAAAACTTTATTACGGTACCGACAAAACCAGCAACTACAATTTCGTTTATAAAAACAACATTGTAAAGCCATCGAACATTGGAATGACTGGCGCCTGGGTTTCGGGCGGAATTGAATGGTGTGTAATTCATCATCACCGCGCATCCACTTTTTTGCCTGTCGATTACGATTTGAAGGAAAATGCCGACGGCAGTAAAACCATCTGTATTGGCGAAACCGAGCCTCGACACCGGATGCGCTGGACTATCGGTATGACGGTTTTCCCCGGCAAATCTTATTTTCAGACCGAAGTAAAAATCCACAACCCCACCCCGTTTACCAACACACTGCTTTACTGGGCCAACGTGGCTGCGCACACAAACAAAGATTACCAGGTAATTTTTCCACCCAGCACAAATGTAGCTACGTACCACGCCAAAAACAGCTTTACCCGATGGCCTTTTTCAACCGAAGTATATAACGGAGAGGATTTTACAAAAGGCGTTGACCTTAGTTACTGGATCAATTCGGTAAACCAGAATTCCTATTTTGCCTACGATTTGAAGGAAGATTTTATGGGTGGTTATGACCACGGCCGCGAAACCGGCACAGTGCATATTGGCGATCACAACATTGTGAAAGGCGCCAAACTTTGGGAATGGGGCTCAAGCCCGCACGGACAGGCGACCGAAGGACGGCTTACCGAAAACGACGGCCCGTATGTTGAAATAATGGTGGGTGCTTTTTCCGACAACCAGCCTGATTACAGTTGGATTCGTCCGTATGAAGTAAAAACCTTTAAGCAGTTTTGGTACCCGGTAAAAGACATTCAGGGTTTTAAAAATGCAAACCTCAACGGCGCGGTAAACATCGAAAAACGTGAAGATGGTAAGGTTTTTCTGGGATATTATTCAACTCAAAAAATCGACAAGGCAAAAATTATTCTGAAAAGAAAAGGGAAAGTTGTTTTTGAAAAAGTGGTTGAGATTTCGCCTGAAAAAGCTTTTAATGAACTTATTAATATCGAAAGGTCATTTGAAATAACTGACCTTGCCACAGAAATGATCAACACTGAAAATAACGATATTTTGGTTGATTATATTCCGATAAAACAAAAGGAAAAAGGGCCTCTTCCGGAAGAAGTTAAAAGACCTGCACCGCCTGATGAAATGAAAACTATCGAGGAATTGTTTTTAACCGGTAGCCGAATCCTTCAATTTTATAATCCCACGCTCAACGCTATGGATTATTTTACTGAAGCTTTGAAGCGTGACCCGGGAGATATACGCACCAATACAGCAGTTGGAAATATTCACCTAAAAAACTGGGAATTTGAAAAAGCCCGTGAATATTTTGCAACTGCCATAAAACGACTTACCAAAGATTACACCCGTCCCTCGAACTGCGAGGCGCTGTATTTGCAGGGACTTACCTTAAAAGCAATGGAACTTTACGAAGAAGCCATCGACACGCTATACCGTGCAACCTGGGATTATGCATGGCATTCGGCAGCTTATCTCGAACTGGCAAGAATATCATGTTTCAGGGGTGAATATAATAAGGCGCTTGATGAAATTGAAAATTCACTGGCAACTAACGACCGTAATAATTCTGCCTTGGCATTGAAAGCCGCCATTTTAAGAAAGCTGGGTAGAACAGCAGAAGCCCGTAAAATTCTTGAACCGCTTGCAGCCACCGACCCACTTGATTTCAGAATCGGTTACGAACTTTACCTTCTGGCAAACAACAAAGGAGAAACAGAAGAAAGTGCAGGATTGCTTGCTGAACTGCAGGTAAAAATGCGCGGTTTTGTTCAAAATTACCGTGAATTGGCGGCAGGGTATTTTAACGACGGATTTGATCCCGTAGCCGAAGAAATTCTGACACGTTATCCATACGAAAATCCAATGGTTAGTTACTGGCTGGGCTATCTTCAGGATAAAAGGGGAGATAATATTGGTGCAGAACAAAATTTTGCCAAAGCTTCGGCAATGCCAACCGATTATGTTTTTCCTTTCAGAATGGAAGATGAAAAAGTACTGCAGAAGGTAATTGCATACCACCCCGAAGATGCTGTACCATATTATTATCTCGGAAATCTGTTATATGACAAACAACCTCAGCGTGCCATCGGATACTGGGAAAAAGCGGTTCAGCTTGACCCGATGATAGCCATTGCATGGCGAAATCTGGGATGGGGTTACAACTACCATGAAAGTGATATTCAAAAATCGATTGCTGCCTATGAAAAAGCATTCAGACTGAAAAAAGATGAGCCTGTTTATTATGCTGAACTCGATGTACTTTACGAACAAAGCAATACACCACTGGCAACACGCGCAAAACTTTTCGAATCGGCGCACGAAGTGGTGAAAAAACGCGATGATGCTTTTGTACGGCAAATTATGGTTTTGAACCTGACTGGTCAGGTTGAAAAATCGGTGGAATATCTTGCGAACAGCAACTTCCATTTCCGCGAAGGCAGTTCACGAATCAGCGATATGACAGTAGATGCCCGATTATTGTTGGGTAGCAAACTGATGCAGGAAGGTAAATACCAACCGGCGCTCGACCAGTTTATGGCAGCAATCAACCGTGAAGCTGAAGATGAACAAGCCGGTGCTCGCGACCCACAAATCAATTATTTTATTGGAATAGCAAACGAAGCGCTCGGAAATAAGGAACTGGCAAAGTTATCATTCAAAAAATCTGCTGATCAGACATTGAGTCGTACAGGTTTGATGAATTATTACCAGGGTTTAAGTATGAAAAAACTGGGCGAAAAAACACAGGCAAAAAAGGTTTTTGACACGTTGGTTTCCGATGGAAAGCAACGAATAAATCAAAACAGCGGACCCGACTTTTTTGCCAAATTTGGGGAACGGGTTTCTGAAAATGCCCGTCTTTCGAATGCTCATCTGTTAATTGGTCTTGGATACAAAGGATTGGAGGACAACACTGAAGCAACAAAAAATCTGCAGAAAGCAGTGGATTTATCGGTAAGTAATTTGTGGGCTGAATACGAACTAAAAAACAAATGACATGAAGAATCTGATTTTCATTTTTTTTCTGCTGATTGCATTTAGTGGCAAAACCCAGGTCATGGTTTATCCGGCTCCCGAGGGCGCTGAAGCAGCTCCCGAGTTCGAACTCGAGGTAAACGGACATCCTGTTTTTGTATATAATACACGATGTGCAGCGTTTGCCAGTTTTTCGGTTTCGGGTAAAACTGATGTGAAAATAACTTTTGCTTCGCCGGTTTATAACTTCGACATCAGGCCAAAAAGCCGAAATATTCAGGGTACACTGTACAGAAATCAGATTAGTTTTTCAATCAATAAACCTGAAAATCTGAGCGTCGAAATCAATAAAAACCTGAAACGGCCACTTTTTATTTTTGCCAATCCGCCTGAAACCAATATTCCTGATAAAAACGACAAATATGTAATATTTTTCGAGGCAGGTAAAATTCACTATCCCGGCGAAGTTTTCATCAAAAGCAATCAAACCGTTTATATTGAAGGGGGTGCAATTGTCCGTGGCCATTTTATGACAGACAACGGCCAAAATATCAGAATTACAGGACGTGGAATTCTTGACAACAGTAAATATTTGAGGGGAGAACACCGGCCAATTGAAATCAACCGTTGCGAAAATGTGCGTATTGAAGGTATTGTAATTGCCGAAAGCCGACACTGGACTTGTGCAGCCACAGCATCGAAACATGTAACTTACGATAATCTGAAAATTGTTTCGTCGAACGACTGGGACGATGGAATCGATATTGTCGGGTCGCAGCATGTGTTGGTGAATAACTGCTTTATTCAAACCAAAGACGATTGCATTGCAGTAAAATCGGGAGTGAATTATTTTACCGACTTTAACAGCAGTTTTATTGTTGACGATGTGGTGGTTCAAAACTCGGTAATGTGGAACGGAGTGTGGGGCAACGCGCTGGAAATCGGATTCGAAACAAGAAGCGACACCATTAAAAATGTTACTTTCAGAAATTGCGATTTAATACATACCGAAGGTCCGGAAGGAACTTTTACCATCCACAACGGCGACAGGGCTGTGGTAAAAAATGTGCTTTACGACGATATTCGGGTTGAAGATTCGCATGGATGGCTTATCGATTTTAAAATCCTTTTCTCGCAGTATTCAAAAGACACCACCCGCGGAAAGATTGAAGATATTCATTTTCGGAATATTAGGGTCGAAGGCGACAGGTTGCCCTATTCGCAGATGCTGGGTTTTAACGATGATTTTGGGATAAAAAATGTAACACTCGAAAACTTTTACCTGCACGGAGAAAAAGTAACTTCGACTTATAACGGCATGATAACAACCAATCATGTACAGGGGCTGCAATTTAAATAGGCCATGATAACTAAAAACCAAGAGACATAAAAAGTTTAAAAAATGTCGTTGTATTAAATTTAGTAATTCTTTATTTTCCATAAAAATAACCAGCTTTATGAAACATCTAAATTATCTGATATTCTTGTGTTTAATCAGCCACCCGAACATAATTTTTTCACAAACTCAGGTTTCTGAAACCCGGTTAACCGGCGAAAATCTTTTGTACCACGAAATTGTAGTGAATAAAAAAGACAACACCATTTTACCCTGGTATTCAACAGATTTTGGAAAATCATACGATTTCGTAATTAACGCAACCTGGAATTTCTGGAATACCATGCGTACCGATAAAAACGGACTGCCTTATTACATGAACCACCAGGTTTGGCGACCCGATTTCAACGATCGTCGCGGTGTGGGTGGCGACCAGTTTGCCATGGCGCTCTCATCGTGGAATCTGCTTTACAGTTATTCGGGAAATGAAGCTGTTAAAGAGGATATGAAGTTTATTGCCGATTATTACCTCACGCACTCACTATCGCCGGCTGATGCAGCTTGGCCAAATCTTCCCTATCCATACAACACTTTGATTTATTCAGGAATTTATGATGGCGATATGGTGATTGGGCCCGGTTTTACCCAGCCCGACAAAGCCGGTTCGTTTGCATTGGAACTTGTGAAATTGTATAAAATGACAAACACCACAACTTATCCAAATATTACTGATAAACGCTATCTCGATGCCGCTATGAAAATTGCTAACACACTGGCAGATAAAATGACAGACGGCGACAATAATAATTCTCCCCTACCTTTTAAAGTAAATGTTTTAACAGGAGATGTCGGGAAATTGAAAAATAATTCAGGAGATGGGAAAGATGCTCAACTGAGCAGCTATACTAGTAACTGGTCGGGTACGATGGAATTATTTTTGAACCTGATTGAATTAAAGGTTGGAGATTCAGAAAAATATCAGAAAGCATTTAATAAATTACTCAGCTGGATGAAAAACTATCCGCTGAAAACCAACAAATGGGGGCCGTTTTTCGAAGATATTCCCGGCTGGAGCGACACACAGATCAATGCAGTCACTTTCGCACAGTTTATGATGAACCACACCGAATATTTTCCGGAATGGGAAAACGAAGTGAAGGGAATTTTCGACTGGGTTTACAAAACACTTGGAAACAAGGAATGGGAAAAGTACGGTGTGATTGTAGTAAATGAACAAACTGCCTACCAAACTCCCGGTAACAGTCACAGTTCGAGGCAGGCATCTGCAGAATTGCAATTTGCTGCGCTCACTGGCAACCAATCGATGGTGCAAAATGCAGTCCGTGCACTCAACTGGGCAACTTACATGGTTGACAATGACGGTAAAAACCGCTATCCACGCGACGAAAACTGGCTAACCGACGGTTACGGCGATTATGTCCGTCATTATTTAAGGGCAATGTCATTTAAACCCGAACTGGCTCCTTCTGATCAGAATCATTTGCTAAGTTCTACTTCTGTAATTCAATTAATGGAGTATTCCCCTGAAACCGGTAAATTTTTTGGTTCGGGAGTACCTGAAGGAAAAGAAAAAAATTCATTGATCAATTATCGTACTTTCAATGAAAAATCAACCGAAATATTCAGAATGACTCAAAAACCTTCGGAAGTTCTTGTAAACCTTCAGCCAACGCTGGAAACCAAACAAACCGACGAAGAAGGATGGAACTGGCAACCGTTGGAAAAGGGTGGAATTCTGACAGTAAGGCATTTGAATGGGAATAGAATTGCGGTGATGGGAAAATAATTATGAAATAATTTAAAATGAAAAAAACCAACGCTGCCCAGTTGCTCGATGTAAATTCAGTCTTAAACAATAAACTGAAATAATGTTGAATTTATCCTTGTAATGACATATTTAACGCTAATTTAGTCATAACAATAACAAATTTAATATTAAATATATTACTGAAATGACAAATTTAATACTAAATTTGTCACTGGAAATTAAACAGTTTGTTTTATGGCAGTAATTTACCGGAAAATACAAGGCAGAATTGAAAGCAGGTTACAGCCGGGAAAGGTTATCGTTCTTGCAGGAGCACGCAGAACAGGAAAAACTGTTTTGCTGAAAGAAATTATGAAAAAACTCAACGGGCCAACCCTTTATCTGAACGGAGAAGATTACATCACCGGCTTAAAACTTCAGCAAAAAGGGCTTGATGAATATAAAAATCTGATTGGTGCCAATAAATACCTGGTAATTGACGAAGCGCAGAAGATTGAAAACATCGGGCAGATATTAAAACTGATGATTGACGAAATTGAAGGACTGCACATCATCATCACAGGTTCGTCGGCCCTGGATATTTCGTCATCTACCGGAGAACCTTTAACCGGAAGAAAATATACATTTCAGTTACATCCAATTGCGCAATGCGAATTAGCAGCTTATGAAAATGTAATAGAAACTGAATCGCTGCTCGAAAACCGGCTGATTTATGGCAGCTATCCCGAAGTTCTTACAATCAACGACAATCAGCAAAAAACTGAATACCTGAATGAATTGATTAACTCGTACCTGTTGAAGGATATTCTTGTACTCGATAATATAAAAAATTCTTCCAAACTTGTAAATATTCTCCGGTTGCTGGCTTTTCAGATTGGCAGGGAAGTGTCGGTTAACGAACTTGCCAAAAACGTGGGATTAAACAAGTTAACCATTGAACGCTATCTCGATTTGCTGACCAAAGTTTTTGTTATTTACCGCATTGAAGGATACAGCAGAAACCTGCGAAAAGAAATTTCGAAATCGCCGCGCTATTATTTCTGGGACAATGGAATCAGAAACACGCTGGTTGCCAACTTTAATACACTGGCACTTCGAAACGATGTCGGTGAACTTTGGGAAAACTATGTGATTGCCGAAAGAATAAAGCTGCAGCATTACGAAGGCTGGCTTTCCAACAATTACTTCTGGCGTACTTACGACCAGCAGGAAATTGACTGGATTGAAGAACGCGACGGCGGCCTTTTTGCTTTCGAAATGAAATACCAGAAAAAAACCGTGAAAGCTCCGGGCGCCTGGACAGCCAATTATCCGGGTGCAACATTCAACGTAATTTCAAGGGAAAATTATTTGCCGTTTATTATGCAAAAATGATTTAGGGGAAATTGAACACCCATTAAAAAATATGAAAAAAACCAATGCCGCCCGGCTGCTTGATGCCAAATCCATCCATTACGAACTGGTTGAATACGAGGTGGATGAAAACGATTTGAGCGCAAGTACTTTGGCTAAAAAGATTGGGGAAGATATTGAGCAGATATTTAAAACCCTGGTTTTGCGTGGCGATAAAACTGGTATTTTCGTTTGTGTTATTCCAGGTAATGCCGAAGTTGACCTGAAAAAAGCCGCCAAAATCTCCGGAAATAAGAACTGCGCGATGGTTCAGCAGAAAGAACTGCTACTGTTAACCGGTTACATTCGTGGCGGGTGTTCTCCGTTGGGTATGAAAAAACCATATCCAACTTACATTCACGAAACCTGCCAGTTGTTCGATCCTATTTTTGTAAGCGCCGGCCAGCGCGGGTTACAATTCAAAATCAATCCTGATGATTTGATAAAAGTAACCGGTTCTGTGGTTTGCGATTTAGTAGAGTAAAACAAAATTGGGACACGAACTACACTTTTATAAGGAAATAAATTTTTTGAATTAGGCATTTAAGTAATAATTTGGTTTATACGGGAACGGAGCAGCTTTCACCATCCTATTCAATAGGTTGTCAAAAATTCTATCCTTCATGTTACTGCGATTAAATCGATAACAGTATTCGTCAATATAAGCCTGC
>JBGSRA010000104.1:0-18678 GCA_041737765.1 Draconibacterium sp. | reverse complement strand
CCCCCCCCCCCCCCCCCCCCCCCCCCCCCCCCCCCCCCCCTCCAAACTGCGAACATCATTAAAAGTCTGTCATTCCGCGGCGAAGCAAGGAATCTATTCAAAATTAATCGGATACTGTTGAATCAGAATATACATTTTTGCAATAATTTATATTGATTATCGGGAAAGCATTTACCTCAAAAACCTGATTTTGGGATAGTAATTAATCTCGTTTCCGTTATAAATTTTTATGGTATTTATAATGATTAACACGAAATTATAAACATACAGAAACCCAATTATACCAACCAAAAGGAAAGGATTACGAATTAATGAATGCATTAAAAATACCTGTCCCATAAAAAAGATATAAGTCAGAAATACAAGTAAATTCCACGTAATCTGAAAATTCAAAATCTCTTTGCCAGTTCTGTTAATGTCTTTCAGTTTGTCTTTTTTCGATATCCACATAATAAGCGGAATTAGGATGCCAAGTAATGGAAAAACAAAAAATCCGAGCGCCGAAAGATTAACCGCTGTTAAAAAACCTTTGTCTTCGGCAATCGACCAGTCCATCAAATCGTCGGGTGCAACTTCCAGCGCTTTCATCAGCCTTTTCAATGTTTCGCCTCTCGGTTCAGTTTCTCCGTTTTCAATACGTTGAATAGTACGTAAACTTAATCCCGAAATTTCTGCCAGTTGTTCCTGCGAAAGTCCTTTGCGCGAGCGCAATTCTTTTACTCTTTTCGATAATTCTGATTTACTCATTTTCATTTTTTTAAATATTCAAAGTAAAAGTAACTGGTCGTGTAATGTTTGATTGCGCCGTATTAACGTCATTTTAACGTCAAATGTGTCTGACGGTATTTTTAAGAATACATTCAATATTAATCTGCATGTTTATGTACAATTTGTATTCACCCGGTGAAGCAAATTCAACGGGTGAACTTGGCTCTTTGAACTTTAAACCCGGAACTTTAAACTCTTCTACACCACCCCCGGCAAACTGATTCCTTTTATCTTCCGGTATAAATCGAGAGCAAAAACATCGGTCATTCCCGAAACAAAATCGACAATTGACTGGATTTTCAGATATGCTGAATCGCTTTGTATTTTATATTGTTCGGGCAAAAGCGAAAGTATTTTTTTGCTGTATAAATCTTTGGGATTCATAATTGCGCCGACAAATTCTTCGAGTAAAGTTCCAATAATTTTGTAACCGGCAATTTCAATTTCAACTACCGAACGGTGATTATAAACCTGCGAATACGAAATATCTTTTACCGTATTCATCGCATTGGCCTGTGTGTTTTTCAGCGAGCCAATTAAGCTTCCCGCGAAATTTCCGGCAAGAATATTCTGTTGATTTTCGATAAAAATGCCAATACACTCGTAAATTAATTTGCCAATGACTCCTGCGCGTAAATAACTGATTTGTTCGTTTTTATCGGTTACACGCATTAATGTGGCGTTTATATTTTCGATGTATTTTTTATCCTTTTCAGTATCGTAAAATCCAAGGTACAGACTTTTCGTTTCGGCATAACTTAAAATTCCAAGTTTAAATGCATCTTCCAAATCCATTACCTGGTAACAAATATCGTCGGCAGCTTCGACTAAATAAACCAGCGGATGCCGGCAAAATGATTCAGAACTCCCTGATTTTAATTCAATTCCAAGCTGGTTTGCTATTTTTTTGTAATCCTCTTTTTCCGACTGAAAAAATCCGAATTTAGGCTTTTTTGCCAGTACCGATTCGTACGGATATTTAACAATGCTAGCCAGTGTTGAATAAGTTAATGCAAAGCCACCGGGCCGTTTCCCGTTAAACTGATGGGTTAAAAGCCTGAAAGCATTTGCATTACCATCGAAACAGGTAAAATCTTTCCATTCGCCGTCTGTAAGTAGAGGTTCAAATTCATGTCCGGCACCTTTTTCGAAAAAGTTTGAAATGGCAGCTTCTCCCGAATGACCAAAGGGAGGATTACCTAAATCATGCGCCAGACAAGCTGTTGAAACAATCGTTCCAATTTCTGAAACCAGCTGATTTTCATGATTTTCGGGGATAAGTTTTTCTGCAAGAAGATTTCCAAGCGAACGGCCAACACTGGCAACTTCCAGACTGTGAGTTAACCGGTTGTGCACAAAAATATGCTGCGGCAAAGGAAATACCTGCGTTTTATTCTGCATCCTGCGAAATGGCGATGAGAAAATAATGCGATCGTAATCGCGCTGAAACTGGGTGCGATCTTCACTCTTATCCGAAGTTGCCCAATCTTCCATTCCCAGTCGCCTGGTTGACAGTAATTTGTTCCAATCCATTTTTATTGTTCTTTTTCTTAAATAGGTATTTTGTATTAATAAATACCAAAAAACAAATTCCAAATATCAAATAAATTCCAAACATTAAATTAAAAATTTCAAAAAACCCGTATTCTATTTTTGTTTGGAATTTCAAAATTGGTTATTGAAATTTATTTGTGATTTGACTTTTGATTTTTGGAATTTCACAATGTATATGTTGAAAACCGTCTCACCTGTTTTGATAATTCGCGTGCCTTGGAATTGGTAAATTCATCTAATTTCTGCCAAAAACCCGGGCCGTGATTTTTTATTTTTGTGTGAACCAATTCGTGTAAAAGAACATAATCAATTAGTTCATCCGGCAGTTTTATTAGTTGCAAATTCAAACTAATATTGTTTTTTGAGGAACAGCTTCCCCAGTTTCGTTTGTTGTTTCTGATGGTTATTTTATTCACCTGAAAACCATGTTTCAGTGCCAGTTCATTGATTCTGGGTGGTAAAATTTTTTTTGCTTCAAATCTGTAAATGCCAACCATCACATTCTCCAGATAATTTCTCGAAACTTCCGATTCAAAATCAGCCAATCTGATTTCAATATTTTCAAAATTTACTCTGGTTTTGTTTTCTGTTCCTTTTAAAATGGTAATCTTGTGTAATTTGGTTTTTAACTGACCCTCCTCAATTTTACTTTTATTTGTATCAAATTTCTGTTGCTGACCGGTAATCCAACCGATACTTTTCGTCACAAACTGCGAAACTTCTGATGAAGAAACATAAAAAGGAAAAGAAACATGCACCGATCGATCGGGTTTTACACTAATCTTTATATTTTTAGAACGCCTGTTTCTTTTAAAAGTAACCGGCCCTATTTGTGCAAATTGAACTACTTTAGCAGTCATACGTTTATTAATAAAAATCAAAGATATCAATTATGGGAAATAACAAAAAAATGGAAGTTTTTGTAAACTTAACAAAAGCTGATACAATTGTTGCAATCGACGATAAAGTGTTACCTGGCAGCCTGGTTTTCGATTCATTAAACCCGTTTCCGGGATATTACCATGACACTCCGACAAATGTAAGGCCCATTTATATTTATATGGTTTTAGCTCATCAGTACCCGCTTGAAGAAATTATAAGGGCAACTCAAAACATCGAAAAAGAGTACAACTGGAATTTCGATGCAGGGAAAGGTTACATGACTATTGGTTCCGAATTTCTGAATGTGATTCGGGTTCGCCATTTACCTCAACTTGATATGGTTGCCAAAATTCAGGAAGCATACATGAAACATGGAATTCATTTTTTAATGAATAAGAAACTGAAAGGAAAGCTGGAAACAAGGGTAAAAATTGTTAAATTTTTAATGCTTGAAATGATAGGCGAAGGAATTTACCTTTACAGCGACGACCCAACATTTGGGTATATTGAAATACCGAAATATTTGCACCATGAAGCGTTTGTAAAGGTTTCAATGGACGTAAAATACAACTGGGACGGGCACGAATTTGATGCGGCCAGTGCATCATTTTATAATGAAGGGAAATTGTTTGAAGCAGTCAGAATCCGCTCAACACACAATGATTTGGAATATCTTTCAAAAATCAAAAAATTATATTCAGAAAAAATTCGTTAAATTCCAGATAATATATCGTTATAAAATCACTTTGCTTTTATTAACTTTGTCCCCCTTGAAATGAATGTTTATTTTAAGCGTTCATTTTTTTAAATTATTATAAACCAACTATTTCTGATGGAAGTCAATAAAAAATTATCCATAGCACTTGTGGTTGTTATTTCAATCATGGTAATTGGTGCAATTGTTTATTTTATAAGTTTACAAAATTCGAATGCCCTGAAATCGGGTAAATTCGAAACCTTTACCGTTGACAGAGGCGAGGTAGTTTCTACAACTCAGGCAACCGGAGTTATTGAATCTGAAAACGAAGTAATTCTGCTGAGCCCTGCTGCAAGTATTATTAAAAGTATTTTAAAAGAGCCCGGAAATCATGTTCAGGCCGGAGATATTATTTTACAACTGCAAACCGAACCTGTTTTAGACGAAATAGAAAGATTGAAAGACCAGTTGGAAGTAAAACGGAATAATCTCGAAAAAAACCAACTAACCGCACAAAGTACCAAACTCGATTTGGATTACAATGAAGAAGTAAAAAGGCTTAAAGTAATTTCACTGAAAGCTCAACTGTCAGATCAGGAACAATTACTTGAAGTTGGAGGTATTTCACCCGCCCGTATTGAAGAAACCAAGCAGGAAATTACCCTTGCCGAAAAAGATTTGACTATGCTGATCGAAAAAATTTCAATCAGGTTAAAACAACTCAGAGCCGAAGACAGGGGATTGTTTCTTCAGATTCGAATGGACGAAAAGGCAATGGAAGAAAAACAGGTATTGCTCTCAAAAATGAGCGTCAGGGCTCCTTCTGCCGGTATAATTCTTAATATATCGGGGAGTGTTGGAGAAAAAGTAAGTGCCGATAAAACATTGGTGCAAATGTCTGATTTAAGTTCGTTTAAACTGATTGGCTCAATTAACGAACAGTTTGCCGGCCAGATAAAAACTGGTTCTACGGTTTATGTTACCATCGAAAATGAAAAACTGAAGGGATTAATCGGAAACATTACCCCCATTATAGAAAATAACAAGATCCAATTTAATGTGCATTTGGAAGAAAGCAGTCACCCAAAACTCATTGTAAACCAAAATGTTCAGATTCAGATTTTTAATAATAAAAAAGATGATGCCTTGCGGATCAAAACATTTCCCGGATTTGAAACCGGAAAAACATACAAATTGTTTGTTATTGAAGGTGACCAGGCAGTTAAAAGGGAAGTAGTTTTGGGGATAGTAGGAGACGAGTACAGTGAAATACTTTCGGGTTTGAAGGAAGGTGAAAAAGTTGTTTCGGAAGACTCAGGATCAACACGTCGAAAGGATGAACCAGGTATTAATAACTAAACAGTTATGAAACGATTTGCTTTTATTTTTTTAAGCTTCATATTCGGAGCAAATTTAATTTCTGCGCAAAACGACACTATTAAATATGTTTTAACTCTTGAGGATGTTGTTGACATGGCAATTACTCAATCTTCGGCTATAAAATATGTTCAAAACACAAATGTCAATTATTACTGGCGCTACCGTAATTATAAAACACAATTCAGGCCACAACTGGTTTTTAGCAGCGATTTACCAAACTACCGGCACACAACACAACCTGTAACCCAACCCGATGGAAGTATTGAATTTAAACAGGTTTCGAACCTCTCAGCTTCGGCTAATTTATCGCTTAACCAATCAATCCCGTTACTGGGAACCTATATTTATGCGGGTACTTCGGCATACGGAATTCGCAACCTGAATCTAAGCTCAACCAGTTTTTCGGGATCCCCTTTTGTTGTGGGATTCTCTCAACCCCTTTTTGGGTACAACTGGATGAAATGGTATAAAAAAACCGAACCAATGGTTTATGATGAAGCGCAAAAACGATTTGTTGAAGATATTGAGCAGATTTCGTTGAATGCGACATATCGTTATTTCAATTTTCTTTCGGTTCAAACCAATTACAATCTGGCTGAAAATAACCTAAAAAACAGTCTTGATAATTTAAAAATATCGCAAACCAAACAACAATTGGGACAAATTTCGGAAAATGACTATTCACGCATCGAACTTTCGGTTTTAAATGCAGAAAAAGCATTGAATCAGGCAAGAATGGAGTTAAAGAACGCCGATTTTGAATTACGCACCTATATTGGATTAAAACAGGAACAATCTTTGGAATTGGTTATACCATTAAAGATGACTCTTTTTGATATAAATCCCGAAGTGGCATTGGCAAAAGCAAAAGAAAACCGCAAAGAAACTTCATTATACCAGCGCAGGTTAATTAATGCCGACCGCGAACTTGCGGAAGCAAAAAGCAATACCGGGGTGAAAGCAACTTTAACAGGGAGTTTTGGCCTTTCGAACAGCGGCGAAACCTTACCTTCTGTATATGACAATCCTCAGAAAGATCGCACGCTGCGCGTTGCTTTAAACGTTCCGATTCTTGACTGGGGTCGTTCGGCATCATCAGTAAAACTGGCCGAAACATCGCGTGATTTGACAATTTTCGATGTGAATAAGGACATTGATGAATTCAACCGTGAAATTATTGTACAGGTAGAGCAGTTTGGTTTACTAAAAGACCAGTTAAGAACTGCCAGCGAAGCCGATAGAGTTGCCGGGAACGGATACCTTATTGCGCTCAGAAAATTCCAGAACGGAGAACTTAGCATAACAGATTTAAACATTGCATTACAGGAACGCGATAAAGCCAAACGCGATTATATTTATTCAATCCGTTCGTACTGGGTTGCCTATTACCAGTTACGCATTTTTACTTTATTCGACTTCGAAAGAAACAGCAACATCACTTACGGAAATCCGATGTTATAAAAATTTCCAACAGCTTTTGGTTAAGATAAAAAAACCTGCGAAAATAATTCCGCAGGTTTTTTATTAAGATATAATAGTCAATTGATTAAAGTACAGTTTCAACTTCCTGGTACGGAAGATTAAATGCCTCGGCAACTCCTTTGTAAACTACTTTTCCTTCAACAACATTCAATCCTTTACGCAGCGGAACACTGTCGATACAGGCTTTTTTCCAACCCTTTTCGGCAATCTGAATTGCAAATTGCAGCGTGGCGTTGGTAAGTGCAATGGTTGAGGTACGGGGTACAGCGCCTGGCATATTGGCAACACAGTAGTGAATTACATTATCGATAATAAAAACAGGTTCTGTATGTGTTGTAGCCGACGTGGTTTCAAAACATCCACCCTGGTCAACTGCAACATCAACCAGCACAGTTCCGGGATGCATAGTTTTCAGCATGTCGCGGGTTACCAGATGTGGAGCTTTTGTACCCGGAATTAATACTGCCCCAATAATTAGATCGTGGGTTCTCACCATTTCACGAATGTTATAGTCGTTGCTCATTCTGGTTTTTACATTGGCTGGCATAATATCGTCGAGATATCTGAGACGTTTCAATGAAACATCCATAATAGTAATATCTGCTCCAAGTCCGGCGGCCATTTTTGCAGCTTCAGTTCCTACAATTCCACCACCAATTATCAGCACTTTTGCTGGCATTACACCCGGAACACCGCCCAGTAAAACCCCGGAACCTCCATAAGTTTTTTCCAGGTATTTTGCTCCTTCCTGAACCGACATTCTTCCTGCCACTTCGCTCATTGGTACCAGCAGTGGTAGTGAACCATCTTCGAGTTCAACCGTTTCGTAAGCCAAACAAATTGAACCGTTTTTTATCATTTCATTAGTTAAAGTTTCCGATGATGCAAAATGAAAATAGGTATATAAAATCTGCCCTTTCTTAATCAGTTTATATTCCGATTCAATGGGTTCTTTTACCTTGATAATCATTTCAGCAATTCCGTAAACATCTTCAATCGATGGTAACATAATTGCACCTGCGTTTATATAATCTTCATCTTTAAAACCGCTGCCATGGCCACCACCAGCCTGTACATACACTTCGTGACCGCGTTTTACCAACTCTGCTGCACCTGCCGGAGTAAGTGCTATGCGATTCTCGTTATTCTTAATTTCTTTTGGGACTCCAATAATCATTTCCGTAATTTTTAATTTATTTTCGACGGTCAAAAATAGGCAGGTATCAAGGATTAAAACATGATAAAAATTAATGATCCTGAAGTTTTACACGATTTTACTGCGATTAAATCTAATAGTTAACAGACTGGAAGTTAATTTTTTAATATTATTTCAAATTGAAAAATTTTAATATCTGTCAATTTCAATTTGATACTTGTATATTTGCTTTTTTTAAAAATATATTTAACAACATGCCATCAGTATCAGACAGGGGTAAAATAATGCCCGATTCGCCAATACGAAAATTGGCCCCTTTGGCCGACAAAGCCAAGGAAAAAGGAAGAAAGGTTTATCATTTAAATATCGGTCAGCCCGATTTGCCTACTCCGCAGGTGGCCATGGATGCAATTCGCAATATCGACAGAAAGATTCTTGAATATTCTCCCAGCGAAGGAATTCGATCGCTCAGAAGCAAACTGGTTGGTTATTATAAAAGATTCGATATCGATGTGAATATTGATGATATTATTATTACTACCGGCGGCAGTGAAGCGGTTACTTTTGCTTTTATGAGCTGTCTCGATCCGGGTGACGAAATTATTGTTCCCGAGCCTGCATATGCCAATTACGAAGCATTTGCTATTGTAGCCGGTGCTAAAATTAAGCCCATTGTTGCCAAAATTGAAGATGGATTTGCACTACCATCGGTTGAGGAATTTGAGAAACAGATTACACCTAAAACAAAAGGAATATTGATTTGCAATCCCAATAATCCTACCGGATATTTATATACCCAGGAAGAGATGGATGCTATTCGCGATCTGGTAAAAAAATATGATTTGTTTCTTTTTTCGGATGAGGTTTACCGCGAATTTTGCTACACTGGTGCACCCTATATTTCGGCATTTCATCTCGAAGGAATTGAGCAAAATGTGGTTTTAATTGATTCCGTTTCGAAACGGTACAGCGAATGTGGTTTACGAATCGGTGCATTAATCACAAAAAATGTCGAGGTACGGCGCAATGTGATGAAATTTTGCCAGGCACGCCTGAGTCCGCCGCTGATTGGGCAGATTGCTGCGGAAGCATCAATCGATGCCGATCCGAAATACATGCTGAACAACTACAACGAATACGTTAACCGCAGAAAATTCCTGATTGACGGACTGAACCGAATTGAGGGAGTTTATTCTCCAATTCCAATGGGAGCTTTTTATACAGTTGCAAAAATTCCGGTTGACGATGCCGATAAATTCTGTGCCTGGCTTTTGTCTGATTTTGAATACGAAAACCAAACCTTATTTATGGCGCCTGCTTCAGGCTTTTACACCGATCCAAAAAATGGGATCGATCAGGTACGTATTGCTTATGTTCTGAAAAAGGAGGATTTGGCCATTTGCCTGAAAATTCTGGAAGAGGCACTGAAAGTTTACCCTGGAAGCAAAGTACTCCGGAAAACAGCATCTGAAGCCAACGTGTAAATTCAGTTTTTTTGACAATTGATAATTAAATAGTTGCGCTGTTTTTACGTCAATAGCAAATTAATAAAACTAAACCTGATATGAAGAAAATTCTTTTTGTCATACTGATTGGCATTTCTGTTTCGCTGAGTGCTCAAAATCAGGATTCGTTGTGGTTCAGAAATAACTACATCAAAAAAGAACTATACATCACCATGCGCGATGGAGTGAGGTTGTTTACATCGGTTTACATGCCAAAGGACAACATTTTAAAACATCCGATTCTGCTTACAAGAACACCATATACCTGTCGGCCTTATGGCATGGAAAACTATGCTTCAATCTGGCGTTCATATAAATTGAAATATGCAAAGGAAGGCTACATTTTTGTGACACAGGATGTAAGGGGAAAGTGGATGAGCGAAGGAGAATTTGTGGATGTGCGTCCGTTTAATCCCGCCAAAAAAGGCAAAGAAATTGACGAAGCAAGCGATACCTGGGATACGGTTGAATGGCTGATTAAAAATCTGGAGGGAAACAATGGAAATGTTGGCGTTTTTGGTGTTTCGTATCCCGGGTTTTATTCAACAATGGCAGCAGCAAGTGGTCATCCTGCGGTAAAAGCCGTAAGCCCGCAGGCGCCGGTAACCAATTGGTTTATAGGTGATGATTTTCACCACAACGGAGCGTTTTTCCAGCTTGATGCTTTTACTTTTTATTCAGGAGTTGCTGGTGGTTTTGGCGTTCCGCGGCCGGTTCCTGTAAAAGTGGGCCCGCAATCAAAAGGGTTACAGATTCAGGACAATTATAAATTTTACCTTGAAACCGGAAGTTTAAAAAGTCTGTCGAAATTAAACGGCGACACCATTGCATTTTGGACGGAAGTGATGAATCACCCTGATTACGACGAATGGTGGAAAGCCCGTGATGCCCGTAATGCAACAAAAAATCTGAAACCTGCCATGTTGTGGGTAGGTGGTTTGTTTGATGCTGAAGATTGCTGGGGCGCCTGGAATGCCTACAAAGCTGCCGAAGAAAACAATCCTGGCAAGGAATTCAACAAAATTGTGGAAGGCCCATGGTCACACGGACAATGGTCGGGCTCCGATGGAACAAAACACGGTAATATCCGTTTTGGTAGTAACACAGTGGAATATTATCAGAATAATATTGAAATACCATTCTTTAATTATTTTCTGAAAGAAGAAGGTGATGTTTCACAGATAGCCGAAGCCAATGTTTTTGTTACCGGCGCCAACGAATGGAGAACTTTTGACAAATGGCCACCCAAAGCGAAAACCGACAAAACATTTTACCTGCAGGAGGGAGGGAAAATTTCGAATGAACAACCTGCTGTTGCAAACAGTTTTTCAGCCTATGTTAGCGACCCTGCAAAGCCGGTTCCGTACGAAGAAAATGTTCATGCATACCGAACTACAGAATATATGTCGAACGATCAGCGATTTGCTTCCCGCCGGCCTGATGTGCTGGTTTTTCAAACCGAAATACTTTCAGAAAATGTTACGGTTACAGGGCCTGTAATTGCCGATATTCTAACAAGTATTTCGACTACTGACGCCGATTTTGTGGTGAAAATTATAGATGTTTTCCCCGATGATTTTTCATATCAGCCAGCCGAAAGACGAGTTGGCAGAAGGTCGGCCAGTCGTGAATACCCGATGGGTGGTTACCAGATGCTTGTAAGAGGAGAGGTTTTCAGGGGTCGTTACCGGAATAGTTTTGAAAAACCGGTTGCATTTACTCCCGGCAAAGTGGAAAAGGTGAAATTTGAGTTGCCGTCAATAGCCCACTGTTTTAAAAAGGGTCACCGGATAATGGTGCAGGTGCAAAGCAGCTGGTTTCCGCTGGTTGACCGGAATCCGCAACAGTTTGTGAACATCTACCAATGCGATGATTCGGATTTTGTAAAAAGCGATATCAAAATTTATCACGACTCACAAAATGCTTCAAGAATTATTTTACCGGTGCTGAACTGAACTGAAAGGACATAAAAATTGTCCTATTATTCGTATGCCTTATTTACAACCCAAATTGATTGATTTGATTTTTTAAAAATTGAAGGTCCTTTTTAAAGAAAGCTTCAATTTTTTCCAAACTCATTGTTGTTTCCTTATTTCCATGTTCGGCACCACCCAAATCGTATTCGTAATGAATCGAAACCGGTGCTTCAATTTTCATCGATTTGTACAATTCGAAATAGGATTTAAAATCAACCATTCCTTCACCCAACGGAACATTCAGAATTTGCCATTTACCTTTTTCATTTTTCTGCCATATAAAATCCTTGATATCGGTGGTTTGAATCCACGGCGCAAGCAGTTTCATTCCGAGCGGCCACGATTCACCACCTTCGACTATTGCATGCCTGATATCGTATTGGACTCCGATAAATGCAGGATCGCAATCTTTTAAAAGATGGTACAAATCCCAAACCGGCCCGCCAACCCTGGTTCCGGAATGATTCTGATAATTACCCCGAACGCCATATTCACGATTGATTTTTTCCAACTTTTCGAAAGTATGTTTTATCGATTCCAGATTTTGAGGCATTGATTTTCCGGCATCGTAATCAAAATATCCCATCCGGTAGTATTTTATTCCCAAATCGGCCATGGTTTTTAAAATCGGACGGGTATATTTATCTTCAGTGTTGTTAATGTTTGTAACAATCATATTAGAGCTGACACCCGCTTTTTGTAAGGCTTTCATCGTTTTTGGCAAATCGGTTTCTACATTTTCGGGTAAAACCTGGCCACCGCTTCGAACTGCTAAATCGGCTCCATCAAATCCTTGTTTGGCCACAATTTCAGCCATATCCTCGAAATTAAGGAATTGAAGACACTTGGTGAATATATGAATTGGTCTGATTTTGTCTGCCGCTGAAAAATCCAATAAAGATGCATTCATCGCTCCAGGTGCATTCAATCCAATAGTAACTCCAGCAACAGCGGCAGCACTTTTTGTTATAAACTCTCGACGGGTGTTGGTTTTCATTGAGTAAATATTTTGAAATTTGAAATTGAAAGATAACAAAAACGAAGTAAAGTATTTTGCTTCATTTCAAAATCGAGTTAGCGGGATCATAAAAAAAGAGGCCCATTTCTGAACCTCTTTTCTATTTTAGAATTAAGCAATTAAAACATCAGATTGATTCCCGCAAAAACTGTCGCTTCAGGCATTGTATAATACCGGTTTACCTGGTAGGTTTGCCCAAGCAGGTTTTCGCCACTTACATAAAGCTTTATATTTTTTGAGAGGTTGTACATTGCTTTGGCATTTAACAGTGTATAGCTTTCAAGGTTAACCACGGGCGACGGATCGTTGTCGAGATTTGTAATTTGTTGAATATTTGCTGACAACTGCAATTTTTTGATTCGGTAAACGGCATTAAAATAAAGGTGATGTTCGGGCGTAGCGTAAACCGGATTTTCCATATTGATATAACTATATGTTGCGTTAAGTGTCAGATTCTTAACGGGCTCAGCATTTATTGCGAGTTCAATTCCCTTGTTTGCAACTTCTCCTGAATTTTGCAAACCTTTCATTGGCACCATTACAATCAGGTTATCACCATTCAATGCATAAACAGTCAGTTCTGCATTCATTTTACCATCGAAAAAGAATCTCGAAATTCCAGTTTCGTAACTGATTATTGTTTCGGGATTGAGTGCAGGATTTGGTCCGAATAAAAATAATTCGCGCATGGTAGGACTTCTGAATCCCTTTGAAACATTTCCTTTCCAGGTGGTCAGATTTCCTACTTTAAAGGCGAAACCCGCTGATGGAATCCACTGTCCTCCGTAAACACTGTGATCCTGGTATCGCAATCCCGCATTCAGTGTAAGTTTTTCTGCCAAAGTTTGCTGAACAAAAAGGTAGGTTCCAAACTCAGTAACTGTTGTATCGGCAAAAACAATTCCTTTGCCGGCCATTGCTTTCAAATTTTCGGCCATTCCGCCATAATTCAGGTAATCAATTCCACCTGTAATCGTGTTTCCTTCAAACAGATGAAATGATTCATAAAAATTAACTCCATAATTATCATCAAGCGAATGAAAACCATCGGTAATGTTATGTTCTCCGAAATTGTAAAAAAGCTTGACCGATCCAGTTGCTTTTTCATACTCGTTTTGCAGGGTAAAAGAACCGTATCCGCGTGTGATATCTATTCTTTCGCCTGGCTTGGCATTGATAGTATCGGGTCCCGGATCGGCAGCTTCGTAACCTGCAAGACTAAAATCGGCAGTTGCATAAAAATGTTCATTAAAATTATAGCCCAGTTTAATGTAACCGTTGGTAATTTTAAAATCTGAGTTGGGCCGGTGTCCATCGGTTCGATCGTGATTTCCTGAAACAAAAGCGCTGAATTTTTCTTTTTTGAAACCAACTGAGCCCATGTATTTTTGTGTATTGTATGACCCGTATGAAACACGGGCATTGGCATTAAATCCTTCGGTATTCTGGGTTTTGGTAATAATATTAATTACGCCGCCCATCGCATTTGTACCATATAAAATGGATGCCGGTCCGCGAATCACCTCAACCCGCTCGACATCAGAAGCCACGTACGAATCGGGTAGCGGGTGACCCATAATTCCCATAAACTGCGGGTGACCATCAATGAGCATTAAAACTCCTGTTGTTGGGTTCCCTCCAATTCCCCGAATTGAAATCTGTCCGGCAGAACCCGTTGCAACACCAAATCCGGTTACTCCCCGTTCGGTAACAAAAAGTCCCGGAACCCGACCATTTAAAATGGGTAAAAGCGCCGACTCATCACTTTCTTCAATCTGCGATTTATTTACTACCGAAACAGACATGGGAACATTGTCACGGGTTACTTTTACCGGTGTGCCTGTAACCACAACTTCCTTAATCTGAATGGTATCTGACAAACTGAAGTTTAATTGTGCTGTGGTAGATATATATAACAACATGCAAAATGCTGTTGTAATAAAAAATGGAATGTTATTTTTCATAATCTGTTTTTCGTGTTACTTAATTCAAATTTCGTGTTACCTATATTTCAAAAAAATTTATTTTGCTTTACTCATTACTAATTTTCCATGTTCAATTCCCTTAATTCCAATCAGCTTTTCGGAGACTTCGGTTAACCTTTTGGAAGGTCCTTTTACTGCAATAATTTCGAGATAATTTATTTCGTTCAGATAGAATCCCTGAACCGAAAGAATTACATCGTTGTATTCAAACTGAATTTCAGATGATTTTTTAAGAATTTCGCGTTTCTGACTATTAAAAACCAGGACAACTGCACCAGCCACAATGTTATCGCATTTCCATTTTTCCTCGGTAAGGTTTTTTTCGATTAAATGACGAATGGCCTGCGAACGATTTGAGAATTGGTTGTCAGCGACAAATTCGTCGAGCGCTTTTAACAACTTCTCATCCAGCGAAACTCCAAACCGTGAAACAGACATTGTGTTACTAATTTATAAATTCGTAGCACGAAGATAAAAAAATATTGGTATTTCATATTTCCCAAATCAGTTTTTTGCCAAAACCAAGCCGGTTATCGGTCATTTTAATGTAACCGACTTTTACAACCCATAGATTTGTTTTCATTAAAATGGCAACAGGAAATCGTTTTAAATAGGCAACTTTAGCCTTTTCAGCCAAATCCCCTTCCGGAACTTCCATTATGCCCGTAAACTGGATGCCCTGAACTTTTCCGACAACGCTTGTTTCGAGAACCACACTCCCCGCAACCTGCGGATTTTTAATGGCATCGGAGCCGTGTTTTGTTACCGGATCGGTTGTAAAAACGAAGCAATTTTCGTTTTCGAGCCACACATAAAAACAGTTGGCACACCATGGGTTGATTTCAACAGAGGTTGCAAGTGTTAAAACATGGTGTTTCTTTATAAACTCAGTAATTATTTTATCGGGCTGATTCATAGTTGATATTTTTTGCCCGAAAATAGCAGGTTCTTTTTTATCAGCCAAATAGTCATTAGATTTGAGTATTGAGTAAACAAAAAAACATAAATTATGGCAACAGTTAAAACCATTTATCTGGGCGATTTGCGCACCGAAAACGAACATCTGCAATCGGGAACCAAAATTCTGACCGATGCACCAACCGACAATCAGGGAAAGGGCGAGGCTTTTTCGCCAACCGACTTACTTGCAACTGCACTTGGAAATTGTATCATGACAATAATGGGAATAAAAGCCCGTGATAATGGTATTGATATTAAAGGGACAGAAATTGAAGTGACCAAAATTATGGCATCCGATCCGCGACGGGTAGCGGAAGTAGTTGTTGAGTTCACTTTTCCCAATAAGAATTATTCAGATGAGGAGAAAAAACTGATTGAAAGTGTTGCCGGAATAAGTCCGGTTCCATTGAGTTTGCATCCTGATTTGAAACAGACCATTAAATTTAATTGGTGATCAGCAGTTCAGAGTTCCTGGGTCAATGTTCAATGTTTTGGAGAGACGCACGGCCGTGCGTCTTTACATTCATTCAAGGTTCAGAGTTCAAATTACTTTTTAACAATTTTAGTTTCGAAAACTGAGCTGCTGGTTTTAATACGCAGGATATAGATACCATAAGGAATGTCTGACCAACTGAAGTTTGTTTTGTTACCTGAATACTGTTTTACCAATTTACCTTCGGGCGAAAAAAACTGTAAAGAAACCATTTGCTGCCCGGCTGGCAGAAAAACCGAAAAGCTTTCAGTAAATGGATTCGGGAAAACTGAAATTTCATTCAATGCAGGTTCAGTTTTTGTGTTTACTATTTGAGCAGTTTTCGAGACCAGCCAGTAATCTGGGTCAATTTTTAATTCGGCCACTTTAAAATCAACATCCACAAGAAATTCTTGGTTATTTGTGGTGTTTCCCAATCTAAAATCTGTGGAATCGGTTTTATTCGCGTTGTAAACCCTCACTGGAACAGGCATTTCGAAAAAATTAACCGATGGATGTGTTGCTGTTTGAGAAAGGAAGATTTTCAGAAGTCCATCTTCTCCATTGGTATATTCTGCTGAATAAATTGGAAATCCTTCACCATAAAACCAGTCGTTAAAAAACTCTGTCAGACTTGTATCTCCCGCAGTTTCCATGAGCTGAACAAACTGGTGAGTCAGTGCAAAATTATTGGCAATTTCAGGGTCGTTGTAATAGTTTCTAACACCTTTAAAAAAATCATCATCACCCAGAATCCAACGTATCATGTGCAGCAAATATGCCCCTTTCGAGTACGAAAGCCTTCCGCTGAAAATTGCTCCAACATCGGTTGTATCCTTTACATACACCGATCCATCCGGCTTACTTACTATGCGTTCAACATTTATTTTTTTAAAACGGGGCCACCAATAACCATCCTGCAGATTTTCGTAAACAAGTCCCGAAAGGTAAGTTGCAAAACCTTCATTTAGCCAGATATCATGCCAGGATCCGCAGGTAATATAATCGCCAAACCATTGGTGTGCTAACTCATGAGCAACCAGTTCATAATTAAAATTAAACATAAAACTCATGGTTTGGTGTTCCATTCCACCTCCCCAGCCAAACTGGGCATGACCGTATTTTTCGTTGGCAAACGGGTATTCGCCAAATAGTTGATTATAAAGTTGAATAAATTCGGCAGTTACAGGAGTTTCATTTTTCGCAGTTTCAAGGTTTTCGGGGTAAACGTAATTCAGAATTTCTATTTTTCTTCCGTCTTCCAATTCCAGCCAATCTGAATAAACGGCGTAATTGGTCACCGCAATGGCTACCAAATAAGTTGCAATCGGGTGCCTGTGTTTCCAATGCATTTTTCGAAATCCATTTTTACTGATATCCGAAACCAGTATTCCGTTGCTGGCTGTGCGAAATGTGTCAGGTGTAGTAACAATTATATCAATCGAATCGATTTTGTCGATAAGCGATTGTTTACAGGGCCACCATTCCATTGCCCCGTATGGCTCTGATAGTGTAAATATTACTGGAATTCCGGCATGAGCAGATTGCGTAAAAGAACCAAACCCATTGATTTCAGGCTCCGGAACACCCTGGTAATAAACCTTTACCGAATCGAGTTGCTGATTTGATAAAGATTGATTTAAATTGATAATTAGTTTGTTTTCATTAAGGAAGAAATTGATTTTCTGATTGTTTTGAATTACTGAATCAACTTTCATTATATCATTTAAATCGAATTCAATTTCATTCAAATTCTCAATCCGGCTTGTAAAATAAGATGTAACAACTCCCTTAATATATTTGACGTTTGGATTGATTTCCCATTCCATTCGCTGATAAACCAAATCAGTTTCGGTATAATTCACACTTTCTTTAAAAGATGATTTCAGATGAAAACGTTGGCTTTCCTGCAGTGCCATTTTATCCGTAAAATTTGGGTCTGGTTCCTGCGAAAAACCTGAAATTATCGCAAACAGAAAAAGAAATATGGAAAAACTTGTTTTGAGCATGGTTCAAAGATAAAAAATTTGAGTTTAGAAATTTGTTGAAATGAATAGTGGTTTTTTCCTGAAAACTAGTTTCCAACCTCAACTTTTGCCACATAAATAGCTGTTTTTCCTTCGTGCGAAGAGTAGTAACTTACCCAAAGTAAGCCATCGTTAAAAACCATTCCTGCATAACTTGTATCGCCGCCTGAAGGAAGTTTCAGTTCTTCGGTAAGTTTTCCGGTATTCGGATTGATAAAACAAAGCGAAGTTCGTGCCGGATGCCAGTTGTCAGTTTCGTAAAGTCGCAATGCTGCCAGAAACCGTCCGTCAGGTAAGAGAATCATCTGAGGTCCCCCAATTTTTACACCTAAATCTTTCCAATTCCAGATTTTATAGGGAGGAAGAGAAGTTCCGAAAAGTCCGGAATTGATTTCACCATCGCGGCGAAGCAAACAAAAGGCTGTGTCGCCTTTAAAAACGATAGAGGTTTCGTTTGGATATCCTTCAATATTCAGATTTTCAATAAGTGTTTCAAAATTTTGCCCGTCGCTGCTTTTGTATAATCGTAACGACTTTTTTTCACCGCAACCATAACCAAAATTAAAAGCTTCGTTGTTGTGCCAGGTAGTTCGCCAAAGCCAGAAATCGGGGTCGCCAATTTCCTGTTGTTCGCTCCAGTTGGTTCCGTCATCCGAAAACCACACAAGCGATTGCTGTGTGTGAACCGATTTGTCATGAAGAGCCTCGGCTCCGCTCAGCATCAGTTTTCCCGATGGAGTAACCGTGATTTTTGCATCGCGCAAATCTGAGTTTTCAGAAGTAATTAAAGCCGCCGATTCCCATTTTTCTCCATCA
>JBGSRA010000091.1:0-6136 GCA_041737765.1 Draconibacterium sp. | reverse complement strand
GAAAGCGCTGCAATACTACGTTAAAAAAGGATTTGAGCCAATTTTGATTAGTCCGTACACAGTTGATGATAAATTGAAAGTTGATGTTATCAACGACAAACTTGAGGAAATAAATGCTGAATTGAAATTAAAACTTGTCAGTTTCGATGGTAAAGTAATTTGGGAAAACGCTTCTTTGGTAACAATTCCGGCAAATGCAGGCACAAATATTTTCGATGTAAATAAAAATGAATTTTTAGCTGAATATAACAATCAGATTGATCAATCGGTTTTTATATGCGAACTGGTTCAAAGTGGCAAGGTTCTGTCTCAAAATACGTTCTATTTTAAACCTTTTAAAGAACTGAAAATAACCAAACCCGAGGTTACTTTCGAAATTGCCAAAGCTGAACAGGGATTTGAAATATCGCTGAAAACAGATAAACTGGCAAAAAATATTTACCTGCAAATTGGCGATGAAGAAGGATTCTTTTCGGATAATTATTTTGATTTGCTGCCGGGAGAAAAAGTCGCAATTAATTTGAAAACCAAAATTTCAGAAGAAAAACTGAAAGAGGTTTTAATGCTAAGAACTTTGGATGGTGCGTTTTAACTGTTTGGGTTTTTCAGCTGGTGACTTTGGTTCACCTGCTGAATATTTGTTTTTGAAGATAGAAATTTACACAAATGAGATTCCTGATTTTTTTATTGACTTTCAGTTCATTATTCTTTCACAAGAAACCGGCAACAAACGCCCTGGTGATTTTGGAAGACACGAGGTTGCGTAAACAGGTTGGTTCCCAGGAAACCGGAGAGAAAGGCAAAGCCGCGTTTCAGTATCTCAACCAGGGCAGCTACCAGTTGCTGATCGAATTCCCGCAGCAGGAGGGAAAATGGATAAAAGAAGATAAAAAAAACAGCACGCTTGCCAAGGCCAGTTTCGACAAAAAAAAGAGAACTTACTATTACCAGGGGATTGAAGGATATTTTGCTATAAAATTCGAAACAACGCGGCGTATAGAAAGCGATGAGTTTAAACCTGTTTTTCGTGAAATAAGGGGAGAGCGCAACCGACAAATTGTAATTGCAGAATTTCAAACACGAAAAAGTGGTGCGAGAGTTGAATTTACCATCAATGCAATTACTGCCAAAAAATTTAAAAAAGCTACACTCAAGGTTGAAAACGACATTTCTACTATTTCAATTCAGGGAATAAAATGAAAAATCCGGAGTAGCCCGGATTTTTTATAGAACAGTTTTGGTTGATTGATTTAAACTATACTAAGTTTTTTCCCCACTTTAATAAATGCTTCAACTGCCAAATCAATTTGTTCAGAGGTGTGTGCTGCTGAAAGCTGAACACGGATTCTGGCTTTGCCACGAGGCACAACCGGGAAAACAAATCCGATTACATAAACACCTTCATTAAGCAACTCGTTGGCAAATTTTACTGCGAGCGGTGCATCATAAATCATGACCGGCACAATCGCCGTGTTACCTTTCACCAGGTCGAAACCGGCAGCTTCCATTTTTGTGCGGAAATGTTTTGCATTGGCCATCGTTTTTGCCGGTAACTCACTCCCGGTTGAAAGCATTTCGATCACTTTTAAGGTTGCCCCAACAGTTGCCGGCGCCAATGTATTCGAAAATAAATAAGGCCGCGAACGCTGACGAAGCATTTCAATAATTTCTTTTCTTCCTGAAGTACATCCACCGTTTCCTCCACCCATCGCTTTTCCGAAAGTAGTAGTGATGATGTCGATTTTTCCCATCAACCCATAATATTCGGCAGTTCCCCGACCGGTTTTTCCGATGTAACCCGTTGCATGTGAATCATCAACCATTACAAGTGCATCGTATTTTTCGGCCAAGTCAACAATTTCCGGAAGTCTGACAATATCGCCATCCATCGAAAAAACGCCGTCGGTAACAATCAGCCGATATTTTAAATTCTGAGAATCTTTCAGGCATTGCTCCAGTTCAGCCATATCTGAATGTTTATAACGGAAACGCTGTGCTTTGCAAAGCCGCACGCCGTCGATAATGGAAGCATGGTTTAGTTCATCCGAAATAATTGCTGAATCTTCACCAAGCAGCGGCTCAAAAACTCCACCGTTTGCATCGAAACAGGCACAATATAAAATGGTATCTTCAGTTCCGAGAAATTCGGAAACTTTGTGTTCCAGTTCTTTATGAATCTGTTGTGTTCCACAAATAAACCGCACCGATGAAAGTCCGAAACCCCAGTCGTTCATCACGTCCTGCGCCGCTTTCACAACTTCAGGGTGATTAGCCAGCCCGAGATAATTGTTGGCACAGAAATTCAAAACGGTTTTCCCGTTAACTTCTATTTCGGCACTTTGCGATGAAGTAATAATCCGCTCTGTTTTATATAAACCCTGTTGTTTCAGTTCTTCGAGTGTATTTTGCAAGTCTTGTTTAATTTTTCCGTACATGATGTGGAATATTTGAATGTTAGAATCTTGAATATTGGAATAAGACGAGACAAAGTAATTAAAAGGCAAGTAATAAATCTGTGATAAAAGACAGAAAACCGTGGACAATTTTTAACAACTAATTTTCCTAATTTTGGAAGAAATAAAAAAATCATGAAACTTAATTTGGTAATTAAAAAAGGTAAAAGCGGTTTTCTGGTGGGGCAGTTGAAAGAGTTTCCTGAAGTTTTTACTCAAGGAAAAGACATTCAGGAACTTCGTGAAAATATTCATGAGGCCTTGGAAATGTATCTCGAAGATGTGAATCATACATAAAGCGGAATAAAATGTACAATTTTTAATAGCCACAAAGGCACAAAGACACGAAGTTACACCAAAATTTTTCTTGTGATTCTTAGCGACTTAGTGACTTAGTGGCAAGTAATAATTTAAAAGATATGTCTAAATCTATCCCGTTTCTGGTATAATTAGCAAACAACTTGAAATTTAAAAACCCTATAAAAAATAAATTATAGCTTTTTTTCATTCTCACATTCTCGCATTCATGCATTCACGCATTTATTATCTTTGCACCTGATTTCAAAAAAACTACAATGAGCAATTCAAAAGTAAGAGTGCGTTTTGCCCCAAGTCCGACAGGACCGCTTCACATGGGCGGTGTGCGTACAGCATTGTTTAATTACCTGTTTGCCAAAAAACATGGTGGCGATTTTCTTTTGCGTATCGAAGATACCGATCAGAACCGCTTTGTTCCGGGCGCCGAAGAATACATAATCGAAAGCCTGAACTGGTGCGGACTGCATTTTGATGAAGGTCCCGGAGTTGGCGGAAATTATGGCCCGTACCGGCAAAGCGAACGCAAGTCTTTATACAAACAATACGCCGACCAGTTGCTCGAATCGGGCTGGGCTTATTATGCTTTCGATACTCCCGAAGAACTGGAAAAACTCCGTTTGGAAGCCGAACAAAAAGGTGAAGTTTTTTCGTATGGAATTCAGACCCGGGGCGCACTTTGCAACTCGCTTACTTTATCGAAAGAGGAAGTTGAAAGTCGCCTGAAATTGGACGAACATTTTGTAGTTCGCTTTAAAATGCCCGAAAATACTGATGTTACAGAAAATGATATCATTCGCGGCGAAGTAACCTTTAATACTTCGGTGCTCGACGATAAGGTAATTTACAAATGGGACGGAATGCCTACTTACCACCTTGCCAACGTTGTTGACGACCATTTGATGGAAATAACGCACGTAATTCGTGGTGAAGAGTGGCTTTCTTCGATGCCGCTGCATGTGTTGTTGTATCGTGCGCTGGGCTGGGAAACACGTCCGAGGTTCGCTCATCTTCCACTTATTTTAAAGCCGGTTGGCAAAGGAAAACTCAGTAAACGCGACGGTGACAAAATGGGATTCCCGGTTTTTCCGCTGTTGTGGAACGATCCGGCCTCGGGTGAAACTTTTCACGGGTATCGCGAAGATGGCTATTTCCCTGAAGCATTTATCAACTTGTTGGCTTTGCTGGGCTGGAACCCCGGTACCGAGCAGGAATTCTTTTCGCTCGAAGAACTGGCACCGGTTTTCAGCCTCGAAAGGGTGGTAAAATCGGGCTCACGTTTCGACCCTGAAAAGGCGAAATGGTTCAACCGTCATTATTTTCAGCAAAAAACAGAACAGGAATTAGCAGTTTTGTTTCAGCCAGTTTTAAAGGAAAAAGGCGTTGCTGTAAGTGAGGAAATGGTGATAAAAGTGATTGCCGAAATCAAGGAGCGTTGCGAATTTGTGCCGCAATTGTGGGAGCAGGGCTATTATTTTTTCGAAACACCTAAAAGCTACGATGCCAAAACCATCGAAAAACGCTGGCTGGTAGAAACTCCGGGACAGTTAACAGAAATCTGCGGTGTTTTGGATACCGTCGGAACCTGGGAACAAGCACTGATTAAAGAAGCATTCTCCAATTTTATGAACGAACGAGGCTGGAACTTCGGTGCAGTGATGAATCCGCTGCGTCTTTGTCTTGTTGGCGGAAATGTTGGACCTGATTTGTTTAAAATCTGTGAAATATTAGGGAAAGTGGAAACCATTTCGAGAATAAAAGTTGCAATTGAAACAATAGCAAAATAGATTTCTGTTTCAGGAATCCAATTAATTTTAGGCATTTATCCATGAAATTTTAAAATGGTATTTTAAAATTTCATGGATAAATTATTATATTTGCCATGATAATTTAAAAATAGATAATCATTCAATTAATATAAGAAAATGATTAACAGGATATTGGCAAGTGAAATAATGGAATCACTGGAATACTTCCCGGTTGTTTCCATTATTGGTCCCCGGCAAGTTGGGAAAACAACATTGGCCAAACAAATTATGGCTGAAAATCAAAAGCCATTCATTTATCTCGATCTTGAATCACCATCCGATTTATTTAAGCTGAATAACGCAGAACTGTTTTTATCGCAACATTCAGATTATTTGGTGGTAATCGATGAAGTTCAGCATAAAAAGGAACTGTACCCACTGTTGCGTGCTTTGGTTGACCAGAACAGAATTCCGGGCAGGTTTTTACTTTTGGGTTCAGCTTCGCCGGAACTAATCAGGCATTCTTCTGAATCGCTGGCTGGCCGTATTTCCTATCACCAGCTTCACCCAATCGGGTTGACTGAAATTCCTGATTCGGTTTCGCAAAACGACCTGTGGATAAAAGGTGGATTCCCAATGGCATTATTTGCAAAAAGCAATGATTTGTCTCACCGGTGGATGGAAAACTTTATCAGTACTTATCTAAACCGCGACCTGATTCAGTTGGGATTGAATGCTTCGCCAAAAGTTATCGGTAATTTGTGGCGCATGATGGCACATTTAAACGGACAGTTATTTAATGCTTCGGCGCTTGGTAATTCGCTGGGTGTAACATCGCCGACATTAAAAAAGTATGTCGATTTTCTGGAAGAAGCATTCCTTCTGAAAAGTTTGCAGCCATTTTCATGGAACATTTCCAAAAGAATTGTGAAAACACCTAAAATTTACCTCACTGACACGGGTATTCTTCACAACTTGCTGGGTGTTACAAATCTTATTGAACTGTCAGGAAACCCAATCGTTGGAAGTTCATGGGAAGCATTTGTAATCAATCAGTTAAATGCTTTGAAGAGTACCCGGATTGAAATCATGTTTTATCGCACGCATCAGGGAGCCGAAGTTGACCTGGTTTTTACCAAAGGGCTGAATGTTGTTGCAACTGCCGAAATCAAGTATTCCAATTCACCGCAACTTAGCCGTGGAAATCTGCAAGCCATGGAAGATTTGAATGCTCCTGTAAATTTTGTGCTGACCCCTTCATCAGATGATTTTCTGATAAAAGAAAATATTCGGGTTTGTTCCCTAAAAACATTTATAACCCAATATCTGTCAGATTTATAGCTGTTTCAGACATATTCGAAAGAATTGTTTATTGCGTTGTACAAAAAGTAGTTGTTTTTGTTTAATGGGATAAACAATTTCAATCCTTCTTTTGTAATAAATTAGTTTTCAGTGGTTTTATGGGCGGTGATTTTTTATTCACCTGTTTTCAGCGTTGCAACACCCTAAAAATTTTTTGAGATAATTTCGAATAATTCCTTTTGTTCGGCATCCATATTTAGCAACCTTGTTTTTGTGTGTCCTGAGTCAGGAAGCTTGTACTTTACCTGGTACATGTTG
>JBGSRA010000063.1:0-23288 GCA_041737765.1 Draconibacterium sp. | reverse complement strand
TCAACCTGAGAAAAATGCTTCGGAGGTTAAAATCCGGGGCAGAACTTATTTTTGAACTTTTTGAGAACTTTATTTTAACGCTCAGCAGAAATCTTAATTTCCTGCTTTTGCGAAAATTAGGAGTTTTTCACGTTTGACTAATTAGTGATGGTGGGTTGTGATATGTATAATAACATATACATATAATGTAAATAATATAGTTAGCTTTGAAGTAGTTATTTGAATTATTAATCTGTCTTGATATACAGGAATGTCAACCATAGTGTCAGCCGGATTGTAAACTGTACAAACAAAAAGAAGTTAGACTATTGTCCAACTCCTTGATTTTCAGTGAGTGCCCAGAACAAGACTCGAACTTGCACACCCTTGCGAGCACCAGCCCCTCAAGCTGGCGTGTCTACCAATTTCACCATCTGGGCGATGATTTTATATAATTTTTTTAAAGAACAGTTGCTCAGCGTGTTTATCTCCTGATAGCTATCGGGATTACCATCAGGGCAAATTTTATTTAAAAAAAACGTGTGTGCAAAACTATAAAATTTATTTAATCTCAAATCGTTTTTGATTTTAAAAATCTTTACCGTTCGTATTCTTCTTCTAATCGGGCTTTTATAATTTTTTCATCTTTTACAGTAAAGTAGTAACGTTCGGTTTTTTCAACCATAGGCGAAATCATCGGGTCGAGTGAGAGTTTTCCCTGGTTTATTTGGGCGCTTTTCAGGTCTTTAACAATTTCATAAACATACACTTTTTCATTTTCACGTTCCAAAATCGTTTTTGGTTTTCCGAATTTTTCGGACAATATCGACAGTGGTTTTCCAACGTATGCTTTTTGCAGACTTCTCTGAACTCCGCATGAAAACAAAGCAAACAGAAGAATTACGAAAAATATTTGACGCATTGTAATCTTTTATTTTTAGTCAAAGTAAAAGTAAAATTACAATTTATGGTTATAAATTAAATCAATTTAACTTTTTGGTTGTTGAAAACTAACCTGCTAATCCTGAAAACTTGATTCTGTAGCCCCTTATTATTTTTTATCTTTGTTGCGTGTTTTAAAACATATTTCAATCTAAAAAACCGCTGCAAAATGATTCAATTTTTCAGAACTCAAAGTAAAAGTATTATCGCTGTTCATGTTACAAATCCGTTATCTGACGAAAATATCTCAAGACTAAACTGGTTGTTTTCTGAATCGGAGATTATCTCCAACGACTTCATTGAAGGATGGTTCGTTGGGCCACGTAAGGAAATGCTTACACCCTGGAGCACAAATGCTGTCGAAATTACGCAGAATATGGGTATCGAAGGAATTTTGCGGATTGAAGAGTTTTTTCAGGCAGAAAATGAAAAAGCACAGTTCGACCCGATGTTACAACGGTTATATCAAAACTTAACTCAGAATATTTTCACAATTAACAAACAACCAGACCCCATTTTAAACATAGTTGACATTTCTTCGTACAACGAACAGGAAGGTTTAGCACTTAGTGATGATGAAATTAAATACTTAAACCAGGTTTCAAAGGAAATGGGTCGCCCGCTTACTGATGGCGAGGTTTATGGTTTTGCACAGGTTAATTCGGAACATTGCCGCCACAAAATATTCAACGGAACTTTTATAATCGACGGGAAGGAAATGGAATCATCTCTTTTCCAGATGATAAAAAAGACCTCGAAAACAAATCCCAATAAAATAATTTCGGCATATAAAGATAACTGTTCGTTTGTGCAGGGTCCGGTTGTTGAACAATTTGCACCAAAAACCCAGGATAAACCCGATTACTTTCAGATTAAAGAAATAGAAACAGTATTATCACTTAAAGCTGAAACGCATAATTTCCCTACCACAGTAGAGCCATTCAACGGAGCTGCTACTGGAACCGGTGGCGAAATTCGCGACCGAATTGCTGGAGGAAAGGGAAGTTTACCCATTGCCGGAACAGCAGTTTATATGACTTCGTATCCCCGAACAGAAGCTGAACGCCCCTGGGAACAGGCAACTGAAGAACGCGACTGGTTATATCAGACTCCTGAGGAAATCTTAATTAAAGCATCGAATGGTGCCAGTGATTTTGGAAATAAGTTTGGTCAGCCTTTAATTACCGGTTCGGTTTTAACTTTTGAGCATTTCGAAAATTTTAAAAAGTATGGCTACGACAAAGTAATAATGCTGGCCGGTGGAATTGGTTTTGGAAATAAAAAGGACAGCCTGAAGGATTCACCCCAAAAAGGTGATCGTGTTATTTTACTTGGAGGTGATAATTATCGGATTGGAATGGGAGGTGGAGCAGTTTCGTCGGTGGCAACCGGCGAATTTAAAAATCACATTGAACTGAATGCCGTTCAACGCGCCAATCCCGAAATGCAGAAAAGAGTGTATAATGCCATCCGCGCTTTAAGCGAAGCCGATGAAAATCCGATTATTTCAATTCACGATCACGGGGCAGGAGGTCATTTAAATTGTTTGTCGGAATTGGTGGAATCCACCGGCGGAAAGATTGATACAGCAAAACTTCCGGTTGGCGATCCGACGCTTTCGCAAAAAGAAATTATTGGCAATGAATCGCAGGAACGCATGGGATTGGTTATGCATCAGGAACATGTGGATTTACTTACAAGAATTGCAGAGCGGGAACGAGCTCCGATTTATAATATAGGTGAAGCTACGGGAGATATGCAATTTACTTTCGAGAATTCAAAAACGGGTGAAAAAGCAATTGACTGGCAGTTGGGATACATGTTTGGAAATCCACCTAAAACTGTTTTGGAAGATTTTACTGTGATTCCTGATTTTGAGGAACTGGAATACAACGTTGAAAATATTCAGACTTTGGTTGAAAATGTGCTTCAACTTGAATCGGTAGCCTGCAAGGACTGGCTCACGAACAAAGTTGACCGCTCGGTTACCGGACGGATTGCCAAGCAACAGGGAGCAGGTAAATTGCATCTTCCGCTTAATAATGTGGGGGTAATAACCCTCGATTATCAGGGAAAGTCAGGTTTTGCAACTTCAATAGGTCATGCCCCGGTTGCTGGACTTGTTGATGCCCCAAAAGGTTCTGTGTTGTCGATTGCCGAAGCACTTACAAACATTATCTGGGCTCCGCTAACAGACCATATGAAAGGTGTTTCACTAAGTGCCAACTGGATGTGGCCTGCAAAAAATACCGGAGAAAATGCAAGAATTTATAAGGCAGTTCAAGCTGCAAGTGATTTTGCATGCGGATTGGGAATCAACATTCCAACCGGAAAAGATTCCATGTCGATGACGCAAAAATACAAAGATGATGTGGTTTATGCCCCGGGAACAGTAATTATTTCAGCTTCGGGAGAAGTATCTGATTGCAGAAAGGTGGTAGAGCCGGTTTTGGTAAACGATGAAAGTAAAGAAATTCTTTTTATCGATTTTTCTTTTTGTGAACGAGCTTTGGGTGGCAGTGCATTTGCCCAGTCGATTAATAAATTGGGGAAAACAGCTCCAACAGTGTCGGAAGTTGAAAAATTTGTGTCTGCCTTTAATACAGTACAAAAACTAATTGAACAAGACTTAATTCTTGCAGGTCATGATATTGCTTCTGGTGGGTTGATTACCACTTTACTCGAAATGTGTTTTAGCAGCAACAAGGGAGGAATTAAAGTTGATGTGACAGAAATCGGTGAAAAAGATTTGGTGAAAGTCCTTTTTAGCGAAAATCCTGGAATTGTTATACAGTGTTCTGATAATGCTGAGGTAAAAAACCAATTGCAAAATGCCGGAGTTGAATTTGTTTCTTTAGGTACACCGGTTCCTTATCGTAAAATAAGGATTAAGAATTTCGAAAAGGAAACTGATTTTGATATTGATACTTTGCGCGATTTATGGTTTAAAACTTCGTATTTGTTAGACCGCAAACAGAGTGGTAACGAACTGGCTTTAAAACGTTTTTCAAATTATAAAAAATTTGAACTTCAATACGATTTTGAAGATTTTACGGGCAAAGCTACAGATTTGGGAATCGACTTGAATAGAAGAAAACCAACAGGAATTAAAGCTGCTATTATTCGCGAAAAAGGGGTTAATGGCGATCGTGAAATGGCTTATGCAATGTACCTTGCCGGAATGGATGTGAAAGATGTTCACATGACCGATTTGATAGCCGGGAGAGAAACACTGGAAGATTTGAATATGATTGTTTTTGTAGGAGGATTTTCCAATTCTGATGTGCTTGGCTCTGCAAAAGGTTGGGCCGGTGCATTTAAATTTAACGAAAAAGCACGGATTGCCCTTGAAAAATTCTACCAGCGGACTGATACGTTAAGTTTGGGGGTTTGCAATGGTTGCCAGGTTATGGTTGAATTGGGATTAGTTTATCCTGAACACAGTATTCAACCAAAAATGTTGCATAACGAATCAGGTAAATTCGAATCAACATTTATCAATGTCGATATTCTTGAAAACGAATCGGTGATGTTGAAAAATATGTCTGGCATGAAACTGGGAATTTGGGTTGCGCACGGTGAGGGAAAGTTTTATCTTCCATTTAATGAGCAACAATATAAAATCCCAATGAAATTCAGTTACGATGAATATCCGGCAAATCCAAACGGATCGCATTTTGCTGCTGCTTCACTATGTTCAGAAGACGGACGGCACCTTGTTATGATGCCACATCTCGAAAGAGCATTCAAACCATGGCAATGGCCATATTATCCTGCTGATCGGAAAATGGATGAAATTGCGCCCTGGATTCAGGCTTTTGTGAATGCCAGAAACTGGATTGCGGATAAACTGGTTTAGTTTACCTGATTACAATCATTTTTTCTGCGAGTTTGTCAGCCAAAACTTTTCCTTTGAGAATTTCAACAATTTTCAAAGCAAAATCAATTGCAACACCAGCTCCTTTTGCAGTAATAATATTATCTGCAACTTCAATATTTTCTTGTGTTACGATTGCTCCATGAAGTTGATTTTCGAAACCTGGATAACACGTTGCATTTTTATTTTTTAAAATTCCAAGATTGCCAAAAACCAATGGAGCAGCGCAAATTGCCCCCATAAGTTTTTTGTTTTCGTTAAAATTTAAAATTTGTTCACGAAGTCCCAGATGTTCTTGCAGATTAACAGCACCCGGCATTCCACCCGGTAAAATAATCAAATCAATTAATTCATAATTTACATCATAAAAAAGCTGATCGGCAATAATTTTTATGCCATGGGAACCTTTGACTTCCAGTGTTTCTGATACCGAAACTACAGTAACGTTTAAATCTGCCCTGCGCAAAACATCAATAATATTTACCGCTTCAATTTCTTCAAATCCCTCTGCCAGGTGAACTGCTATCTTTTTCATAATTCAATTCGATGATTGATTAAAAACAAAAAAAAAGATTCTCAATTGAGAATCTTTAATAAATATAATTAGAAAATATCAATTATTTGAATAATCTTTTAATGCTTTTTCCAATTTTTTACGTGTGAAGAAAATGCGACTTTTTACTGTTCCAAGCGGTAAATCCAATTCCTCTGCAATTTCTTTGTATTTGTACCCGTCAAGAAACATTGTAAACGGAACTTTATATTCATCTTCCAATGAATCAATTGTTTTGTTTATTTCTTTTGAACTGTAAAATGAATCGGGTCCCGGGTAAACTTTATCAGTAGAAACCAATAAATGAAAATCATTATTTGAACCGTCAAAAGTATTTTTGGTCTTCACATTTCTGCGATAATCGTTAATAAAAGTGTTTTTCATGATTGTATAAATCCATGCTTTAAAGTTTGTGTTTTGAGCAAACTTATCACGGTACGTCAATGCTTTCAAAAATGTCTCTTGTAATAAGTCATCTGCTTTTTCCGAATCAGAAGTTAAGCTTAAAGCATAATAATGCAATTTATTGCTTAATCCGAGCAATGCGTTGTTGAATTGAACTTGAGTCATGGTGTCTTATTTTTAATTTGTCTAAACAAATATAGGGCGTAAAAACCTCGAATAAAATACTTTTTGGTTTTTTCTTTGTTGATTTTATCTATATGGGATAAAGAATCTTTATATCACAGTGAACATTTTTGTATCAAATAGATTTTCAATAGTATAACTTGTTATGTTATAGTATTTTGCAAAAAGTATAAACAGAAATAGAATTTCGTCAGTTTAAATTCAAGTTATATCTTTGCAGTTCGATTTTTTTAAATGAAAAGTAGAGATATTCAAAAAAGCGCGCAAAAAGTTTTAGTTTTCAGTAAATGGAGAAGGAAAGGATATTCCATTTTCCAAACGATGAATAGGGTAGTTGTTATTTCAGTTTTGATGACTACATACTTATTATCAGTTCCTGCAGTTTCTCAGTCAATTGAAAAGGATACTACTGATTCTAAAATGAAATACGACCTTGATGAGATTGAGGTAAGCGCACAACGATCACCAGCGTTGTATTCGCAGGGGGCACGGATTATTTCCGTGATTGAGAGAAAGGAAATTGAGGCTTCTCCGGCTCAAAGTGTTCAAAGTTTGCTTGAGTATGTTGCCGGAATAGATGTTCGGCAACGTGGTGCAGAAGGTGTCCAGGCTGATGTAAGCATCAGGGGAGGAACTTTCGATCAAACATTAATTCTTCTAAATGGTATAAACATTACCGACCCTCAAACCGGTCATCACAATTTAAATATTCCGTTAAGTTTAAGTCAGATAGAGCGGATCGAGATACTAGAAGGTTCTGCGGCACGAGTGTACGGTCCAAATTCATTTTCGGGTGCCATAAATATTGTTACACGTCAAAGCGACTCAAATTCAGCAACTTTGCAGTTTAGTACAGGAAGTTTTGGATATTTCGATGGCGATTTATCAGGCTCGTTTAGAACAGGAAAACTAACACATTCAATATCGTTTAACAAAAAACGATCTGATGGGTATATTGAAAACACGGATTTTGATATTTCAAATATTTATTATTCCAATCAGCTGATAAATAAAAAAGGCAAGTTAAGTTTCCAAACAGGTTTTTCAGAAAAGGGATTTGGTGCAAATAGTTTTTATACTCCCAAATATCCAAACCAGTACGAAAATGTGAAATCTCTGATTTCATCGGTAAAGTGGGAATCTGGTTCAAATTTTCACTTAACTCCGGTTATTTACTGGCGCCGGCATCAGGATCGATTTGAATTATTTCGCGAAAATCCACCATCATGGTACACAACACATAATTATCATTTAACAAATACCTTTGGAGGAAATTTAAATTCGTGGATTCAGTCGAAATGGGGGAAATCGGCAATAGGGATTGAGTTTCGTTCGGAAAATATTTTAAGTAACGTTTTGGGTAGAGAAATGGAACCACCAGTGGATGTACCTGGCGAAGATGCAGAATTTACCCGGTCTGACAAACGAAATATTGTTTCTGGTTTTGTAGAACATGTTTATTATTCAGATAAATGGTCATTCAGTGCCGGTTTATTAAGTAATTATATTTCAGAAAGCAATCTTGGAATTAATTTTTTTCCAGGGATTGATATAGGTTTTAAAATAACACCATCAATTAAATTGTATACTTCGTTTAATACGTCTTTACGCATGCCTACATTTACTGATTTGTACTATTCTGGTCCTACAAATATTGGAAACCCCGATTTGAATCCCGAAAAATCAGCAACTCTTGAAGGTGGTTTTAAAATTAATTCAGAATTTATACAAGGTTATTGGATAGGATTTTACAGAAAGGGTAAAGATATAATTGATTGGGTAAAGATAGAGCAAAGCGATAAATGGCAAACACAGAATCTTACACTTTTAAATAGTTATGGAAGTGAAATCCAAATACAGTTTAATATTAAAAAGCGATTTGGAAGTAATTTCCCGAACAAAATTTCAATAAATTATTTATATAATAATTTGGAAAAGCAAGAAATGGATTTGATTTCATACTATGTTTTGGACCATTTAAAACATAAACTTGTTGGTTCAGTAAATCAATCAATATTTAAAAAGTTTAATGTCGATTTAAAGGTTTTGTTTCAAGACAGGGAAGGTTCATACACTAGTTTTGAAAATGGTTCATGGTCGAATGAAGTTGATTATGAGCCATTTTGGACTTTCGATGGGAAAATGAGTTATAATTGGGAAAAATTAAATCTTTATTTATCAGTAAACAATATTTTCAATATTAATTATTACGATTTAGGTAATGTATTGCAACCGGGTAGGTGGACTAAGTTTGGAATTTCATATCAATTGGATTTTAATTGAATTTTTTTGTTTTTTCTCAGGAAAAGCAAAAATTGTATATTCGCCAAAAATTTTAAATTTATGCTAAAGGGAATATTATCAATTTCAGGACAAACGGGACTTTTTAAATTAGTCGCCGAATCTAAAAATAATATTATTGTAGAATCGCTTGAAACCTTAAAAAGAATACCAGTTCATTCAACTTCAAAGTTATCAGCACTGGAGGACATTGCAATATATACTGAAAATGGAGATGTTCCATTAAAAGTTGTATTCAAATCAATATCAGATAAAGAAAAAGGAGGTCCTGCAATTTCGCCAAAAGCAACCGGAAATGAATTAAAATCATATTTTGAAAAAGTAGTTGCTGATTATGACAAAGACAGAGTTTATATTTCGGATATAAAAAAAGTTTTGCTATGGTATAATATGCTGCAGCAGAAAGAATTACTTGATTTTACTGAAGTGGAGGATAACAAGGAACAAGATAGTGAGAAGACAACGGATTGAAAATTAATAATCTGATTCAAAATAGTTTAAGGTTATTTACCGTTTTTGAATTCTCCATTTTTTCATTCTTCTCCAATAAAATTTCAAAGAGTTTTACAGTTGCAAGTGCATCGCCGGAAGCACGATGCCTTCCGTTAATTTCGATACCCAAATCAGAACAAAGTTTTCCTAATGAATAGGATTTGTGTCCGGGCAAAAATTTTCGCGACATTTGAACAGTACATAAAGTTTTTCTGTTGAAGTTATAACCAAGTCTTAAGAATTCTTCCTTGATGAAACTGTAGTCAAATTTTACATTATGTGCAACAAAAGTTCTGGCTGCTGTCAATTCCACAATAATTTTTGCTACTTCATAGAATTTTGGAGCATTTTTAACCATCTCATTATCAATACCTGTTAGTCTTGTAATGTAATAAGGAATATCAATACCCGGATTAATTAATGTAGTATAGACATTAGTAATCTTCTGTCCATTATGTTGATAAACAGCTATTTCGGTGATAAAGCTGTGTTTGCAGCTGTTTCCGGTAGTTTCGATGTCAATAATTACAAACAATTTTTCAATAAAGGGTATTTATTTTAATTTAAATGTATAAATTTGTTAAAAAATAGTCAAACTACTTTAAACTATTATAGTTAATAAATCGTTTCTTTGGATAATAAATAATTAAATTGCATTTAAATAGTAACAAAAATAAAAACTTGATGATTATGAAAAAATTTGCACTCTTCTTTTCCGCTTTATTTGTTTTGGGTTCTGCTTATGCCCAAAATGCTGATAGCAAATGGGCTATTGGTTTAGGCCCCGGTATTCACTACAATCTTAATAAAGGTGAAATAGGTGGTTTATCTCACGAATTTTATCTTAGCCGCTATTTGAATCCTTCATTTGATTTACGGTTAAATTCAAATGGTGGCTATGAAAGTGGTGGTATTGATTATCAAGATGTGTACCTGAATTTAAGGTATAAATTATTCAATGGTTATATTTTTAGTGAAACAGCCGCTGTTCAACCTTATCTTTATGGGGGTGGTGGTATGATGTGGAATAATCAGGGAGATGGTTTTGCATGGAATGCGGGTTTAGGGTTTAAATTTCCAATTAGTACAAATACTTCTTTATTTCTTGAGACTGGATATACTAATGGTGTTGAAGGAACTAGAGCAGGATCTGTTCCAGATTACAGGCAAGTTACAACTACCGATGATTTAATGAAATTAACTGGTATTGTGGAATTTGCATTTGGTAAAGCAAAAGATGAGGATGGTGACGGTGTATCTGATAAAAAAGACAAATGTCCTGGCACTCCTCCCGGAGTAGCTGTTGATGAAAACGGTTGTCCTCTTGATCGTGATGGTGATGGTGTTCCAGATTATAAAGATGATTGTCCGGATCAGGCAGGTGATGCTAAATTCAACGGATGTCCTGATACAGATGGTGATGGTGTACCGGATAAAGACGATGATTGTCCAACTGTTGCAGGATTGGCTAAATTTAAAGGATGTCCTGATACTGACGAAGATGGTGTTCCAGATCCAAAAGATAAATGTCCTGGTACTCCAAAAGGTTGCCCGGTTGATGCAACGGGTTGTCCATTAGATTCAGATGGTGATGGTGTTATTGATTGTGAAGACAAATGTCCGAAAGAGGCTGGTTCAAAAGAAAATAATGGTTGTCCGGATTGGGCCGATATAGTTGTTCCAACAATCTATTTTGACCTGGATAAAGCTGATTTGAGACCAGAAGGAAAAGCTGAATTGGATAAATTAGTTCAAACTTTAATTGCAAGCAAAGAATTCAATATAGTAATTGGTGGGCATGCCTGTGACCTTGGATCAGATAAACACAACATGGAATTATCTGAAAAACGTGCACAATCTGTTGTTAAATATTTACTTTCTAAAGGTATTAATAATGCATATGTTGGATCCAATAATTATGGTGAAAGCAAACCAGCAGTTCCTAATACAAACGAAGATAACCGGAAAAAGAACCGTAGAGTTGAATGGGAAGTTTCAAAAGTTAGAAAATAATATTTCAAACTAAATAATTAGAAGCTCTGCCGTTGGCAGGGCTTTTTTTTTGACTTTGTTCAGCCAAATCTTAAAATATTATCTTTGTCACCTCAAAAATTAATTAAAATGAAAATCGATTCATTGATACATCATACTACAGTAAATGCATTAAAAGAACTATACAATTTTGTTCCGGAAGAAAATCATGTTCAGATTCAAAATACAAAAAAGGAATTGGAAGGCGATATTACATTGGTTGTATTTCCATTTCTGCGCAATTCCAAAAAATCTGCTGAGGAAACAGGGAAAGAAATAGGTGAATTCATTATGCAAAGAGTTGATGAAGTTAAAGCATTCAACGTTATAAAAGGATTTTTAAATCTCGAAATATCGAATGATTATTGGGTGAATAATTTGTTATCTGCTTATACCACTGATAATTATGGTGTTTGTGAAGCGGAGATAAATTCAAAATCAATTATGGTTGAATATTCTTCTCCAAATACAAATAAACCTCTTCACCTTGGGCATATAAGAAATAATTTGCTTGGTTTTTCGATATCTGAAATACTAAAGGCTAATGGAAATAAGGTTATAAAAACAAATATTGTTAATGACCGCGGAATTCATATTTGTAAGTCGATGTATGCCTGGATGCAATGGGGTGGAGGAAAAACACCTGAAAACTCAGGAATGAAAGGCGACCATTTGGTAGGTGAATATTATGTCGAATTTGATAAACATTATAAATCGGAAATAAGAGAGTTAATTGAAAAGGGGTTTTCAAAGGAGGAAGCAGAAAGTAAAGCTCCTTCAATTCTAGCAGCTCGTGACTTGCTTATAAAATGGGAAGCAAATGATAAAGAGACTGTGGAGCTCTGGAAAACAATGAATAGATGGGTGTATGATGGTTTTGATGTTACTTATAAAAAACTGGGAGTTGATTTTGATAAAATTTATTACGAATCGGAAACCTATTTGGTTGGAAAAGATGAGGTTCTGAGAGGTGTTAGAGATAACATTTTTTTCCAAAAAGATGATGGTTCGGTTTGGGCTGATTTAACAAATGATGGTCTAGATCAAAAAATTTTATTAAGAAGCGACGGAACTTCTGTTTATATTACACAGGATATTGGAACTGCAAAAATGCGTTATAAAGATTACAGTATCGACAAAATGGTTTATGTTGTTGGCAATGAGCAAAATTACCATTTCGAGATTTTAGCTGTTTTACTCGATAAGCTTGGATTCAAATGGGGAAAGGATTTGTATCACTTTTCTTACGGAATGGTGGAACTTCCGTCAGGTAAAATGAAATCAAGGGAAGGAACGGTCGTTGATGCAGATGATTTAATTGACGAGATGATTCAAGTTGCACGGGATATGTCGGCAGAGTTGGGAAAACTTGAATCTCTTTCACCTGAAGTTGCTGAAAATACGTTTAGAATGATTGCCCTGGGAGCTTTAAAATATTATATATTAAAAGTAGATCCCAGAAAAAATATGATGTTCAACCCAACGGAATCCATTGATTTTAATGGAAATACTGGCCCTTTTATTCAATATACATATGCCAGAATTAAATCGGTTCTGCGTAAAGCAAAAGAAAATGATATTATTATCGATAAAAATCTCAAATTGAATTCCTTATCAGCAAAAGAAAAGAATTTAATGAAACGAATTTCATTGTTTCCCGAAGTTGTAAAGGAATCAGGAGAAAATTACAGTCCGTCTATTATTGCAAATTATTGCTTTGAATTGGTTAAAGAGTATAACCAGTTTTATCATGAATATTCTATTCTTTCGGAACCTAATATTGATCAACGTAACTTTAGATTGGTTTTGTCGGCAACAGTTAGTGAGATTGCAAAAAAAGGAATGAATCTTCTAGGTATTGAAATGCCGGAAAGAATGTAAAAGAAAAAGGAGACAATAATGTCTCCTTAATTTCTTTCCAAGTAATAATTGATTTAATAATTAGGGAAAAGCGTCCTTCCTAAGTATAAATTCTAAAATCAGATTAAAAGTAACCCTTTCTAAATAGAAAGTTGTGATTTTTAGTATCATTTATAATGAAACTAAATAAAAACGTTATTTACTAAGTAATTAGGGTCTGCTGGTAAATATTGAGGTATATGATATTAAGATATTTATGACGATATTCGTTGAAATAAGTGCAAAGAAATATGAAAAAGGTATTCAAAAAGCGTGCACCTTCCCCGTCGTATATTAGTCCCAATTAGCTGACGTTGGATAGTTTCCAAACTCCCTTCGAACAAAAACTCAACCCGGAAAACCGATGGGTAGTATTGTCCCGGTTGATTCCATGGGATGAAGTTTGTAATCTTTATCTGAAGAACGTTGGGGTGAGTTCAACCGGCCGTCCTCCATTGAGTCCAAGAGTTATCATTGGTTCTTTGATTATCAAACACCTGTGCAATCTGGACGACAGGGAGACAGTCAGTCAGATATCAGAGAACATCTACATGCAGTACTTTCTGGGTTATTCGAGTTTTAGCTGTGAACCACCATTTGATGCGTCGTTGTTTGTTGACTTCCGCAAACGGTTGGGCATGGAAAACCTGAACGTGATTAACGAAAGGATTGTCATGTTGAAGACCAGGTTGGAATCGGGAGAAAACAAACCTGCTCCTGCATCTGATGAGAATGGAATCAATACAGGAGAACCTGAAAACAAAGGGCGGGTAATCTTTGATGCCACAGCCTGTCCGCAAGATATTGCTTATCCAACAGATTTAGATCTTCTTTCGGAAGCACGTGAGAAGACCGAGCAGTTGATAGACCAGCTTTACGATGTGGAGTTACATCACCAAAAACCCCGTACATACAGGCAAGTAGCCCGCAAGCGTTATTTGCAAACGGCACAGAAGAAGAACAAATCAAGGAAGGAAATCAGAAAATCGGTGGGCAGCCAATTGCGTTTTCTCAGGCGCAACCTGAACACAATAAACCGACTGTTGGATGCCTATCCGGAGATTCCGTTAAAGCCAAAACAACACAAGTATCTTCTGGTTGTCAATACGCTTTACGATCAGCAGAAACAAATGTACGGTTCAAAAACCCATAGTGTCGAAGATCGGATAGTCAGCATCCACCAGCCCCACGTACGCCCCATTGTGAGGGGCAAAAGTCAGGCAAAAGTGGAGTTTGGAGCCAAGATACATGCTTCCATTATCGATGGCATTTCTTTTCTTGACGAAATTAGCTGGGATGTCTTTAACGAAGGAAGCCACATGATGGATTACGTTGAGCGGTACCGAAAGCGGTTCGGCTGTTATCCCAAAGAATTATTGGCCGACCAAATCTATTGCACACGGGCCAACCGTGCAGCGTTGAAAGAGAAAGGTATAAAGCTCCTGGCCAAGCCTCTTGGAAGGCCATCGGCAGTGCCAATTCACGTAAGTCCGGGAGAGCGAAATCCGATTGAAGGCAAATTTGGGCAGGCCAAGACAGGGTATGGGTTAAACCGTATCAAAGCCAAACTCAGAGATACCAGTGAAACTTGGATAGCCTGCATCTTTTTGGTGCTTAACCTGGTCAAGTTGGCCGGGGCGGCACTCCCGTACCTAATGGTCAAATTGGTGCTGGGTTTTTCAGCCAAACAAAAATTGTATAGAGGAAGTAAATATGAAGTTGAAATCAACAAGTACCTGTTTTTTAATAACCGAATATTGAACGCATATCCAATCAAACTGAAAATTGCGGTCTGAGTTTTTCAACAGACCCTAGTTAATAAACAACCTAAACTGCCTTGGATTTGGATGCGGTATTTACAACCCTTAAATGCAACATAAAAATCGCCTTAGTGCGACAAATTTAGATTTTTACAAAGCTAATCAACTGATTTACAATATATAAATTTTCAATTATTTCGAGGGGGTCAAGTCAGGAGATAAACTATTTCTCTATTTCTTTACTGGAATATGACTTACCTGGTGAATATTCTGAAGATTTGAATAATCGTACTGGTAAAAACCGTCATCTCCAATCATAAACAGGTAGTTACCAAATGGAATAACATCGTAGGTTTTAATGGTCGGAAATCTGACAATCAGGTGGTCGTCAATATTCAGTTTATCCTCTACATTATAAATTTTAAGACCATCATCGCCATCACAAACAAAAAGTGTTTTGTCGTCAATCCCAAGTCCGTACGGACCAGTCATTGGATACGATGCTTCCAATGTACTCGTTTTATAATCAGCAGAAAGTTTAACTACATCGAGTCGGTTTACATTACTGCCACATGCATTTCCTCCCCTAAGTGTAATAAAGGCATACCCATCTGAAATCACAACCGGATCGCAACTGGTAACGTGCCAGAAATTGCCCACATAATTTAATGCAGTTGGCACTTTCAAACTAAAAATCTGCATACCGGTCTGAGTACCAAAAAACATGTGTCCATCATAAATAAACATGGTTTCAACATTCCATCCAACATTTTGGTTACCAATACTTACCGGTTTGGCTGCATCTTTAACATCAAACATATACACGGTTGAATTATCCACTGTGTACAGATAATCGTCGTATAAACCGAAGCGAGCCATACTACCTCCAATTCCAAATGTACTTCCTGCACCTGACGAAACACTTCCGTTAAAACCTGCATCCATCGCGTATTCAGTTTTTAATGAATAATATGGGTAGTAATAATATTCGACTTCCTGACGTACTTTTTTAATTTCCCAATAAATTACAACACCAATTTCTTTATCGATTGTGGCAATGCGTAAATCTTCATCCGCGGGTGGAGGTGTCATATAGGGGAAAATATCAGTAATCCTTTTTACTTCCCTGGGATTTGAAATATCTGAAATATCAATGGCTACCATGTCAATATAACTGTCGGCATACAAAATATTGTTTTTCACAGCCAAATCAACATTGCCGGGAATTTCGATAAACTTTATGTTTTGCGGGCTTTCCGGATTACGATTATCGATGATGTGAATTCCTTTCATCTCTTCGTTAATGAAAATATATCCGTCTTTGAAATAAATTTTGCCAGGGTTTACAAGGTCTGTGGCTGAAGTGGTTTTTACAGCCTCCCGCAAATCCTCATACGATAAATAAACGGGAGAATTTGCTGTAAAAACCTCTGTGTACTGGTCCATACACGAATTAAATCCAAAAAATAAAATTAACAGGATAAATATATTTCTGATTGTTTTCATTGCCGCAATATTTTAATTGAAAATGATGCCTAATTTGATTGTTAACCGGTTATAATCTATATCGAGCTGGTAATCGTTTTCGCCGCTGTAACTTAACCTGTGAAACTGATATCCAAAAGCAAAGGACATTCCGAAACCAAGCGAGAACATTCTTTGGTAACCAATTCCAGGATTGATCATAAACCCGCCATTTGTATTAAGCGGTTCGTTATTGTTATAATAATTCCAGTTTCCGGGCCAGTAATAATCGTAATAAACCGGTTGCACACCTCCATAAATTTCGTTTGATTCTTCAAGTGGTATCTCATACCCTGTTTTCAAAAACAGGTACGGTGTTGAATATGAATCTCTTAATTTGTATTCAATATTAATATAGGCGGGCAAATACGATTCCTTAAGAAACTCAATTCCAATACCTAATCCGGCTGATAATTTTGGAATGATGGTATAATTGAGCGAACTGGTAAAACTAAAAGGTGCAGTTTGGCTGTTTTGTGAACTGCCGGCCAGTACACCAATTTCGGTACGTAAAAACAAGGGAGAACTTATTTCCGATTCCTGAAAATAATTTTCCATTTGCTCCTTTTTATTTGTCACCCTATCAATTTCGCCAGCCTCAAAAATCCAGATATTCCCGGCCGATTCAATTTTGATTTTCGTTAAATCTTCTGTGTATTGATATTTTCCTTTCAGAATGGATCCGTTCTTCAGATAAACATAACCTTTTTGAGGTTGGGCAATAACGGGAATTGCAATAATTGCAATCAACAATGAAACGCAAAGTTTTTTCATAAAGTTGATGTTGTTTTTATTGAGATGGGATATTGATATGTATGGTTGCGCCCAAAAACAAAATGAACTGATTATTTTAAAAATCCATTTGCATCGAGTAAATCAAATGCCTGAACAGCAGTTTTTTCGTCAATAATGTTAATTTTGTTTTTCCTTAATAATTTTCTTATTTCCTTTTTATTTTCGGGATATAGTATGAATAAAGAGCGATTCTTCAAATGTATTCTTGTTAAATCTTTAGATTCAGACATAGCATAATAAATCGTTTTTAACAGATATTCAGTGTCGCACATTTTTCCTGTACTATCTATGTACGGACTGACTTTGGTTTCACCCATCTGATAGAAGGCTAAAAGTTTTACCTTACCTGAATAAAGTTCCTCAAAATAGTTTCTTTCGGGGAAAATTTCGAGTGAGTCGATGTTTATAAATTTTCTACCTCTAAAACTGCCTGATTTCAACGGCGTTTTAAATGTAAACTGTTTAACTGTATTTTTATCGACGATAAAAAGCGTGTGATTATTGTTGTTGTAGGCCACCAACTCGTCGCCAAAAGCCATGTAACGCATCCTTATTCCCTCAAATACATCACCGTCTTTTAGCGTAATTGTACCTTCAATCCAATCAGGTTGCAAAAAATGACTGGTATTGCTTGTTAAACTTAAATAAAAAACTTCGCCTGTGAGTTTACCCTGCAACCGGTTTGAGTTTTGTTCTAAATTCGTACTATATAAACCTGAATTCTGCGCCGCTGAAATCAAATGAAGCAAAACAACTAAGAGAAAAAGCAGATATTTTTTCATGTTCATCATTTTACTTCTATTATTTTTGATGTGTGAAAAAACTCATTTTTCCCTGTAAAACCTTCAATCGAAATTTCAATTTTACCTTTTCTGTCCGACAAATAAAAATCTATATTTTGGAGTGAACCGACTTTCATCAATTCCCAAAAATTAACCTGCCGCATATCGGGTTGGGTTTCGTTTAAATTCTTCTGAATGAAATTGGCAGGTTTTTTACTTGGCTGAAGAAAACTTACATTAATCTGAAATACACTGGGTTGACTAGCCAGCCATGAATTTGATTTATCAATTAATGAAACTTCCAAAACCCCGCTAAAAATAAGGTCGCCAAAAATCCGCTGACTTAGAACCAAATCGATGTAGCTGATATCTGTTGATTTTAACCCGGCAAACAAATCATTTTTAAAAACCGGAATCCCATTAATGAGACGCAATGGTTCTTCTTCAAAAAATAACTTTTGCCTCCTGTTCATCATTCGAAATGTAATTTCGTCGTTTTTTACACGGTATTGAAATCCTGGTAAAAGCTCTCTAGATATTTCCCTGAAATCAGGCAAATCAATAAATTCTTCAGGTACCACATGCTGAGTAGGTTGTCCGTAAAATGGCATCGAAAATCTTGAGGGCATTTCGGAAATTTCGGGTAGAACAGAAGTTGACGGGTTAAAAAGCCGGTGAGTAAAATTTGCTTTAATTGCTGTATTTATAAATTCAATCTGCTCCTGTTTCAGAATTTGTTGTTGCGTGTTAATCAAATTCGTTCGCTGGAGATAATTATTTTCAAGCTGAATAAAATAGCTGTTTTTGTCATTTGAAACCACCTGTAAAACAACATCGGCATTGCCAAAAGCATCCTTTAAAAAGAAATGAAAATCTCCATTTTCACCCAAAAAGCAATAATCAAAATAAGGTTGGATTCCTCCTGCAGACAATGTAACAAGTGCATTTGATTGAACAATTCCGTTTATATCTGTCACTTTACCGCTCAACAATAAACCATCGTTTTCATGAAAATCGGGAATGAATGGATTCAGGCTTTTAACTTTAAATTTATAATTTCCACGAATTTCGTGGGCAAGTGGATCGATAAGAGTTGCTTTTACCACAATCCATTTACAATCAATTTCCTGATTAAGTTCAATATTGATTTCCACCCTTTCGCCCGGCATGTATTTCTCTTTATTGGTACTTAAAATTATTGACTGATTATCCGTTTTCTGCAGAATTTCATTGGTTTTATATATTTCAATTTCAGCAATACTTTCTGCAAAACGGTTATAAACCAAAAGAGATTTACTCTCCAATTCCAATTCTACCTTATTTCGTTGTGCATTTAAAAAGGCTGTTAAAAAATACTGGCCTGTACTTAACGAATCGGGCACAGCAATAAAACCAGAAGCCCAACCTTCAAAACTTTTAACTGCAACTCCCGAAACTAAATTATTGTTTCTCCCATCCAGTTGCACCCTCACCACATTTCCTGTTTTTTCTTCCGATGTTGGCAGCCAAACCTTAAACCAAACTGTATCTCCCGAGATACAATAATCGCGATCGGTAAATAAAACCGGGGTTTGTTCTATCTCAACATTTTGGGCATGGGCATTAAAAATCCCAAAAACCATTACCACGATTAATAATATTTTAATGCAACTATTCATTCGGATATTGTTTTGCAGGATATTCCCAAAAATCGGGTGGAATTGAAAGCTGTTCTCCAAAGGTTGGAATCGGATAAAAATAGGGAATTGGTTTAACCAAATAACCCTGTTTTTCTGAAATGTATTTTATAAAAAACCGGTGTTCCCTGTAAGCAGAGATTTCAAAATTTCCTAAAATCAATTGATTCGGATCGCTGGTACATTTCAAATTACTCCTTGCCTGAACATAAAGTGGGTCGAATAATTTCCCGTCAGAACCCAGTTGTTTATTTAAATCGTTGTAATAATTATACCCCGATTTTGAAAGTCCATATTGGTTGAGTATTAAAATCCATCCAGCGAAGGTATGATTGTTCCCGGTGTATATCTTTTTTTCTATAAAATACAACGGATGATTTAATATGCTGGTGGTTACAGAGAACTCGGGAGGGGCAGCTATATTGAATAAATTCTGAGGGTAAAAAGAACTCCATGCATACATAATTTCACTAAATACCTCTCCCATAATAATTTTCTCAACATCGTAATTATATTGAAGTACTTTACGTGCAGTAAATCTGAAAAATGGCAACTCTTTTTCGTGCGAAATATTCGTGTAAAGCTGCAAACCATCAATTTCACGAATATCATCAACATCATTATTGCCACTTTCAATCGTCAATTTAGTTTCGGGTATTCCATAAACTGTATCCAAATCAGGAATTTGCGGAACAGGTTCAAAGGTTGATTCAAATACATGCCCATTGTGTAATATGATGATTTTGTATTCGTTGCCAGGTTTTAAATTCATTTGCATTGGAAAATTGCCGGTTGAAGTTTCGCTTAATTCAATCTTATTCCCGTTATTATCGATTACATAAATGGTCGCACCTGAGATGCCCGGATAATTATTGCTTTCGTCGTTAAAACCTCGTGATTCGTAAAGTTTTATGATATTACCGGAGCTTCCGGCAACAATCCGGGCATCGGCAACAATAATGCTTTCCCTCGATTCAATTTCGGGCGTGTAAATTTCTTCGCAAGCCACAAATGCGATTACCAGTAAAAAGCAATATTTGATAATCTTATTCATTTAAAATTTAAAATTATAAGTTAACGACGGAATTGGCGCCCCAATGACAGAAAGTTTAAACAAAGAATATAAACGGTAATCGTTGCTTTCGGCGGGAACCGATTTTTTATAATACACTGAATATGGATTATTTCGTCCATACACGTTATAAACTGAAAGTGTCCAGCTACCTTTCCACATTCGTTTTTTACGCAGGTTTTCATCGAAAGTAATTGATAAATCGGCCCGGTGGTAAGGTGGCATTCTATATTTGTTTCGGTCGGAATAATATACCAACTGCTCACCAGCAAACACGTACTTTATTTCGGGTAAAGTAACCGGGCGACCCGATATAAAAATAAAATTTCCTGAAAATCTCCACCTCCGGCTGATATCGTAGGTTGCAGTTAACGAAAAATCGTGCGGACGATCGTAAATGCTCCGGTAATAATTTCCATTCCAGAAGTTCTCCTCTTCGAACCTGCTTGTATTTTTTTGCTTTGTACCGGAGAAAACATAGCTTGCGTAACCTGTTAACCTGCCCGTTGGTTTTTTGGCGCTCAACTCAATTCCGTAAGAATATCCTTTGGTTGGTATTAATGCCGTTTCGATATTCCCGTTCATTATCAACTGCGCTCCATTTTTATATTCAATTAAATTCTGAAGATATTTATAGTAAACTTCGGCCGAAAAATCAATATCCTTAAACCACGAATTGTTGCTGATACCTATTGCAAACTGGTCGCTGATTAACGGTTTCAAATAATAATCTGTAGCTTTCCATGTTTCGGCTGGCGATATCACGGCGCTGTTGCTCAGTTGAAACATATTTTGACGGGTTCGCTGGTAATTCAATTTTAAAGAAGTAAAACCATCCAAATCGAAATTGAAAAGCAGACGGGGTTCTAATCCTCCGTATGAAGCAGAAACCTCGTTTTTTCCAAATTGCAATGAGTCGATCACATTATCGGGGGTTATTGGTTTTTCGGGATCGTAAATATAAACAACCGGTGTGCCGATATTACTGACATGGGAATATCTTAACCCACCTGCAATCGAAAAATTGGGCAGTACTTCAAACTCATCGCCTATATAAACCGCCCATTCCACAATTTTCTCATCATCGAGTTTCTGATATTCAATTAAACTAACCTCTTCTAAAGGGTCTATTTCGCCAGGACTAATCTGATTGTAAATAGCTTTAAAACCTGCTTCGGCTTTGTGACGGGCTGTAACATGCCATTTAAATTGATAACCTGCCGAACCATATCTAAGCAAATTATTTAAATAATAGGCATTAAGAGGATTTTGATTGGCATAATCGGTTAAACGGTAATTGTATTCGCTGTATGAAAGTTCGAGTTCGCCATACAACGATTCGGCAAAACGAGAATTTAAAGTCAGATTTCCCAGTTTACTGCTGTATTCAGTAACCGATTGTGCACTGGTACTAAACTCATCGTTACTAATATAACCCATTAAACTTAGTTTATTGTGCTGATTAAATTTGTAGGTTATTTTACCCGACGCATCGTAAAAATGGGCCACACTCTGGTTGATGTTCACATCTGGTATTTCCCTTAAAATCCAGTTTGCGTATGAACTTCTGCCACCTGCCACAAAAGTAAGTTTCTTGTTTTTGGTAACCGGCCCTTCAAGTGCAAGTCTCGAGTTGATGAGTCCGATGCCTCCGTAAACACGAATCATATCAGTGTTTCCTTCCTTAAATTCTACTTCCATTACCGAAGAAACCCTCTCCCCTTGTTTAACCGGAATTCCACCTTTAAAAAGACGCACATCTTCCACCACATCAGGATTTATCAATGAAAGAAAACCAAAAAGATGCGACGAATTAAAAACCGGGCTGCCGTCGATTAAAATCAGGTTTTGGTCGGTATTGCCGCCACGTACATTAAATCCCGACGAAAGTTCGCTTACCGTTTGTACCCCAGCAAGCATTGTCATTCCTTTCAGAATATCTACTTCACCCATCAACGCGGGCATTTTTTTGAATTCAGCAGAAGTCATATGTACCATGCTCATTTGTGCTTTTGGCAATTCGGTCTGCAAACCCAAAACAGTAACCTCACCAATACTGTGCGACTCTTCGAATATTTGAAAATCGGCTGAACCATCTTCAATTAGTCTGATTTTAGGATTGGAATTCTCGAAACCTACAAACGAAATCTGAAGTTGGAGGTCACCCGTGGGAAAAACGATTTCAAATTCACCGTTGCTGTTGGTTGTGGTTCCCTTTTCAAGTTTATGATTTAAGACTACCGCTCCTGGTAAAGGTTCCCCTGTTTTGCCATCAAGTACCCGTCCTTTCATAGTGGCAGTTTTGAATCTCCCAATATTTAATGGATCGCCAATTACAAGAATTTGGGATTGTTCATCAAATTTCGATCGAACATCCATCGATTTTCTGAATATTACAACTCCATCGTCCTGAAACAAGTAAAAAGTTAGTTCGTGTTCATAAAAAACATTATTTAAAGCCTGTAATAATGGGGTATTCTGAAAAGTTCTGGTAATGGAATAGGGCTCAATCCAACTCTCTTTGTAAAAAACCTTTAATCCGTATTTTTCATGCAAAACAGCCAGGAATTCTTTAAGTGGTTTATTCTGAAATGATTCAGTGATTCTTATTTCACTAACTACCTGACCAGCAACTTCCCCATTCAACCAGGCAATAAGAAATACAACAATAACGATATGGTTGAAAAATGCAGGTTTCAAGGTTTTTTGGTTTATTAATGTTTATCAAAATCTGTAATAATCTTTAGTTTAAAAATTTGCAAGTTACATTTAACCAATTTCAAATATTTTAAAGCTATACAATCTTTATTCAGTTATATAAAAAACACCAGCGGTTTATTTTGAATAGCCCGATTTTTTTTCAATCTTCGGATGATTTTATACAATTTATGTTGTTAATTTACCCAATAATTATTAACTTGCCAACATGGCAAAAACAATTGATATTACAATCAAGGAGAGCGAGGAACATCTGCAGTACTTGCTCCGCAAACAGGACAAGTTGCTCCAGCAAAGCC
>JBGSRA010000059.1:0-63090 GCA_041737765.1 Draconibacterium sp. | reverse complement strand
ACAGGAACATTTAATGGTTAAACTCAACGAACTTCCACAGTTAAAAGATATTGTAAATACAAATGCACTTGGTAAACAGGAAATATTACTGAAATTAAAACCAAAGGCATACATGCTTGGTTTCGACGAAACAACCATTGCCAACCAGGTACGTCAGGGTTTTTATGGCGGACAGGCGCAACGTTTGCAGGAAGGCCGCGATGAATTGCGTATTTGGGTGCGTTACCCTGCCGAAGGACGTGAACGAATCGGGCAAATGGAAACCATGAAAATAAAAACACCGCAAGGCGATATCCCTTTGCTCGAGCTGGTGGATTACGAAATGAAACGCGGTCCGGTAAACATCAACCGTTTCAATGGCAAGCGCGAAGTAAGGGTGAATGCCGATATGCTTGACCCCGATGCTTCGGTAACCGATGTGCTCGGCCAGGTTCAGTCTGATATTATTCCTGAAATGAAAGTGATGTTTCCGGGGTTGAATATAGAATTTCAGGGGCAGCAACGCGAAAGCGAGCGCAACATGGCCGACATTAAATATTTGTTTCCACTCGCATTCCTGGCCATGATTTTTATCCTGATGATTAATTTTAAATCATTCGAGCAGCCCGTCCTTATTATTATCATGTTACCAATTTCATTACTTGGTGCGGTTTGGGGTCATGGAATACACGGCAAACCACTTTCAATTTTAAGTTTATGGGGAATTATAGCCTTAATGGGTGTAGTAGTAAATGATGCTGTGGTTTTTCTGGAGAAATTTAACCAGTTGGTAGCCATGGGAATGAAGGTGAAAGAAGCTATTATTACGGCTGGTAAAAACAGGTTGCGTGCCATAATTTTAACCACTGTGACTACCTCATTCGGTTTGTTCCCGATTATTCTTGAAAAGAGTTTTCAGGCACAGTTTTTAATTCCGATGGCCATTTCGCTGGCTTACGGTGTTGCATTCGGAACATTTTTCCTGCTTATGTTTTTCCCGGCACTTATTATGATTTTAAACGATGTTCGCCGCTCGATACGCGAGCACTGGCATGGCAGGAAATTTACACCTGAGGAAGTTGAAATCGCCTGGATTCATGAGCATGAAACCATTGATGATGTGCCTGTTCAACCCATTGAAAAAACATAAAACGATGAATAAAATACAAATCATATTTCTTTTTATACTGGCAGGTTTTTTGGTAAAAGCGCAACAACCATTGACGTTGACCGATGCTGTTACAAAAGCTCTTGAAAATAATTACGGGATAATTATTGTAAAAGAGAATCAGCGAATTGCCGAAATAACAAACAATTGGGGAACTGCGGGCAGGTATCCTTATATCAACCTTACCGCAGGCGACGACAACGCATACAATATAAATAATGCGGAGAATTATGCCAACAACCGTTTTTATGCCGGAGCCGCTGTAAACTGGACTATTTTCGATGGATTTTCTGTCAGGATTAATAAACAGCGGTTCGAGGAGCTGGAACAACTTTCGAAACAGAATACTGCAATCATGGTCGAAGGTACCATACAATCCGTAATTCTTGCCTATTATGATGTTTTACTTCAATATGAAAAGTTGAAAAATTGGGAAGAAGTAATGCAACTTTCGTCGGACAGGTACAATCTGGCTGAAGAACGAAAAGCTTTTGGGACTTACGTTACCTACGATGTTTTGCAGGCCAAAAATGCCTATTTAACCGACCGCTCGGGCTATCTTTTGCAACAAGTGAATTATAAAAATTCAATGCGCGATCTTAATTTTTTAATGGCCGAACAAAACGAAGTAACTTATACATTGACTGATAGTTTTAAGGCTGTTCCGGTGGAATATGCTTTGGCTGATTTGCAGGTTCAAATGTTTGAGAATAACAAAAGCCTGCAGAATCAGTATGTGAATCAGCGACTGTTGGAGAATGCAGTGGCTGCCGCAAAAAGCAATTTTTCGCCAACAGTCGATTTCAGGGACGGTGTTACAGCAACTGCCAGCCGAAATAATTTTGCCGACAGAGGAGAGAGTTGGAATAATTCGGCCAACTTTTATGGCAATTTTACTTTAAGCTACAATCTTTACAGCGGGGGAAACCGCAAACGGGCAATGGAAATTGCCAAAATCGACGAGGAAATAGGTTTGGTGGAAGCCGATGAAATGAAACACGAACTCAATAACAGTCTATCCAATCTGTATGAGTTTTACCTGTTACGACAGGAATTACTGACACTTGCTTTTGAAAACCTGGAAGCAGCCAGATTGAATCTTCAGTTATCGAAAGAGAGGTTCGAATCGGGAGCCATTAACTCGTTTAACTACCGCGATGTTCAGATTTCGTACATCACTATTGCACAGCGACAACTCGAAGCGGTTTATAATTTTATTGATGCACAAACCGCTTTGCTGCGAATGACCGGAACAATAATTCAGGAATACGAATAGGATTTTGAGAAGATGACTTCGCGTCTCTTATTCAAAATCTTAAATTATTGACCCGTTGACATTTAGTCACCGGGTCAATATATTCACACTGATTTCCAAACCCGCTGTTTGTTCTTCCCCTCTTTTTTCAGGAATGCCGTTTCCAAATCAATTCCTTTCCGGTTGGCAATGGCACAGAGGTAAATAAAAATGTCGGAGAGCTCGTCGCCAATTTCAGTAAAACTTGAATTTTCATCCACTGCCAATCCTTCAGTTTTACGAACCGCTTTAAACAATTCACCCACTTCTTCGCCTAACAAAAGGCATTTATCAATGATGGTTTGATGTGCAAAACCGCGTTCAATTTCCAGTTGAGAAACGTATTTCTGAAATTCTTTAAGGGTTGGATTTTTAATTAAGTTCGGCATATTATTTTAAATTATTGGTATTCTGAAAACTAAATTAATGTTGTTATTCCGAATCAATAAAATTCAGGTTCAATAATTTATCAAAATTATAATTCGTATATTCCATGTAAGAATCATTTTTCCAGAATTCCTCTTCGTACTTGTTTTTAATTAAATTTTTAGTGATTTCGTTATCGAAAATTCTACGTCCCATGGGTCGTTTTTCAAGATTAGCAGCACCATTATTGTATGTTTTAAAGAATTGATTCACTGTCATATCCTTTCTTCCTGTTTCCGAATTGGTTAGAAATATGCCATCATATCGTTCCAATAAATAACTGAACCCATCTATGTAATCATATCTTATATAATCGATTGATTTCGTCTGCATCTTTAAAACTTCACCCTTTCTGTTTTTGAGGCGATTTTTACTAATCTTTGCAATGGAGTAAAGGCATGAATCACTTTTTTGAATTTTAACTTCAATATGGGTAACAGAATCCTGAAAAGCCTTTTTGTTCAGAAAATAAAGGTTTGTAAATTGAGAATCCTGTATTTCAAAGTAGTTAAAATATTTTTCAAACTTATCCCATGGAACCATATTGAATTCAGGGAATATATTCAATCTTAAATTCAATTTTGTAGAATCCTGAAGTTTTTCAACAATTCTTTCCTGGATTTTATACGGCAGTATTTTCTCTTTCTGGTTGAAACTCTTTTGCTTTTTTTGTACGATATCCAAATCGATATCAATAAGTTGTGTTGTATCCTTTTCTACAACAACCACTTTTCGCAGGAAGCCTCTCGAAATATTTTCTTCTTTCAGTTTTTCGTATGTTTTCCGGCAACTCAGTTCAAATAACCGGGCGGCATAATTAGCTGAAACAATTACTTCGCCCAAACTGTAGTTTTGTTCCAGTAGCTTGTAATTATCGCTGATTTTATTAACACTGAAATCTTTAGTTTTATAATTCACATGTTGAATCCGGACGGAATCCCCGATATTTCCGGAAAGTTGAAACACTCCGTTTTTGTTTGTTATTGAAGATGCTTTTGTTTTTTTGTTTAAAATAGTGGCAAACTCAACGGGTTCGCTATTTTCATTGGTTATTTTTCCCGAAATCTGCGACTTTGAAATAAATCCGATTAAAACAAAAGTGATGAAAAATAAAATTCTCATTTTAAAACTTGTTGATTATTTGTTCCAACTTTTATTAATAACGATTTCCCGTTAAATGACGTAACACTGAAGGTGTTTTATTTTCATAACCTTAGGTCAACGACCTAAAGCCATTGAACAAGCCAAAACAACTGCCTGAAAGGCAGGACTATTTCAATCTTTCAAGAAAAGTCATATACTATATGATATAAAAGTCGGGTATAGCTCATCTTTTTTTATTTTGTCGTTTCGTGCATGTTTTCCGCAGGTCGTTGACCATGCGGTTATGAATGTGTTGACTTTTCAAGTCAAAAGATTCGTAGTTTATTCATCTTTTTTTATTCAATACTGGCGTTTTATAATAGCTAACACCGAAGGTGTTTTACTTTCATAACCTTAGGTCAACGACCTAAGGAAGTTGACCCAGCTATAAATACGGTCTGAAAGACAGGACTATTATATTTTATGCCAGCGCTTTCCTCACATTTTCCAGTAACACCGGTACTTTCTGATAAGGGTCGCCGGCACCCAAAGTTTCAAGTGGTAAATACCCACGGTAGCCGCCATCTTTTATTATTTTGAAAAGTTTAGGAAAATCGGTTGGTGTTTCTTTCCCGTCAATCCAAACGTTTTCTTTGATTTGCCAGGTTACAGCATATTTAATGTTTTTCTTAATTTCTTCGTAAGGGTCGGCTTGTCTGTAACTTCCGATATCGAGGTTTAATCCCAGCCATTCCGAATCAACCATTGCAAAAATGCGATCAACATCGGCAGCGGTCATCAGAAAATCGTTGTGGTTTTGTATGGCGATAATAACCCCAAATTTCTTTCCGTATTCGCAACACTGTTTAACATCTTTAGCCATCCATTCAAAAACCTGGTCGCGCGTAAAACCTTCGTGTTTGTTGGTTCCGGCAAAAATACGTAGGTTAGGTATGCCCATTTTAGCAGCAGCTTCAACCCATTTTTTCACAAGTTCAATATCTGCTTTTCGGGCTGTAGCATCGGGATTGGCAAAATCGTTGCGCACACCTGTACCGCTGATATCGAGCCCCTGTAAAAATGCCTGTCGTTTAAATTTCATCATAAACTCATCTGTCGGCACTTCAGGGTAGCCCGGAAAATAGTATCCGGTGGGATCGATGGCGTCGAAATTGTATTCGGCACAAAAATCAAGTACATCAAACAAATCGATTTTCTTTTCCATCAAAAGCGAGTTGAAAGAGTAAAGATTTAAACTGAGTTTTAATTTGTGGCCAAATTTCTTGCTAACTGCTACAGTTTTTGATTCGGATGCAAATGAATTTAAACCGGAGGCAATAAATGGCACCGCCAGCATCGATTTCATAAAATTGCGGCGTGATTCTAAATTTTTCATTGTTTAAATTTTTTCTTCCAAATTAAAAAAATAAAGGGAAAAACCACCTAGGTTTTTCCCTTTATCAATACGTTACTGCGAAAGTTATTTTTTACCGGCAATTACAGTAATTTGCTGCTCTCCCCAGAATTCCTGACCGGTTTTTGTTAATCCCTCCATTTTTAGCAAACAAGGTCCAGGTTTTACAATTGCTTTTACATCGTTTATATTAAATTTTGCAACAAAATAACCTTTGCTATCCGATTTCCACCAATCAATGGCTACTCCGTTTAAACTAACAGTTGCTCCTGCAACTGCACTGTATGCAATATCCGTGTGCACAGTAACTACAGTTCCAGAGTTACTCAGGTTTAAAACTGCCGGCGCTACATCAATCGTAATTTGAACAAGTTCCTGGCAGAAGCCAGTTTTTACAAAAAGAATCAGGATCAGGGTTAACAATCCTACGGAAATTTTTAAATTTTTCATTGTTGTACTTTTTTGGTTTTATTAAGGAATGTGACTGTAAATATAAAAAAATAACTTTCACTTGTTCGAAATAAATCAAAAAAATATGTAAAAAAGTATTTCTCAAAATATTGATATTGAAATGTTTATTTCACCTCCAGTAAAAAACCACTCCCGTGAATATTTTTAATTTCAATATTTTGATCTTCAGACAAAAACTTGCGTAGTTTGGTAACAAAAACATCCATGCTGCGGGCTGTAAAATAACCGTCGTCGCCCCATATTTTGCGCAGTGCTGTTTCCCGTGGTAACAATTCGTTTTTATTCTGGCAAAGCAGTTTCAGCAAATCCGACTCTTTTGGCGACAATTTTTGCACAACGTCACCACGTTGAATATGGCGTAATTTTGAGTCGAAACGATACGAACCGATGTTGAAAATTACCTCATCTGATGCCGGAGCTGTGGTTTGCCGTTTAATGATTGCGCTGATTTTACAAAGCAAAACTTCTGTATCGAAAGGTTTGGTAATATAATCGTCGGCACCCAGATTGTAGCCTTTCAGAATATCTTCCTTTAAGGCTTTTGCTGTGAGAAAAACCATTGGAATATCTTTATCGATGCTCCGAATTTCGCGGCCAATTGTAAATCCATCAACATTCGGCAACATCACATCGAGTATGCAAATGTGGTATTTCCCCGATCTGAACCTGTCAACTGCATATTTCCCGTCGTCAACCCAGGTTACTAAATAATCGTTGATTTCGAGGTACGATTTCAGCACCGCACCGAAACTCAGGTCGTCTTCAACTAAAAATATGTGGTAATTACTCTTCATTTATAAAATTTAAAAATCTAAAACATCGAATAAGCCCGCCTGACCGGACAGGCAGGAAATAAGGAATAAAAAAGTTTCTGAACGATTTCGTAACTTCCTGATTTTTTATTCCTTATTATTTATTTCTTTTCTTTCTCCCTCTCCCTGTGGAGAGGGTCGGGGAGAGGCTTTTTTATTCCCTCACAAAAGGCAAAAACACCTCGAACCTGCTTCCTTTTCCTGGCTCGCTTTGTACCGAAATTGTGCCGTAATTCGCTTCTAAAACGGCTTTTACATAATTCAATCCCAGTCCAAAACCCTTTACATTATGAATGTTTCCGCTGGTTTGCCTGTAAAACCTTTCAAATATTTTGCTTTGTACCGCTTTCGTCATTCCAATTCCATTGTCTTCAACCGATACCAGTACACCTTTTGGTTTATTTATAGTCGCAATTTTTATAACCGGCGCTTCAACCGAATATTTCATTGCATTGTCGAGTAAATTATAAATAACATTGGTACAATGAATGTGGTCGGTTGTGATGGTTGGATTTCCGGCATTAAGTTCTAGATCAATTTTTCCTGCACGTTTTTCCACCTGCAAAATAATTCCCTGCATTGCATCTTTAATCAGTTCGTGAACATCAACAGCTTCCCATACAAATTCAAAATCCTTTCGGTCGAGGCGGGCAATGGTCAGAATATCTTCTACCTGCCGGTTCATGCGGTTGTTTTCCTTTTTTATCATTCCAGCAAAATAGCGGATTTTTTCAGGGTCGTTTACCACTTTTTCGTTGGTAATCGAGTCGGTTGCAACCGAAATTGTGGCAATCGGGGTTTTAAATTCATGGGTCATGTTATTGATGAAATCCGATTTCATTTCCGATATTTTCTTCTGCCTCAGTATATAAAACACACTCAACCCGAAAGTCATTAAAATAATGAGAGAAAACAGAAACGACGCCAGCAGCAGCCAGTTAAGCGAACGGTAAATGTAACTGTCGCGCTCTGGAAACCATAGTGCCAGTTTCAGGTTTTTCTGAAAAATATCGTTTGGATAAAGATTGAGCTGATAATCGGTTTCGAGCAGTTTTAATGAATCGGTTACCGGTGATTTGTTTATTAGAGTGCTGTCCTGTAAAATTCCATATTCAAAAGGAATTGGAATATTCTTGTTTGTTAACTCTTCCGCTAGTACTTCCTGTATTTGTTTTTCGTCAATATCACGAACATCCCATTCCGAAATTTCGGTGACTACCTGGTTTGCCATTCGTTTTAGCCTGCTTGCTTTTAACTGCGCCCGGTGCGATATTTCGGGCCGAATAATGTTAAAAGTATCAAGCGAAGTAATCATCGAATCGATTTTTACCATACTGATTTTATATATCGAATCGACATTCGAAACAATAGTATCGGTATTAAAAACAAAAACTGCATTCCCGGTATGTTGGTCATCAATATTAATAATATTGCCGCTGTCGGTTGAGGTATCTGTATTTATCTCATATCTGAAAGTTCCATGCCCGTCTTTACTGGTATTTACTTTAATTTCTACACGCGGAGATTTGCCATCGGGTTTTATCCGGCGCACAACATGCACCGGATGGTTGGTAACTACAGTAGAATTCCTGTACCTGGCAGGTGGAGGCGGAGGTGGCGGTACTCCATCTTTTAAAACTTCATCGGGTTTTCCTTCCCAGAGCAACGATTTATCGAAAACCATTTGATTAACAACGCCGAAATTATGCAGGTCTTCGAGTTTGTTAACTGTATTGTTTAGCGCTTCATTCACACTTCGGTTAAAAAGCTCGTTTTTCACCCTGATGGCGTTGTTCATCCAAACCAGTTGCACTGCAATGATTCCGAGGATTGAAATCCCCATTAAAATGATTAATCCGGTAAAAAATTTTCTGTTCATGCTTCAAATATAGCCATTTAAAAATGTGCTGTTTTCTTTTTAACTTTTCCTTAACAGTATTTAACCAGGCTTTAACTGATTGGTAGCTTGCAGATAAACTATATTTGTTTCGAAATAAAAACAATTTAAAAACAGATTATTATGAAACGTATTTTGTTCGTTATCTTTCTTTCAGGATTAGCATTTTTTTCGCTCTCGTCTTTATATTTAATCGGTGAAAATCCTCAGGATCCTCCCCGCAGTACAAAAACAGAAAAGCACATAAAAATGGTGAAAGTGGATGATAACGGTAAAAAAATGGAGTTGGATACCGTTCTTACCAGCGACGAGCCTTTTGTATGGAATGGCGATACCATTGGCGGTGGAAAAGAGATGAAATGGATACCGAAGGAAGGTTTTAAGATGGATTCAATGCATATGAATACGAATATGAATTTTGAATATAATATTGAAGACGATGGCGAAGGAAACGTGGTGATTATGAAATCGGGAAAAGGAGGCAAGCACATAATTATGGCTCCGGTTCCTCCCGGTGCACCAATGCCACCGGCTGCTCCGGGAATGATGATGTTCAAAAGTCATAATAATAAAAATGTAATCGACTTGTCTGATCCCGGAATTATTTCGTACGATAAAAAAATTCAAAAAGACGGAACTGAGAAAATAACAATTGTGCGTAAACAGGTAAATGAAGAGGTTGAGGAAGAAGTTATTATGCATGGTGCACCTCACAGCGGTGATGTATTCTTTTATGGTAATACTCCAAAACACACAAAAACGGTGAAAGTGATAAAATCTGACGATGGAACTTTTAATGTTTACGAGGATGACAAGGTAATCCACATAAACGATGAAAACGGTGAAGCTACTTTTACGGGCGATGACGGTGAAGTGATTCATATAAAAGAAATTAAAGAGGGCGATGGAAAGAAAGTAGAAGTAAAAGTGGAGAAGAAAGTCGAAAAAGAAAACAAATAATTAAACAGCAGAAAACAATCAAGAAAGCCGGTTCCGAATTTTTTCGGGATCGGCTTTCTTTTTTACTCACTCCCTTTTGCTGACTGTTTGAGTGGAGGTTCATAATCGGATTCGTTTACCCAACCCGCTTTCACTTCTTCGCCAGCCATAAATCGGTTGTAATAGTTTTGAACATCTCCCTGATATGGATAATTATCAAAAATGTCGCCATTCCCTAAAATTCGGGGATCGCCCTGTTCCGTTAGTTTCTGTGTCATTTCGGTTTCCATATTCGATTTTAACGCTGCAAAATTTTGGTCTTCGGACAGATTATTCATGCAAAACGGGTCATTTTTAATATTGTACAATTCTTCAGCTTCCCGTTTTCCAAAATTCAGTTGCCAGTATTCCATAATTCCTTTCTTGCGTCGTGTATCCAGAATATAAGTTTTTGTCGGGCTGCCGTCACAGTTCAGGTAACCGGTTTCAGGATCGCAGGCCGGCCATCGTTCAGGCCTAAAATTGCGGAGGTATAAAAAATCATCCTTAACAATTCCCCGAACAGGATATCCTTCATCGTTGGGGCGGCCAACATCATGACGTTCCATACCAACCAAAACAAAATTGCGTTCCGGATTTACAATTCCGGCTTTTTCAGCATAAAAAATATCCGTTAAACTTTTGCCTGTAACCGGCTGCATTCCGGCAGTTTCGGCGGTTAAACCGGCGAGTTCAAGGTAAGTGGGAACAAAATCGATGAAATTGACAAAATCCTCAACCATACGTCCGGGGTTTTTTATTCCATTGGGCCACATAATTGCGAGTGGCAGATGGTTCGAATATTCGTAAACATTGCCTTTTATCCGAGGGAAAGGCATTCCGTTATCTGCCGTTACAATCACGATTGTATTATTTAGTTCACCAATTTCTTCCAGCTTTTGCAGCATTCTTTGCAGGTGCAAATCAAAATATTCAATTTCGAAAGCGTAATCGAGCATATCGGTACGCACCGAGTCAACATCTGGCCAGAAAGCTGGTACTTCATCAACTTCGGCAATGTTTTTTCCCCCCAGTTTTTCCCCAACCCCGAACTCATATTCACGGTGAGGTTCGGTGCTGCCATACCAGAAACAGAAGGGTTTTCCTGCCGGTCGGGCTTTCAGAAAAGCTTCAAAATTTTTAGCGTAATCGTTGTCCGAGATGAACTTCGCCGGCGGTTCAGTTTTAAATTCGTCAAATTTTGGTCCGGTAAGTTGGCGTTTAATTCCGTTTATTTCTCCCGGATCCCCCGGTGCCCAACCTTTTGCTACACTGCCAACAAAATACCCGTTTTCGCCAAGTGCTTCGGCATAAGTTTTAAATTTTGCAGGGAAAAGCGGTGAATGGTTGGCTGCCTCTTCCAGTTGCCAGCTGTTTCGTCCGGTTAAAATACAAGAACGCGATGGCGCACATTTGGCGTTGGGTGTGTAACAACGGGTAAACAAAATTCCCTGTTTTGCGATATGGTCGAAAGCCGGTGTTTTTACCCAATTGCAACCGTAGGCGCCAAAATGTTTCCATGAGGCATCATCGGCGATGGCAAATAAAATGTTGGGCATTTTTGATGGTTCAGGTTTGGTTTTACAGCCGGTTAAAAACAGGTTACCAAAAAATAACAGGATTAATAAAGCCGTTGTGTTCTTCATTAATTATCAGATTTTCTTTTCAGATGATATTTTGAAGTGTAAATTTAACTCTTAATTTTACGCAATTCAAAAACGAAATTTAACTTTTAAATTATTTCTTATGAAAAATACTTTGATTTTATTGCTTTCGGTGATGTTGCTCTCCTGTGCAAAACCAAAGAACCTGCCGGTTCTGATTGATGAAGATACATTTAAAACAGAACATGACGGGAAAACAGTTGAGCTTTATACACTCAGAAATGCTAACGGACTTGTTACCCAGATTACAAACTACGGCGGCAAGATTGTTAATTTATGGACTCCCGATAAAAAGGGCGATTTTGCAGATATCGTAATTGGCTACGAAACATCAGCCGAATACCTTAAAACCACAGAAATTTATTACGGAACGCTGATTGGCCGTTACGGAAACCGCATTGCAAACGGACAGTTTACGCTGAATGACTCGGTTTATACACTGGCCACCAACAATATGCCTAACCACCTGCATGGCGGTATCAAGGGATTTAACAACGTGGTTTGGGACGCAAAAAAACTGGATGACCAGACACTTGAACTCACTTATCTTTCGGTTGACGGAGAAGAAGGATATCCCGGAAATCTGAATGTAAAAGTGGTTTACAAGCTCACTGACGAAAACGAACTAAAAGTTGAATATTGGGCAACAACCGATAAACCAACACCGGTAAACCTAACACAACATTCGTTTTTTAATTTGAAGGGAGCCGGAAACGGTGATGTGAACGACCATGTTATGCAAATTATGGCAGATGCGTTCACTCCGGTTGATGTAACTCTAATTCCCACCGGGGAAATTGCACCTGTTGACGGAACTCCGTTTGATTTCAGAACACCAACTGCGATTGGTGCCAGAATTAACGACGACCATATTCAATTGAAATACGGAAATGGTTACGACCACAACTGGGTTTTGAATAAAGCCGAAACTGGTTTGAATCATGCTGCCAAAGTGGTTGAACCAGCCTCTGGCCGCACACTCGAAGTATATACCAACGAACCCGGGATACAGTTTTATGGTGGCAATTTTATGACAGGAAAAGATACCGGCAAGGGTGGAAAAGTGTTTGCCTACCGCGGCGCTTTCTGTTTGGAAACCCAGCATTTTCCCGACAGTCCCAACAAACCTCAGTTTCCTTCAACCATTCTGAATCCGGGCCTGGAATATTATTCGGTTTGTGTTTATAAGTTTGGGGTGGAGAAATAGTTTTTTGAACAATATTATTTTTTCAGAAAGGTCTTTTTTAGGCCTTTCTTTTTTTAATGTTTACTTCATCCTCAGGCATAAAACAAAGTTTTAAATATTCACCCTGAAAAAATACATTATATTTGCATACTTTTTTAAAAACTGTTCAGAATTGCATTTTATGAGTAATAAGTTTCAGGAATACAAGCAATTGGACCTTGCGCAAATCAACAAGGAAGTGTTGAAGAGATGGCAGAAAGATGATACTTTTCACAAAAGTATCTCCACTCGCGAAGGTCACCCCACTTTTGTTTTTTATGAGGGACCGCCTTCGGCCAACGGAATGCCGGGAATACATCACGTGATGGCCCGCGCAATCAAAGATATTTTTTGCCGCTACAAAACCATGAAAGGTTTTCGCGTTCACCGCAAAGCCGGCTGGGACACCCACGGGTTGCCTGTTGAGCTGAGCGTTGAAAAAATGCTGAATATCACCAAGGACGATATCGGGAAAAAGATTTCGGTTGAAGATTATAATAATGCCTGCCGCACCGAGGTAATGAAATATACACGCGAGTGGGAAGAACTCACCCGTATAATGGGTTACTGGGTAAACATGGACGACCCTTATGTAACTTACGACAACCGTTATATCGAAACCGTGTGGTGGCTGCTGAAACAAATCTACTCGAAAGGCCTGCTGTACAAAGGTTACACAATACAGCCCTACTCACCGGCTGCGGGAACAGGATTAAGTTCGCATGAATTAAACCAGCCCGGATGTTACCGCGATGTAAAAGACACAACTGCGGTGGCGCAATTCAAAGCCATCCGCAATGAAAGATCGGAGTTTCTTTATGAAGGAATTGATACCGATTTATATTTCATGGCATGGACAACCACTCCATGGACATTGCCTTCGAATACAGCGCTTTGCGTTGGACCTGCAATTAAATATGTAAAAGTCAAATCTTTCAATCCTTACACGGGGTTGCCGGTTACAGTAATTTTGGCGAAAGATTTGGCCCCTGTTTATTTTAGTCTGAAAAATGACAATTTATCATTTGACGATTACAAAACCGGTGATAAAAATATTCCATATCAGATTTTAGCTGAATATAGTGGGGAAGAGCTCAGGGGCGTTCAATATGAACAGTTGATTGAATGGGTGAAACCCAAAGGAAAGGCATTTGAAGTAATTACCGGCGATTTTGTGACCATCGAAGATGGAACAGGAATTGTTCACATTGCACCGACATTTGGCGCTGACGATGACCGGGTTGCCAAACAAAACGGAATCTCACCTTTAATTGTTGAAGATGTTGATGGTAAAACGCAGGCACTGGTTGACAGAAAAGGAAGATTTTATCCCACAGCAAACCTGGACAAAACTTTTGTCGAAAAGTTTGTAAATATTGAAAAGTACCATGAGTTTGCAGGGCGTTCAGTAAAAAATGAGTACGACGATAAACTGGAAGATGATGCTTCGACTGTTGATATTGACATTGCTGTAATGCTAAAGTCGGAAAACAAAGCCTTTCGAATTGAAAAACACGTACACAGTTATCCTCATTGCTGGCGCACCGACAAACCGATATTGTATTATCCGCTTGATTCGTGGTTTATCAAAACAACCTCAGTTAAAGATAAAATGGTGGAGCTAAATAACACCATTAACTGGAAACCACAATCAACCGGTACCGGCAGGTTTGGCAACTGGCTCGAAAATCTGGTGGATTGGAACCTGAGTCGTTCGCGATACTGGGGAACACCGCTGCCCATCTGGAGAACCGAAGATGGCTCAGAAGAAATCTGCATTGGTTCAACTGAAGAGTTAATGGCTGAAATTGAAAAAGCGATGGCGATTGGTTTTATGACCGAAAATCCTTACAAAGGTTTTGAGGTTGGAATCAATTCAAAAGAGAATTACGTTAAAATAGACCTCCACAAACCCTTCGTTGACCATGTTGTACTGGTTTCGCCTTCGGGACAGAAAATGTTTCGTGAGCCAGATTTAATCGATGTTTGGTTCGACTCGGGCGCAATGCCATATGCGCAACATCATTATCCATTTGAAAGCAAAGAAAAATATAATCCTGTCTCAGGCAAGGGTGTTTTTCCGGCCGATTTTATAGCTGAAGGCGTTGACCAAACACGTGGCTGGTTTTTTACTTTACATGCCATTGCGTCCATGATTGATGAATCGGTGGCATTCCGTAATATCATTTCGAATGGACTGGTACTCGACAAAAACGGCAATAAAATGTCGAAACGGTTGGGAAATGGCGTAGATCCGTTTCAAACCATCGAAGAATACGGCTCCGATCCTTTGCGCTGGTATATGATTACAAACTCTCAACCCTGGGATAACCTAAAATTTGATATTTCGGGTGTTGAAGAGGTGAAACGGAAATTCTTCGGAACACTTTACAATACCTACAACTTTTTTGCGCTTTATGCCAATGTCGATGGTTTCAGGTTTTCAGAAAAGGAAATACCGGTTGAACAGCGTCCTGAAATTGACCGCTGGATAATTTCGCTTCTGAATTCGCTGGTGAAGGAAGTTGCCTGGTGTTACGAGAATTATGAACCAACCCGCGCAGGACGTGCCATTTCTGATTTTGTTTCAGAGAATTTAAGTAACTGGTTTGTTCGCCTGAGCCGCAAAAGATATTGGGGTGGAGAGTTCACCGATGATAAAATTTCAGCATATCAAACTTTATATACCTGTTTGGAAACTGTGGCAAAATTAATGGCTCCGATTGCTCCATTTTATGCCGATCTGTTGTACACCGACCTGAATAAAGTATCAAAAATAGAGGTTGATCAAAGTGTTCACCTTGCCGATTTTCCATCGTATAACGAAAAATTGGTGGATAAGGATCTGGAAGAAAGAATGGATCTTGCCCAAAAAGCATCGTCCATGATTCTGGCTTTGCGCCGAAAGGAAAAACTAAAAGTGCGCCAACCACTGGCAAGAATTATTGTTCCGGTACTGAATTCCCGTTTTCATGAACAATTTGAGGCAATAAAAAATATTGTTTTAACCGAGGTAAACGTAAAGGAGGTTGAATTTATAACCGATGCTTCCGGGATTATTAAGAAGAAAATAAAGCCCAATTTTAAAACTTTGGGGCCAAAATTTGGAAAGTTGATGAAACAAATTGCCGATTCAGTGAATAAGTTTGGGCAAGCGGAAATTTCCGAATTGGAGAGAATGAAGGAACTCGAAATTCAGGTGGGCAGTGAAAATGTGACAATTACTTTGGAAGATGTTGAAATTCAAACCGAAGATATTCCGGGATGGACTGTTGCGTCAGAAGGACAATTGACCGTAGCATTGGATATTAATGTTACAGATGAACTTAAAGAAGAAGGTTTTGCACGTGAGTTTATTAATAAAATACAAAATATCAGAAAGGACAGTAACTTTGAAGTTACGGACCGTATAAACATTACAATAGCAAAAGGCGAAGAATTTAATAAAGCAATTTTAAATTATAAAGACTATATTTGCGCCCAAACTTTGGCAAACCAACTTGAATTAGTTGATAATCTGAATGATGATGATACTAAGATTGTTGAAATTGATAAGGAATTGTTTGCAAGCATTTTAGTAAAGAGAGTGTAAAACTGAAATGATTTATGACCTGATTATAATATCAAAAATTTATTAATTTAGGTCGCTTTTAAAAATTGTGTTACTAATATTAAAACCATATAATTATGGGAGCAAAGAACAGATATTCGGATGAGGAGTTGCAGGAGTTTAAAGAATTAATACTGGATAAACTCAGAATAGCACAAAGTGATTATGAAATGTATAAAACTTCATTAACTCAGAGTGATGGAAATGATACACAGGATACTTCTCCAACCTTTAAAGTTTTGGAAGAAGGTGCTGCTACACTTTCGAAGGAAGAATCAGGAAAACTGGCGCAACGTCAGTTAAAATTTATTCAGCATTTACAGGCTGCTTTGGTGCGGGTAGAAAATAAAACCTACGGAATTTGTCGCGATACAGGAAAATTAATCGGCAAGGAGAGACTTCGTGCAGTGCCGCATGCAACACTTTCGATGGATGCTAAAATGAATCAAAAGTAAATCAAAAGATATCCTGAAATGCTCTGCGGATTATTCAATAAAACGATTTTTCCGGGGGCATTTTTGTTTTAATAAAGCAGGTATGACACGTACAGTAAAATCATTGATAATAATTTTTCTGATTCTTATTGCCGATCAGGTACTTAAAATCTGGGTGAAAACAACAATGTCGCTTGGCGATGAATTTGTTGTTTTTAAAGATTGGTTTATTCTGCATTTTGTCGAGAATAACGGTATGGCTTTTGGATTTGAGTTTGCCGGAGAATATGGCAAAATGTTTTTAAGTATTTTCCGCATTCTTGCAGTGGTAGCAATAGGTTGGTATCTGTTTAAACTTGCTAAACAAAAGGATTTCCCGTTTGGATTTATTGTTAGTATTTCACTCATTTTTGCCGGGGCAATTGGTAACATCATCGACAGTTTGTTTTATGGAATAATTTTTCAGGACAGTTATGGTCAGGTTTCATCAATTTTTCCTGAAGGTGGCGGCTATGCCGGTTTCCTTCATGGTAAAGTGGTTGATATGTTTTATTTCCCATTAATCAATGGCCGTTATCCCGGTTGGTTGCCATTTGTAGGTGGTAATCAGTTTATCTTTTTCCGCCCGGTTTTTAACATTGCTGATTCGGCAATTACTGTTGGTATTTTTTCAATTTTAATTTTCTACAGAAGATATTTTAATACGGTTGAGAAAAAAACCGAAGAGGAATCGGCTGTACAAAATACCGAAACAGTTTAAATTCAAAATTCATTATAAAATGAATAATTCTGTTGTAATCTATAACACATTATCCCGAAGTAAAGAGGTTTTCAAACCACTTGTTACTGGTAAAGTAGGGTTATATGTTTGTGGACCAACAGTGTATAGCGATTCTCACCTGGGTCATGCACGGCCATTTATTACTTTCGATTTGCTTTTTCGTTACCTCACTTTTTTAGGTTACAAAGTACGGTATGTTCGCAACATAACCGATGTTGGCCACCTTGAAGATGAAGTAGAAGAAACAGGCGAAGATAAAATTTCTAAAAAAGCCCGGCTTGAGCAGGTTGAACCAATGGAAGTGGTGCAGAAATACATGAACACTTTCCATCACAATATGGAGCAGTTGAATGTACTTCCTCCAAGCATCGAACCACGTGCTTCCGGTCATATTATCGAGCAGCAAATAATGATCGATACGATTGTTAAAAAAGGTTTTGGCTACGAAAAAAACGGGTCGGTTTATTTCGACGTTGAAAAGTACAATCAGCACTACAAATACGGCAAGTTGTCGGGCAGAAACCTTGATGATATTAAAACAAACACAAGGAAACTTGACAGTCAAAGCGAAAAGAAAAATTCGTTTGATTTTGCACTTTGGAAAAAAGCTTCGCCCGAACATATTATGCGCTGGCCCTCGAAATGGAGCGACGGTTTTCCGGGTTGGCATCTCGAATGTTCGGCAATGAGTACCAAGTATTTAGGCGAGCAATTCGACATTCATGGAGGTGGTATGGATTTAACATTTCCTCACCACGAATGTGAGATTGCCCAGTCAACTGCTAGTCTTGGCCACGAAACGGTACGATACTGGATGCACAATAATATGATTACAATCGACGGACAAAAAATGGCCCGTTCGCTTGGGAACTTCATCACTTTGCAGGAGTTGTTTACAGGTAACCATAAATTACTGAAACAGGCTTATTCGCCAATGACCATCCGGTTTTTCATTCTGCAGGCACATTACCGCAGTACCATCGATTTTTCAAATGAAGCAATGCAGGCATCTGAAAAAGGACTTGAACGTTTGATGAATGCAGTAAAAACCTTGAACGAACTTTCAACCTCAGAAAATTCAACGATTGATATTTCAACACTTAAAGAAAAATGTTTTGCAGCTTTAAACGACGATTTGAACAGCCCGATTGCGATAGCTCATTTGTTTGATGGAGTTAAAATGATCAACTCGATAAAAGCAGGAACTGAAAAAATTTCATCAATTGATTTGGCAGATTTGAAATCATTTTATCATTCAGTGGTTTTTGATATTCTTGGATTAAAACAGGAACAGACATCAGATTCGGGTGAAAGCGAAATTCTGAAAGGAACTGTTGAACTGCTTATCAAATTAAGAAATGAGGCAAAAGCCAATAAAGACTGGGCGACTTCCGACAAAATCCGCAACGAACTAAATACTGTGGGAATCGAAATGAAAGATACCAAAGATGGGGTTGAGTGGAAACTGAAATAGTCACTGGTCATCAGTCACTGGTTTATAGAAAAACTGATTAACTGTAAAAAAATCAATTGGAATTTATAACTCGAAACATTAAACTTTAAACTCGAAACTACCATGTTTTCAGGAATAGTAGAAGGATTTGGCACCGTAACTGCCATCGAAAAAGACAAGGAAAATGTACATTTTACATTGACCTGCGCGTTTGCCAATGAATTAAAAGTAGATCAAAGCCTGTCGCACAACGGCGTTTGTTTAACTGTGGTAAATGTTGATAAAGAGGCAAAAACTTACAAAGTAACCGCGATTAAGGAAACTTTATTAAAATCAAATTTAGGATTGCTCGAAGTTGGTTCAAAAGTAAACCTCGAACGCAGCATGATGATGAACGGCCGTTTGGATGGGCACATTGTTCAAGGCCATGTTGACCAAACCGCAATCTGTACTAAAGTGGATGAAGCCGACGGTAGCTGGTACTACACTTTCGAATATCCTTTCAGTTTGGAAAAAGCAAAACAGGGTTACATGACAGTTGAAAAGGGTTCGGTTTGTGTAAATGGTGTAAGTCTGACTGTGGTGAACTCAAAAGACAACTCTTTCCAGGTGGCAATTATTCCGTTTACGTACGAAGTAACCAATTTTCATACATTTAAAGTAGGAACTGTAATCAATCTTGAATTCGATATTATTGGTAAGTATTTGAGCAAACTGAATTCGTACAATTAATAAATGATACAAACTGCATTAATAACCGGGGCATCAAAAAGAGTTGGCAAAGCAATTGCTGAACATCTTGCTGAAAAAGGTTGGAATATTGTCATTCATTTTAATTCTTCTGAAAAACCTGCGGAGGTTCTGGTAAATGAATTAAGTTCAAAATATCCCCAACAGAAATTTCAGGCTTTTAAAGCAAATCTTTCCAGTTTAAATGAAGTTATTAAACTGATTCCAAAAGCGTTGGAAGAATTTGGTGAAATTCATCTTCTGGTAAATAATGCTTCTGTTTTCGATTCGGGGTATTTAAAAGCAACATCACCTGAACTGTATGACGAACAGATGAATGTGAATTTGAAGGCTCCTTTTTTTCTGATTCACGACTTTGCAATACTTTGCAAAAAGGGTAACATCATTAATTTTGTAGATACCCGTGTAACATCCAATAAATCGAATTTTACAGCTTATTCTTTGTCGAAAAAGGGGCTTTGGGATTTAACCCAAATGGCAGCGCTTGAACTTGCTCCGGAAATTCGGGTGAATGCAATTGCCCCGGGAGTTACTTTGGCGCCCGAAGATAAAGACGAAAAGTATCTTCAAAATCTGGCGCAGAATATCCCGATGAAAAAACCGGGCGGACTGAATCCAATTATAAAAAGTGTGGATTTTATTTTAGAAAACAATCATTTAACCGGTCAGCTAATCTTTGCCGATGGTGGCGAGAATTTGGGCCGAAACGCATAATAGTTATGGCAAAAATACGTGTTAAAAATCTGTTAATCAGAACATATATTGGTTTTAATCCTGAAGAGTTGGTAAACAAACAGGATGTAATTATCAATCTCGAAATTGAAACCGACATTCCTGACCATGCTTTGCAAGCTGATGAACCACTTGATATTTTTGATTATAAAAAGATTACGAAAAAAATTATTGCACTGGTACAGGATGGACAATTTAAACTACTCGAAGTACTTACCAAAAACATTCTTGATTTAATTATGGCCGACGAAAAAGTAAAGTGGGCGAGGGTTGAGGTTGACAAACCACATGCGTTACGTTTTGCTGAATCGGTTTCAATGGAAATGGAGTGTAGAAGATAAATTCATGCTATGACTTTCCGTCATAGTATGAATAGAAATGTCATCAAAAACAAAGAATACATTCATATCATGATTTTAAGCCACAGTATGGATTAACGAAATTAAATGAATTTAGAACCAGGTTTTTATTATCACATATATAATCGGGGAAACAATTCCCGAATGGTGTTTTTCACCCGGGATAATTATTTGTTTTTCCTGAGGAAAATGAAAGAACACTTGTCTCCTTTCGTTTCAATTGTTTCGTGGTGTTTAATGCCCAACCATTTTCATTTGGTAGTTTTTGTTCATAGGGATAAAATTGAAGTCAGGACTAGTCATAGTATGACTCAAAGTCATGCTATGACTAGTTTACAGAACTTGACCAAATACAGAACTTTAAATTATGAAATAGGAATATTTTTACGTTCTTATACACGTGCAATTCAAAAACAGGAAAAATTTACCGGTTCCTTATTTCAGCAGCATACACAGGGAAAACCTCTTGTTGACGAAATTAAAATTGAACCATCATATTGGGATACCACATTTGGCACTCAAATTAATATTTCGGAAGGGAAAAGTTATTTACATACTTGTATTGAATATATTCACCAGAACCCGGTTTATTCAGGATTGGTAAAAAGTGCTGAAGACTGGGAATTTTCATCTCAACTCGATTTTCTGGGTTTAAGAAAAGAAAAGTTGATTGATTATGAATTATTAAAAAAGGAAGGACTTTTCCCGGTTGAACACAGTGATAGTATGACTCTGAGTCATGCTATCACTAATAAAAAGGAAGATTTTATTTCTGCATCGATTAGTCATAGCATGACTTTGAGTCATACTATGACAGATGCTTCAAAAACTGTGATTATCGGAATCGGTTCCAACATCGATGCAGAAATCAACATTTCTATAATGATGGATATTCTGAAAAAGCAGGTTGAAGTTGTAAGGGTTTCCGAAATGATAAAAACCAAACCCATTGGAATTTCAACTCAACCCGACTTTACAAATGGTGCAATTAAAATCAGGACTAATTTAAATCAGGAAGATTTAACGAAATTACTGAAATCGATTGAAGATGAGATGGGACGCGACCGTTCGGTTCCTAAATTTGGTCCGCGTTGCATCGATCTTGATATTGTGGTTTGGAATGGAGAAATAGTTGATGATGATTATTTTACAAGGGATTTTCTGAAAAAAAGTGTGGATGAAATAACTTAAATAAAACCTTTTTCGAAATGCTGGTTAAATTGCGAAAAATTCATTGGATAAGGCTCTCCAAAATTACTCTCGTATTTTTTTGTAAACGAACTAAAATTGAATTTAGCAAGGTTGGAGTTATTGGTTTTTTGCAATGCCCAAACCTGCAGGTAAATTGCCTCTTCGTTTAAATCATCGTAATCGAGAATTCGCTGTGCGATTTTTTCAATCTCTGTCAAATTCATTTCCTTTTGATACAATGTTGCCAGGTTCAGTAAATTGTCAATTACCTGGTTTCCTGTAAATCCGCGGATTTCATCGAGCCATGGCCAGTTTATCCCTTTCAGGAAGCGTCCGCGTTTTACAAGTTCGAAAAACGAAATTAACTGCTGCTTTGATAATCCTTCAGGTATCTGGCAAATTTTATAGGCACTGATGTAATCACAGTAAAATGGCTTTTTAAATTTCGACTGAAGATATCCTCCGGTAGAAACTATCTCAATTCCATCAAATTGCTGTAATATTTTTCTTAGTTTATTTAATGTGACAGAACGGTTATTGGCCACTTTTGCCGAAGAAATTCCTTCCCATAAATTATCATTAATATCCCTGATACTCGCTCCAATTCCACTTTTTAGCGTATAAATCAGCGTAAAAAGGAACAACTCTTTAACTTTTGGAGTAAACAAATCGGTAATGTCGGTTCCCTGTTTGTCAATTGCTTTAAATTCACCAAATAGCTGAATCTGGTTGTTTGATATTGTGGCAGGAATTTCAATTTCCGAAGTTGTTTTTTTCTTTCTCCTTTGTTTGGAAAGAATAAAGAAAGCTACAGTTAATAAAATTAAAAGTAATGCAGCCAATGACCAAATTAACAGGTTGTTTACTGGCTTTTTTTCAGCATTCGCTTTATCTGCCAATTGAAATTCTTCATCAAGCGAAAGCCGGTTTATTTCTTCATTACCTAGTGGGCGATTCCAGATGTATAAATTGTCAATGTATCCGCGCAAACTAGCTCCCGACGAAAGTGCACTACCCAAATGAATATCGCCAGTACCTGAAAAAGGTGGATGTCCATCGGAACCACCTATAAATAACCCGTTCAGAAATATTGATTGTTCCCCGGTTTCAATAATATACCGCCAGGTCAAATGATACCAAACATTGGGTTGTAGAGTATTTTCAGCAATATAATCATTAGCCCACAATCCAAAATAGGGGTGACCTGAACGCAGAATCAAATGTAATCCCCTTCTGTAGCCCGATTCATAATTTCCCAAAATCGCATTATCTCCGAATTCAAGAATTTCAGTGAATTTAACGAAACAACTAACTGTAAAACTGCTGTTACGCAAACCATAAATTTCCGGTTTCCCAAGGTTTATACTGGCGTTTTCAGGGAGCCTCAAAACATTGCCCCGATTAATATCCTGAATAAACGAAAAACTGTTTCCCTCAAAAGTTTGTGATGTATTAGTTTCATTCAAAATAATACCGTCAAAACTAAAACTACCGGTCAATTCCTCGCTTAAATTTAACGAAGTTGCCAGAATTGTGTAAATCTCAGGAATTGTCATTTCTCCGGTTACAACAATTTGCCCGGGAGTCATTTTAAATCCGGGAACAAAAGGTGTCAGGATCAATTCTTCACCTCCCCTGTAAGGGAAACTGAATTTTCCCCCTGTTATCTGAATATCTGGATTCTTCCAGTAAACTTTATCAAAATTTTTATCCGATATTTTAACAACTCCTTTTATCCAGGTAAACGAATTTAACTGGTCAACAATAAAATCGAAATTTAAAATATTGTTTCCAACAAAAATAAAATTGGGTCTTTTGCCATATCTTTTCCAGTTTTCCAACAGAAAATTGATATAATCGGGAACCAGATTTCTGCTCAGATTACTCGGAGGATTTTTCGTTGGAAGCTGCTCGAAATTTTCAATTGCAAAAAGTTCCTGGTTTACATTTTCGGTATTTACGGCTGTAAATGAATTTCCTGAATTGTTTGCAGAAATCTGGAATGCATAGTTATTTACCGGATGTAAAATTCGGCTTTCGCCAATTAAATTACCCTCAAGAAAAAATATTACTCTGCGGTTTGCTTGTACCAGATATTCCAGCGATGGCCAGGTTTCTCCCTGTGGCAGATAAAAAATGGAAGATGATATTGTTGATTCATTTATAACCGAATCAAGCAACGATGCATCTCCGTTGTATTTAATAAAAACGGGAATGATTTTCGATTGGTTTCCCAGTATTACAGTTGAAATTTTTTCAAGAACTACCGAAAAATTTACACCTGAATTTAACAGATTTATCTTTTTATTTCTGGCCTCAATTTCCATTTCAATACCGGTATCATCATCTTCCTGCAAAAGGTTCCAGATTTCCTGATTATTGAAGTTCTGCTGATTTATTTTCCCAATTAGAAAGGTATTGTCAGAAATTTCTTTTGCCCTGACTTGTATTGAAGCGATGAAAGCGAGGATAATTAAGACATTCGAAACAATTTTAAACTTATCTTTTGTCATTCTTAAACTCCTTTTGCGCTTCTCAAAATACTTAATTTTAGATTATTTTTTTTCAAAAGTATTAAAATTGATGGAATAAAAAATAAAATTTTAAAATATTTTACATCGTTTAAGAAATTATAAATCAATATATTATATAAATAATTAAGATAAAATTAAGTACTTGTTAACCAGTTGTTGTTGGTTGAATTAAGTTTTCTCTAATAACTCTCAATTATAATTGCATGTAAATCACTGTAGGAATGACTGAAAAAACAATCAAACGAAAACACTATTTGTTGTTTATTGCCGGAGGTTTAAGTGCAGTACTATTTCTGGCGCTTTCGAATAAGACTATTCATATTACTTCAACTGATGAATTCTGTGCGTCATGTCACATTCATCCACATGCCGATGCAACATGGAAATTATCAGCTCACCATAACACCCGAAGCGGCGTTTCGGTTAACTGCGTTGACTGTCATCTTCCCCCGGAGGATAAACCATTTCAGTTTATAACCAGAAAAGCGTACCACGGATTTCATGATTTTTATGTTTATATGACAAAAGATTCAACAGAAATTGACTGGGTTGAAAAGCGATCAATTGATGCAGCAAAAAGATTCGTTTATGAAGACGGATGTAAAAAATGCCACACAAATATGTTCCCTGCCACGTTAAATGTATTGGGTGCTGAGGCACATCTGAAATACATGCGTAATCCCGAAAATTCTTCATGTTTAAACTGTCACCTCAATGTTGGTCATTATCGTGGCAAAACAGGTTTAACCGGAATAGAGGAAATAGCAGCAGGTTCTAAAGAAATTTACACAACTCCGGCAACAGTTTCGAAATTTGAGACTTTCGACGAAAAAATACCCGGAACTACGGTTTCTTTTAAAATGGTATCAATATCAGGTGGAGAATTTAAAATGGGGACAGCGGAAGATGAGCAATTCAGACGAGCTGATGAAGGTCCGGTTATAAATGTTGCTGTTGACAGTTTCTGGATTGGTGAAATTGAAGTTACCTGGAATGAGTATCTCGCTTTTTTTAATGCAACTGGCTCGCAGGGAAGGAAAGAAGCTGTTGAAACCGAACTTGAAACCGACGCAATCTCAGGAGCTACACCACCATGGGGAGCGCCCGATCAGGGTTGGGGAAAAGGAACCAGACCCGCAATTTCAATGAGTCATCATGGTGCATTAACATATTGCAGGTGGTTAAGCAAAGTTACAGGTAAAAAATACCGGTTGCCCACTGAAGCTGAATGGGAATATGCTGCACGTGGAGGTAAAAGCACACCTTACTTCTTCGAAGGATCTCCCGAAGATTACGAATCGACAGGATTTTGGCACAAGTTGTTTGGTGCCGATACAACCATAATTAATTCGTACGTAATTTACAGCGAAAACAGTCCGAATAAAACACAGGAACCTGCAATGGTGATGGCAAATCCTTACGGATTGAAAAATATGCTCGGAAATGTTTCGGAGTTTTGTCTTGATTTTTATGATCCGGCAGTTTATTCAAAATATCCTAAAAAACTTGTAAAAAATCCCCGAGGACCTCGCGATGGCATGGAACACGTTGTAAGGGGAGGTGCGTACAATAATTCAGCAAAAGATTTGCGTGCAGGGCGTCGGGATTTCACCCGAACTAAAGACTGGCTGGTTACCGATCCGCAAATTCCTAAAAGCATCTGGTGGTACTCCGATTGCAAAAATGTTGGATTCAGGGTGGTTTGCGAGTACAACAAGGAAAGTATTAATTCAGAAAAAAGTAATAACTAAGAAATCATGGAAAAGAGTCAGTTTTCGCGCAGAAATTTTCTTGGAAAATCGGCAATTATAGGAGCTGCCGGCGTTATAGGAATGAATACCTTAACTTCATGCAGTACAAAAACAAAACCGGTTAATTATAATTTTCCCCCAACTATTGACAAGGCTCCTGATGGCAAAAAGCTCAAAGCCGGACTGGTTGGCTGTGGAAACCGCGGAACTGGTGCTGCCCTGAATTTTCTGGCAGCAGGTAACGATTTGGAACTGGTTGCATTGGCTGATGTATTCGAAGATAAAGTTTGGGATTGCAGAAGCAAATTAAGCAAACAACGGGTTGAAATTCCTGAAAAAAACTGTTTCTGGGGTTTCGATAGTTACAAAAGTTTACTCGAAGTCGATTTGGATGTAGTTATTCTGGCAACACCACCACACTTCAGACCTGCATATTTCGATGCCTGTGTTCAGGCTAAAAAGAACGTTTTCATGGAAAAACCGGTTTGCGTTGATCCGGTGGGAGCACGCCAGATTATGGCTACCTCAAAAAAGGCCGAAAGTATGGGATTAACCGTTGTTACCGGTACTCAGCGCCGCCATCAGCGCGATTACCTGGAAACATACAAACAAGTTGCTTCGGGTGCAATTGGCGAAATTGTTTCGGCAAAAGCATGGTGGCTTCAAAGTCATGTTTGGTTTCGTACCCGCGAAGAAGGTTGGAGCGATATGGAGTACATGCTCCGCAACTGGAATAATTACTGCTGGCTTTGCGGCGATCATATTCTCGATACACACGTTCACAACATCGATATTATAAACTGGTTTTTGGGTAAAAATCCGGTTGAAGCAATTGGTTTTGGCGGCAGGGCGCGCAGGTTAACCGGTGACCAGTACGATTATTTCAGTATTGATTTTAATTATGGTAATGGTATTTTTTCGCATAGTATGTCGCGCCAGATAGATGATTGTGCAAATACTTTGGGCGAACACATTATTGGAACACAAGGTTATACCAATTGTAAAAATACAGTTTACAATTTGGATGGTACTGAAAAATGGAAATATGAATATCCTAAAAATAAAGACGGCAAATCTACTGAAGTTGTAGCCGTTTCTCCTTATGTTCAGGAACATATCAGCCTTGTAACTGCTATTCGCACAAATTCGCCAATAGTGGAAGCTGAACGCACAGCAATTTCGACATTAACAGCAATAATGGGAAGAACAGCCGCTTATACCGGGCAATTGGTTACCTGGGAAGAAATGATGGCATCCGCTGATAAATTAGGACCAGAGAAATACGAAATGGGGCCTGTAAGTTTGGAATTTCCGGTACCAATTCCCGGAACTCAGCATAAATCATAAAAAACGAAGTCAATGATTTCTGTTGTCATACCACTTTTAAACGAAAGCAATCTTATTTCGCAGCTAATTGAAGATGTTTTTAAAAATCTTCAGCTAACAGGTGATGCTTTTGAAATTATCTGTGTTGACGATGGAAGCACCGATTCAACAGTGCAAAAGTTGTTGGATTTTAAAAATAAAAACAACGAATTAAAGGTGATCTCGCTTTCGCGAAATTTTGGTTTGCAGGCTGCACTCACAGCCGGACTGGATTTTGCAAAAGGCGATTATGTTGTAATAATGGATGGCGATTTTCAGGATCCTCCTGAACTGATTCCAGTTCTTTTCGATAAAATAAAACAAGATAAAGCCGACATTGTTACTGCTGTTCGCGACCAACGAAATGAAAAAATATCGCGGAAAATATTCACCAGTATTTTTCATCGCATTTTCAGTCAAATAAGCGAAGAACAGCAGATTGCAAAGGCAGGTAATTTTTGTATCCTGAATAAAAAAGCACACCAGGCCATTTTAAAGTTTTCAGAAAAAAACCGCTACATACCCGGAATACGGAATTTCGTTGGGTTTAAACACGAGTTTATTGTTTTTGATCGGCCCGAAAGGTTAAAAGGAGAGGCAAAAATGAGCCGCAGAAAATTGTTTGCCATGGCTGCCGATGCAATTTATTCGTTTTCAAAATGGCCAGTAAAAGCTTGTTTGTATTTTGGGTTGTTTGGCATTTTTATATTCCTGGGTGCAATTGTTTACACATTGGTTTCAAAAGCAATGGGTTTTGCGCCAATTGGCTGGTCGTCAATGTTTCTGGCAATAAGTTTTTTTGGTTCAGTGCAATTAACTTTTCTTGGGTTGATAGGAGAATACATTTACCGGATTTTCAAGGAGGTTCAAAACCGGCCGGTGTACATTGTGAAAGATATATATGAATAAAGTTACTGACATATTAACTGCAAAAAATGCATTTATCGCGAGCCTGATATTTGCCGCAATTCTGCTGGCTTTTCTGGCGCCAAAGGCTGCTGTTAATGTCGATGAACAACTTCATTATTCACACGCAAAGAAGGTGATAAACTGGTATTTTACTGGTGGAAAAGATGCTTCGTGTCTTGAAACACCTGTAACAAATCTGAAATATTACGGTCAATCAGTTGATAATATTACCGCATTTATAAACCGTGTTTTTGCTTTTGAGAATGAATTTTTAACAAGGCATTTTACCGGTGCCGTTTTTTTCTGGCTATTATTACTGTTTGCCGGATTAACAGGATATCTATTTTCCGGTTCGTACTGGATATCGGTTCTTACTGTGTTGTCAATTATTGCAATGCCACGTTTGTTTGGCGATGCATTTGGAAATTTAAAAGACATTCCGTTTGCAACGGGATACATGATAAGTGTTTATTTAATTATCGGGTATGTAAAAGAGTTGCCAAAACCAAGATGGAATGCGGCAATTTTACTTGGTTTGGCAATTGCTTTTACCTGCTCGGTGCGCATTGGCGGCCTTATTTTGTTTGGATATCTGGGATTGGCCATGTTTGCAATTTTTATTTCGAAACCTTTTTTACTTAAACAAATATTTTCAACTAAACTTTGTCTTTTAAGGTTATCGGGTCAAAGCCTTGCAATTCTGCTGATAGGTTATTTTGCAGGATTGCTGCTTTGGCCCTTTGCTTTACAAAACGTCTTTCAAAATCCGCTAGAAAGTCTGCAGGTAATGGAACATTACAAAGTCAGCATCCGTCAGATTTTCGAGGGACAATGGTTGTGGAGCACGCAACTTCCATGGTATTACTTGCCAAAATGGTTGCTGATATCAACCCCTGAATTCCTGTTTTTAGGATTTGGGGTTTTTCTGATATTTTTTACGAAAAAAATCTTAAAACAAGATAGCAAACAACTCTTCACAGGGTTGTTTTTGCTTTTCACCCTTTTGTTCCCAATTATTTATGTAATCATTATAAAAGCTAATTTATACAGTGGTGTTCGTCAAATGATTTTTGTTTTACCGCTGTTGGCTGTGCTTTCCTCAGCCGGGCTCATTTATATTCTTGAAAATCTGCAGACAAGGTCAACGAAAGTAATTGCGGTTATTTTCTACTTTATTTTGATGATTTTACCTGTAAAACATCAGATTACAACTTTCCCGGCAGATTATGTTTATTTTAATTCGATTTCGGGAGGTAATAAAAAAGCCTGGTCGAATTACGAATACGATTATTATTTTCATGGACTTAAAAAACCTGCAGAATATTTAGTTGAGTTGGTCGGAAATAAGCCGGTTTCTGTGGCAACCAATTGCAATCTTTCGAATTATTTCGAAAACAGCCCCAATATCAAATTTGAATATGCGCGTTATCTGGAGCGGAGTTCGTTTGACTGGGATTATGGTTTGTTTGGGGTAAATTATATTCATCCTGAACTGTTAAAAAACGGTAAATGGCAATCGACAGAAATTATTAAAACATTTTATCATGCCGGAAATCCGGTTGTAGTTTTATTGAAACGGAAAGATAAATTTGATTTGATTGGAATTCAGAAATCGGATACCGAAGATTTGGAGGAAGCTCAAAATTTGTTGGAAAAAGCAATCAATTCTGATACAAATAATGTGTGGTTATTTTCACAATTGGCAAAAAATTCGCTGAAACAAAACGATTTTGAAAGTTTTAACAGATATTTGCAAAAAGGTCGTGCTGTTTATCCGTTTTATGAACCGTTTTTTTTGCTGGAAGCTCAGTATTTATTCAATAGAAACGAATTCGGCGGGGCAAAAACTGTGTTGGACAAGCTAATTGAAATTAACCCTCGTTATGGAAAAGCAGCACCACTTTTAAAGGCGGTAAACGAAAAATTAAAAACAGATAGTTAAATAAATTATAAACTTAAAAATCGAGAAAAAGATGAAAAAACTGACAGCATTATTTGCTTCAATTATTTTGAGTCTTCCATTTATGGCAGCAGCACAGGAAGGCGGAACTTACATCGACAGTCTGAATGTACAGGACAGTTCATACATGGAGCAGGATTTACTTGCCGGAGCCGAAACGACTTCGTCGGGAAACACTACAATTATTATTATCGTTGCGGTTGTAATAATTGCAGTTGGAGCTTTTGTTCTGTTGAAAAAGAAGAAAAAGTAACACTTTTTAAGAAGCAAAGAAGAACCTGTTTTTAACTAAAACAGGTTTTTTTATGGATTGCCGGGTTATTTGAAAGTTTACTATTTTTAACCTGTGCAAAGTCAGTTACAAATATCAAAGTTGATTAAAAACAAGGCGAAAGCGTTGGGTTTGCTTGATTGTGCAATTCTTCGTCCAGGATTTCTTGAAGAGGAACAATCTCATTTTCAAAACTGGCTTACAAACGAAATGAATGGCGAAATGGCCTACATGGCGCGGAATTCAGAAAAGCGGCTCAATCCGAAAAAACTATTTGAAGGGGCAAAAACCATAATTGTTGTTCTTCAAAATTATTACCCGAAGGAAACCCAATCAGACAAAACAGCACCCGTACTATCGAAATATGCCTACGGTACCGATTATCATTTTGTATTGAAAGACAAATTGAACAAACTGTTACAATTTATTCAAAACGAGATTGTTTCATGCAATGGCCGGCCGTTTGTTGATTCGGCTCCGGTTTTAGAGCGTGCATGGGCAAAACGGGGTGGATTGGGTTGGATAGGAAAAAACACCAACCTGATTTCGGTTGAACATGGCAGTTTCTTTTTTATTGGCGAACTGATTTTGGATGTTGAAATTCCTTTTGATGAACCAAAACCAGTTTCTGACCATTGTGGAAAGTGTACCCGGTGTGTTGATGCTTGTCCTACAAAAGCAATTGTTGCCAACCGGGTTGTGGATGCGAGGCTATGTATTTCATATCAAACCATTGAGTTAAAGGGCGATTTGGATGAGAATTTGAAAGAGAATTTTGAAAACCGCGTTTTTGGTTGCGATATTTGTCAGGATGTTTGCCCGTGGAATCTGAAATCGGAAGAAAACAGTGAGCCACAATTTGCCCCAAATCCCCGTTTATTACCGCTTACGAAAGAAGAATGGCATACAATGGAAAAACCACTGTTTGATGAACTGTTTAAAAACTCGGCGGTAAAGCGGACTGGGTTCATTGGATTAAAAAGAAATCTCAGTTTTATTGAAGAAAAGCAAAATGGCGGGAAGATTTGAATATAGAACAGCTCTTATAAAAGGGACACAAAATGGCATTTTTGCTGAATTCCCATTCGATAGTTTTGTTGAATTCGGAACACGAAAACCTATCCCGGTAAAGGTAACATTCGACAATCATTTTGTTCAGATGAACCTTTTACCTTGTGGAAATAATCGTCATTGGTTGCATGTTAGAAAAGAAATAAGAATGGCAATCGGAAAAGAAGAAGGAGATATGGTAGAAATAACGGTTGAAAAGGATGATTCTCCCAAAGCAATAGTTGTTCCCGAGTATTTGCAATGGCTTTTAGAGAACGACAATGATATGATGAAAGCCTTTGTCAAAATGCCAAATTCAGCAAAAAAGTTTTGGATTGAAGGAATTGATGAAATAAAGAACGAAGAAACCAAAGTTGAACGTATTAACCGTTTTTTTGAATTTTTAAGGCAAAATTATTCGGGGTAAAAAAGGTTTCGGTTGTCTGTTATTTAACAATCTTTCTGATTGAATTTTTATCTTAATTTGTATTTACTAAATAATCAGGCCATGCTAAAACAATTCACTTTAACCGTTTTTTTGCTGTACACTATCATTTCTTCTTTAACTGGTCAGGACATTGAAAATTGGATTTCAACCAATGAAAAGAATCCGGTTGAGAAGATTTATGTACATACCGATTCTGAAAATTACTTTGCCGGCGATACGCTATGGTTTAAAGTTTATCTCACCGACAGCCGATCGGGGCAACTAATTCCACGCGCCGAAAATGTATATATAAATTTTACCGACGACACTGGGAATTCAGCCATGCAATTGGTTTTACTATGTGTCAATGGACAGGCATCGGGTAGTTTTTCTGTTTCGGAAAAAATGAAACCTGGCAATTATTTATTTCAGGCATATACCAACTATTTGTTCAATTTTGGCTCCGATTCTTATTTTTATAAACAAGTATCTGTTTCCCGGATTTCACCATCCACTCAAAATCAGGCAAAATCTGATCGCACCGCAAATATGGTTGCAGATGTTGCTTTTCTTCCCGAAGGGGGTGTTCTTCTCGAAAATGCAACCAATCTGGTAGCGTTTAAAGCAATTAGCAGGTTAGGCTACGGAGTAAATGCCAAAGGAACTGTGAAAGATGAAAAAGGAGTAGTCGTTGCCTCATTTTCGACTGATTACAAAGGAATGGGATTGTTTTTTCTGACACCCGAATCAGGAAAAACGTATTCCGCAAACGTAGAAGGTTTTCCATCTTTTAAATACAGTTTTCAATCTGTAAAACAGGGTATTAAAATTCAACTGGTTAATCATACAAGTAAAGAAGTGATAGTAAATATTGCCGGAAATTCTGATGATTTGGCAGATGAATCATTTTACCTGGTAAATATGTATCGGGGCGAAGTGCTTTTTTATCAGGCGTTTAAAATGGATGGTATAAATAAAGTATTCAAATTCGAAAGCAATACTCTGAAACCTGGAATTAACAGGTTGGTATTACTGGATAAATCACTTAAACCAGTTTCTGAGCGTTTACTGTTTTCTCGGAAATTTGCAGATAATAATCTGATAATCGAGACCAATAAAGAAGTTTATTCGAAAAGATCGGAGATTGAACTTAAAATAAATGACGAAAAATATCTGACAGAAAAGGATTTTTCAAATCTATCTGTTTCAATTATTCACGAGCTGTCGGTTCCTGAAGACGGAAATTCGAAAAGCATCTTGTCTCATTTATTAATCGATTCAGAAATAAATGGTTTCATGGAATCTTCAAACGATTTATTTGCAGACACTGAAATCAGTTCTGAGGCAAAACTGAGACTGGTAATGTTAACCAATGGGTACAGTAGCTATTTCTGGAATGGTGCACCATTTAAGTCGGAAGAGTTAAAATATAAACAGGAAGCAGGAATAAATCTGAGCGGTGTGGCTAAGAATTCATTGACTGGTAACGTAATTGCGAATGGCGAAATTACAATGGCAATTCAGAAAGACGATGAGGTGGCCTTTGTAACTCAAAAAACAGACGAAAATGGTTTTTTTACTTTTTCAGGATTGCTTTTTAATGATACAGCTAAAATTCATGTTCAGGCTAAAAATGAAACTGGTAAAATGAACACCGATGTTTTTATTGAACCTGTTTTTAAATCATCAAATTCAGCGGAAACTCAGTTTAAACTACTTAAAGAGAAAACAACTAATCCTTCTCAACTTGCTGCACTTAAATATCAGATTAATAATGAAAACAGGAAATATCAGCCAAAAGTAGTAAAAACAAGAAATAGAAAGTCAGGACAAAATGGTGATCAAGGCGATGGCCATTTCAGGCTCTATGAATCAGCTGATTATGTTTTGGAAGTTGGTGCTTTTGAGCAATCGTATGACAATGTACTGGATTTTATGGTTGGCAAAGTTCCGGGACTGGATATAAACGGTGAAGATATTCGAATCAGGGGTACCAGTAGTTTTGGTACGAATGCAATGCCACTGTTTATGCTCGATGGAGTTCCACTTGTTGGAAGCCAGACATTTAATCTGCCGGCTGAAGTAACTCAAGCTACCGACGATGAAGGGAAAACAGTTACAACTACCAATGATCAACTGATTCAAACAGTGCGGGCTATCCCGGTAAGTGATGTTGAGAAGATTGAAGTTTTAAAGTCGGCACAAAATCTGGCCGTTTTTGGTGTGAAAGGCGCCAACGGGGTTATCGCAATTTACACCCGGCGGGGCGAAAAAGGACAGGGAAGTTCAATTGGGAAAGGTGTTATCGAAAAAAGCGTTGTTGGATATTCGAAATATAAAGAATTTTATTCGCCCAAATTCACACCCGACAATTTAAAGGAGAAGCAACCCGATTTAAAAACATTACTTTACTGGAATCCAAACGTAACCACCAAAAGTGGATTGGCAGAACTTCGTTTTTTTAGCTCTGACCAACTTGGAAAATACATTGTTATAGTTGAAGGAATTGCTAGTGATGGACGAATTTGTTTGGGGAATGCTGATTTTAATATTGAATAAAACGGTGTATATTAAATTACCTTCTTTACAGATTGGTTTGGAAAATATCGGACCTGTTCTTTCTTTAGATGAAAAGTTTTGTGTATTTCATGATTTTCAATCTCTTTCAAAACCTCTTCGGCCATTTTGAAACTTTGAACGTAATGTTTATTGCCCCAAAAACCGGTAGATAATTTTTCAAGTTCACAATGAATATCTTTAATAGATTCTATAATTGTAAAACGGAAAAGCTCTGCACATTTATGACAGGAATGGTCATCTAAATCAATGGTTTTATAGAATGCATTTTTGAGTGTTTCAATTGATCTTTGGTAATCTTTTTCTATATAGAATATTTCTGATTGTTTATAATTCGCATTAATAAACGAAAGATGATCTGTACATTTTAAATCATCACGTGGACAACTCACTAACTGAATCTTATCCTGTTTTTTGCTGATATATTCAGCATCTGATTTGGGCATTGAAAATAAATTATTCCGGTACGCTTTCATAGGCCAATTTTTGTTTTATTGGAATTACTAAATACTCGTCTTTTTCTAAACTAAAAAATGCATCGATCAGTTCCTTTTCGAAACGCCCCAAATTAGTATGCTATGAGTTTAAAATTGATTTAAAAAGAAGGTAAGCAGATTTAATGTCCTTCCTTCATTTATACTGTCTGCTAAAACTAATAAAAAAAATCACTAATCCAATTTTAAAATATTAACACTCAAAAGTTTATAAAGTTCTAATTCGAGGTAACCAAACTGTGTTTTAAAAACTATTTATCAAATTTGAGCAGATGTAGTTTTTTACAGACATAATATTAATTCCTCAACTAGTTCAAAATCAAATTAAAACATTCATTTTTCTCAATAATCTCCCTAATCAAAATTTTAGGGAATGAATCTTTTTTTATTAACACCTAATCTATATCATTTGTAAAACTAATGCAATACAGATAAAGTAAATCAGCATTTTGCGAATATAAAATCAGCATTTTGAACCCTTGCTGTAAGTAATTATACTAAATAAAATTAATCAGATGATTAAAAATATTGATTCATTATTTTGTTTAAATCAAAATATAAAATATTTTTGTCGGGTAATATTTACAAAACATTCATTTATGGATAGTATTAAAAACGCGGCTGATTCATCTACCGAGGAAAAAATTAAGGCTGCAGCCCGAACCGTTTTTCACAAAAAGGGTTTTGCTGCATCTAGAACCCGCGATATTGCCGAAGAAGCAGGTATCAACCTGGCATTGCTAAACTATTATTTCAGAAGCAAAGAGAAGTTGTTTGTTATGGTTATGATTGAAACGTTAACCGAGTTTTTTGGCTCGGTGTCAGTAATCATCAATAATCCTGAAACAACCTTCGAGGAGAAAATTGAACAGTTTGCAGCTGGTTATATCGATTTGATTTTCAGAGAACCCGATATTCCGCTTTTTATCATGAGCGAAATCAGAAACAATCCGGAGCAACTGCTGCAAAAAGTCGATATCCGGAATACAGTGTTTAACTCGGTTTTTATCCGCCAGTTTGCTGAAGCGGTAGAACAGGGAAAAATCAGGGACCAGAATTTTCTTCATTTTATGATGAATTTTATCGGGCTCATCGTCTTCCCGTTTATTGCAAAACCACTACTGCAAGCCATCTCCGGATTAACCGAAGAACAATTTAATGGGCTTATCGAAGAACGGAAGAAACTGATTCCGGTCTGGATTAAAGCAATGATGAACTAGTAATGAAATGGACATTCTACAAATATCTCAAAGTCATGATTGAAAACAGAACAAAAAACAGGCTGCAACTGCTGCTGTTGCTGCTGTTATTTACAGTACAGGTTCAGGCGCAATACGGGCAGCCACTTTCCATCGACAGTTGCTACGCCAAAGCCCGGCGCAATTATCCGCTAATTAAACAATTCGGGCTGATTGATAAATCTAAATCGTATTCACTTGAAAACGTTTCGAAAGGGTATTTACCACAGATTACTGTTGCCGGACAAGCTACGTACCAAAGCGATGTTACACAACCCATGTTAAACCAGAACCTTCCGGGAACATTGCCTCTTTTCGAAACCATCAGCAAAGACCAGTACAAACTGTACGGCGAAGTGGTACAGCCCATTACCGACCTTTTTACGCTCAGTAACCATAAAGATTTGGTCGATATCAATGCCGGAGTGGAGGCGCAGAAAATTGAAGTGGAACTTTATCGGTTGTACGAACGCATCGACCAGCTTTTTTTTGGAATGTTGCTCATCGAACTTCAGATTGAGCAAAACGAAATTGTAAAAAAAGACATCAAAGCCGGAATTGAAAAAACAACGGCTGCCATTGCCAACGGAACTGCGCTGAAAAGCAACCTCAGTCTGTTAAAAGCCGAAATGCTGAAAGCTGAGCAACGCACCACCGAGTTGAAAGCAGGCTGGAAAAGTTATGCCGACATGCTGGGTCAGTTTACCAACGAAAACATAACAACCGATACAAAACTGCAGCGGCCGCCGGTGCCACAGTTTTCAGGCATCATCAGCCGCCCCGAACTTCAGTTGTACGATTTACAAAAACAAGCTTTCGATGTGCAGGGAAACATTGTAAATACAAAAAATCTGCCCCGGTTCAGCCTGTTTTTTCAGGGTGGGGCAGGACGTCCGGCTTTAAATTTCCTGAGCAACGATTTTGAAATGTATTATATGACCGGGTTGCGCGTAAACTGGAACATCTCAAGCTTTTATACTTCGGGCAGGGATAAGGAAATTCTGCAGTTAAACCGCGAAACTGTGGAAAAGCAGAAAGAAACATTTCTGTTTAACACAAATCTCACACTAAAACAGCAAATGAACGAAACTGCTAAAACAGAGGCATTAATTCAAACCGATGAGGAAATTATTGCATTGCGCGAGGAGATTAAGAACACAGCCCGCAACCAGCTGGAGAATGGTACAATTTCGGCAATCGATTATGTGAGTTATGTAAATGCCGAAGACCAGGCGCGCCAAAACCTCTTACTCCACCAGATGCAGCTTTTAATGGTGCTCTACAACAATAAAACAACAACAGGAAATCATAATTAAAAAAGGAAATCAATGAAAATCAATAATTTATTCATCGTTGCAGTTGTTCTGTTTTTTATGTCAACTGCCTGCCGTCATCAAAGCACTTTCGATGCCACAGGTTCATTCGAAGCAGTTGAAACGGTAATTTCAGCCGAAGCCACAGGGACTTTAAAATCGTTTCTGGTTGAAGAAGGCCAGTCGCTCGAAGCTGGTCAGCAGGTTGGCTACATCGATACGGTTCAGCTTTACCTGAAGAAAAAGCAACTTGAATCACAAATGGAAGCACTGGCTGCTAAAAAACCAAACATTACAGTTCAGCTTTCGGCATTGCAGGAGCAGTTAAAAACTGCCGAAGTTGAAAAGAAAAGAGTTGAAAACCTTGTGAAATCGGATGCTGCCACTACCAAGCAACTCGATGACGTCAACGCGCAGATTTCCGTAATCAAAAAGCAAATCGATGCACAAAAATCAACACTCGAAATTTCCTCAACCGGAATCAATAAAGACATTCTTCCACTCGGAATTCAGATTGAACAGCTCAATGACCAGTTGCTGAAAAGCCGGATTGTAAACCCGTTCAGCGGAACCGTAATTGCCAAATATGCAGAACAAAGCGAAATGGTGGCAGCAGGAAAACCGCTGTATAAAATAGCCGACTTGTCGGAGATAATTCTGCGTGTTTACATTTCGGCCAACCAGTTGCCACAGGTAAAACTCAACCAAACTGTAAAAGTGCACACCGACGATGGCAAAGGTGGTTTTGCCGAAACCAGCGGTGCAATTACATGGATTAGCGACAAGGCCGAGTTTACACCCAAAACCATTCAAACCAAAGAAGAACGAGCCAATTTGGTTTATGCCATGAAGGTGAAAGTGAAAAACGACGGCACCTACAAAATTGGAATGTATGGAGAAGTAAACTTTTAAAGGATTTGAGTGAGGTGAAAAATGTGAAGGGAAAGAAGAGAGAGATTGATGGTGATTGATAGAGACATATTGAGATTGGGAAGGAAACTGGATTTTATCCCCGGACTTGTAATCCGAAACCCGGAACTTTGAACAAGGAACTTTAAACTTTAAATTGGCATGGCAGATGTAATTCTTCAAAATATCACAAAAACCTACAACAAAGGCGAAACGCGTGCGGTAAACGACGTATCGTTTGCGGTTGAAAAAGGAGAGTTGTTTGGTTTGATTGGCCCCGACGGCGCCGGAAAAACAAGCATTTTCCGTATACTAACCACTTTGTTGCTGGCCGACAGCGGAACCGCCACAGTAAACGGCTTTGATGTGGTGAAAGACTATCGTGCAATCCGAAACCAGGTTGGCTACATGCCCGGCAAATTCTCGTTGTACCAGGATTTAACAGTCGAGGAAAACCTCAGTTTTTTTGCCACGGTTTTTAATACAACCATCGAAGAAAATTACGACCTGATAAAAGATATTTACTCGCAGATTGAGCCGTTTAAAACCCGGCGCGCCGGAAAACTTTCGGGTGGGATGAAACAAAAACTGGCATTGAGTTGCGCGCTCATCCACCGGCCAACCGTGCTATTTTTAGATGAGCCAACCACCGGTGTGGATGCTGTTTCGCGAAAAGAATTCTGGGAAATGCTGAAACGATTGAAAGCACAGGGAATTACCATCCTTGTTTCAACGCCGTACATGGACGAAGCCATGCTTTGCGAGCGCATTGCACTCATCCAGAATGGCTCGATATTGTCAATCGACACGCCTGAAAATATCATTTCGCAATTTCCTAAAAAACTGTTTTCAGCAAAATCGGGGCAAATGAGCCGGTTGCTCACCGATATCAGGCAGTTTCCCGAAACAGCCAGTTGCTTTTCGTTTGGCGATGCGCATCATGTTACATTTTCAGAAAACAAAAACCAGTTGAATGAATTGATGGCTTTTCTGAAAGCAAAAAATCATCATGATATTGATTTGAAGGAAATTACGCCAACCATTGAGGATTGTTTTATTGATTTAATGCATTGAAATGGACAACACAACAGTAATATCAACCGAGAAACTGACAAAACGTTTTGGCGATTTCACCGCGGTAAACGAAATCACTTTCGACGTGCATCAGGGCGAAATATTTGGTTTTCTGGGAGCTAACGGTGCCGGCAAAACAACGGCAATGCGCATGTTGTGCGGGCTTTCGAACCCAACATCGGGCAAGGCAACCATTGCAGGTTTCGATGTGTACCGGCAAACCGAAAAAATTAAAAGGAATATCGGTTACATGAGCCAGAAATTCTCGTTGTACGAAGATTTGACGATTCTCGAAAACATCAGGTTTTACGGAGGAATTTACGGGATGAACCGAAAAATCATCAAAACTAAAAGTGTTGAACTGGTGGAGCAACTTGGTCTGAAAGAAGAAGCTTCGGCGCTTGTCCGCTCGCTGCCGCTGGGCTGGAAACAAAAACTGGCTTTTTCTGTGGCTATTTTTCATGAGCCCAAAATCGTATTTCTTGATGAACCCACCGGTGGTGTTGACCCTGTTACAAGGCGTCAGTTCTGGGACCTGATTTATGCTGCTGCCGAACGCGGAATTACAGTTTTTGTAACCACACATTACATGGATGAGGCTGAATATTGCAACCGCATTTCGATGATGGTGGATGGTTACATCAAAGCACTCGACTCGCCCGCCAATCTGAAAAAAAAGTTTGGCGCAACAAATATGGATGAAGTTTTTTACCAGCTCGCCCGCGGCGCAAAACGGGGAGAATAGGAAAGCCTCACCCGACTCCTCCAAGGAGGGGAGGAAAAGATAAATCAGTAGAGACGTTGCACGCAACGTCATATTAAATAAATAAAAAAAAACGGCGGCAAGCAGCAAGTTGCAAGTCGCCAGCAGCCAGAATATGAAACAGTTTATTGCATTTGTAAAGAAAGAGTTTTACCACGTTTTCCGCGACAAAAAAACGTTGCTGTTGCTTTTCGGAATGCCTGTGGCACAGATTGTTCTTTTTGGATTCGCCCTTACCAACGAAATAAAGAATACTCAAATTGTGGTTTGCGATTATGCCAACGATGCCGCTTCCCACAGGATAATTGACAAGCTGGAAGTAAGTTCCAATTTCGAAATCGAACGGATTTTGATGAGCCATCAGCAGATTGAGGAAATTTTCAGGGAAGGAAAAATTAAACTCGTGGTTGTTTTTCCGGCCAACTTCAACAACGACCTCACCCACCTGAATAAGGCACAAATACAAATTATTGCCGACGCTTCCGACCCCAACACTGCCGGAACACTTACAAACTACGCATCAAGTATCATTTTAAGTTACCAGTCGGAGTTGCACGGATTGCAAAAAGTTTCGTACCAAATCGAAACCGACATCCGCATGATTTACAATCCCGAATTAAAAGGAGCCACCAACTTTGTTCCCGGCGTAATGGCGCTGGTACTTTTTCTTATCAGCGTGCTAATGACTTCGGTTTCCATTGTTCGCGAAAAGGAAAACGGGACCATGGAAGTGCTGCTTGTTTCGCCATTCAAAACCATTTTGGTGGTTATTTCGAAAGCAGTTCCTTACTTTTTTTTGTCGCTCATCAATCTTACAATGATTTTACTTTTAAGTGTTTACCTACTCGATTTACCCATTAAAGGCAGTGTTTTGCTGCTTTTTGCCGAAAGTTCGTTGCTGGTAATAACGGCGCTTTCGTTTGGGTTGCTCATTTCAAATTCAACCAGCTCACAACGAACAGCCATGATTATTGCTTTGCTGGGAATGATGCTGCCTACCATTTTGCTTTCCGGTTTTATGTTCCCCATCGAAAATATGCCGGTAGCATTGCAGGTAATTTCGAATATTGTACCGGCGAAATGGTATTACATCATTGTAAAATCAATTATGATTAAAGGACTTGGATTTTCAGCCATCTGGAAAGAGACACTCATTTTGGTTGGAATGACACTGTTTTTACTGGTTTTAAGTATTAAAAAATTTAAAGTGAGGCTGGCATGAAGACATTGCTTTTTTTATTACAAAAGGAATTCAGACAGATTTTGCGCGATACGGTGATTTTGCGGATGATTATGGCAGTGCCGGTTATTCAATTGCTCATTCTGCCACTCGCTGCCGATTACGAAATCAAAAACATCAACATCACGGTAGTTGACCACGACCATTCCGTTTTTTCACGCGACCTATCAAGCCGTATCATGGCATCAGGATATTTCAGACTCGCTGGTTTTGGAGAATCTTTTAACGAAGGTTTTGCACAAATGGAAACCGACAAAACCGATTTGGTACTCGAAATTCCGCGGTCGTTTGAAAAAGACCTTGTGAATGGCGAAAAGGGAAAACTTTTTATTGCCGTGAATGCGATTAACGGCACAAAAGCAAATATAGGCGCGGTTTACCTGAACCGTATTATTGTACAGTATAACCAAAATATCAGGGCTGAAATGGCCCCGACACCAAAAATGGCGGCGTTGCCCACCATCGAAATCACCAACTCAAACTGGTTTAACAAATACCTAAATTACCCGCATTTTATGGTTCCCGGCATTTTGGTACTGCTGGTTACGATGGTCGGGGCACTCATGTGTTCGCTGAACATTGTAAAGGAAAAAGAAATAGGAACCATTGAGCAAATCAACGTAACTCCCATTCGTAAACACCATTTTATTCTGGGTAAACTGATACCGTTCTGGGTAATCGGGATGTTTGTTTTTTCGGTGGGGCTTTTTCTGATTGCCCGGCTGGTTTACGGTATCATCCCGCAAGGCAGTATTTTATTGCTTTATGGATTTTTATCGATATATCTTGTTGCTATTCTGGGCGTTGGACTTATAATCTCAACTTATGCCAACACGCAGCAACAAGCCATGTCGCTCGCATTTTTCTTTCTCATGGTTTTTATTTTAATGAGTGGTTTGTTCACACCAATCGACAGCATGCCCGAATGGGCAAAATGGATTGCACGTTTCAACCCGGTTACCTGGTTTATCGAAGTAATGCGCATGATTGTGCTGAAAGGCAGCGGATTTCACCACATCAGGCTGCATTTTGTTGTAATGACAGGTTTTGCCATTTTCTTTAATACCTGGGCAATAATCAATTACAAGAAAACGAGTTGAGTTATTTTTCCAGAGCGTGCTCAATTTCTTCAATCAAATCCACCGCGTTTTCAATGCCCGTCGAAAGGTGTATCATGGTTTTTCGGATGCTGGAAATTACCCAATCCTTAATGTTAGAACCGGATTTTATATTTTGATTTGATGACAGGAAAAGTTTTATAATTTTCTTAATTTTGAGCCATGAATGATGAAAGTATTAATTTTCAGAATGTTGTTAATCATTGGATTTCAAATTCGGATAAAGATTTTGAAACCATGAATCATCTTTTTGAAACAAAAGATTTTCATTGGTCATTATTTATTGGTCATCTCGTAATTGAAAAATTATTAAAGGCGAAAGTAGCTAAGGAAACAAAAAACCATCCTCCATTTTCGCATGACTTAAGAAGACTTGCTAAATTTCCAGGTTTGGATTTTACTGAAATTCATTTACTCTGGTTAGATACTATTACTTCTTTCAATTTGAATGCTCGTTATGATAATTATAAGCATGAGTTTTATTTGAAATGTACGCCTGTTTTTACTGCTGTTTGGATAAAAAATATAAATGAACTTAGATTATGGATAAAAGAGAAGCTTTAAATATTGCGCAAAAATATATTATAAATGTTAACCGAAAATTTCATATTGAAAAGGCTTATTTATTTGGCTCTTTTGCAAAAGGGACACAACATCGTGACAGCGACATAGATTTGGCAATCGTATTTCAGAATGTTGACGATATTATCGAAATGCAAATTTTGCTACTTCAGTTGCGTTCTGAAGACGATTTATTGATTGAACCTCATCCGTTTTTATATAGTGATTTCAACTTTTCAAATCCAATGGTTGCAGAAATCTTGAAAGACGGAATTGAACTTTCAGGAAAAGTTGCTTAATCAGTTTACCCCAATGCCTGCTCAATATCCGCAATCAAATCCTCCACATTTTCAATGCCCACAGAAAGGCGCATCATCGTGTCGCGGATGCCGGTAGTTTTTCTTTCTTCTTCGGTAAACTCGGCGTAAATAGTTGATGCAGGATGAATAATTAGTGATTTATTATCGTTTAAATTGGTAGCTCTGCGGATAATTTGTAACCGGTTCATAAACGCGAAACAGGCTGCTTTCGACTCAAGGTCGAAAGTCATAATGGTTCCGGGTATCCCGTTGAAATATTTTTCTGAAAGCTGAAACCTAAAATCGGCTTTTAATCCGGGATAGTCAACCCGTTTTATTTTTGGGCTCGATTCAAAAAATGCGCCCAGTTGCATACAGTTTTTGTAACACTTTTCAACCCGAAGTTCCAGAATATCCAATCCCTGAATCATCATTTTGGCAGTTTGCGGGGTCATACTTCCGCCCGTGTTGCGGTAAATGTTTTTCCGCAGTTTGGCAATCAGCGCGTTCTTCCCAAATTTTTCGGTGTATTTGGCAAAATTTGGATTCAATTTCCAATCGTAATTTCCATGGTCGATGATGGCACCGCCAAACGACGTGGCACCACCCGAAATATATTTTGTGGTCGAAACTACTTCGATATTTACCCCAAAGCTGCCCGCGTTGAAAACGTTGGGTGGAGTCATGGTGCTGTCGGCAATCAGGATGAGGTTGTTTCTTTTAGCAACTGCCGAAAGAATTTCAATATCGGCAATATCGAGTTGAGGGTTTGTAACTGTTTCAAAATAAATGGCACGGGTTTTTGTGTCAATCAGTTTTTCGATTTCAGTAGCTTCGTGTAAATCAGAAAAACGGGTTTCGATGCCTAATCCGGCCAATGTATCCTGAAAAAGTGCATAAGTATGCCCGAACAACCGACTGCCCGAAATTATATTTTCGCCTGATTTGGCAATAGCCAAAATTGAATCGGAAATAGCCGCCATTCCTGAACTTACTGCCAAAACCGCATGGCTTCCGGTCAACGCTTTCATTTTCAGCTCGAAATATTCAACCGTGGGATTTGAGGTTCTTGAGTAAACATGCGCAATATATTCGCCTTTAAAATTGGCTTCCATTTTTTCCGCCGAATCAAATTCAAAAGCAACGGTTTCATACAGCGGCATTTGCAGGCTGTTGTGCGGGTCGGGTTTCGAAAAAGTAACATTCAGGGCGGTTGTGGTAAATCCGTTTTTCTTCATCTGTTGATTTTTGAGTTTCAAAATAACAATGGCGAAGATAAATAGTTTTTACTTTTTAAATTTTATCGAAGAACCTGCACGGTTTTTGAAAACCAGTTTGGCGACACTTGTTTGCGTATTGAAATCAACTTTTTCTTTCATTTTCAATAAAAGAATATTCAACTAAATTTGCAGACTGAAAAATCAACATGATTCTCAATAAGAATGATAGTTTTATGAATTCTTCCCGACTTTTTAAATTTCTAATAATTACTTTGACAGTATTGATTTTTTTAATTTTTGCTGGTCAATTATTTGCACAAAAGCTGCACGTAAATTATATCGATGGTAACAGGCAACTCAAATACTCGTCGCTCGACAACTGGTATTCGCGTAAATTAAAGGAATCGTCACTGCTTTCGGGCAATGTAATTGAATTGCACGGAGTTGGAAAGGTTAGTCCAACAGCTGACTTTACCGACATGAAACTGAAAGATAATTCCTCACCCTGGGCAACCACAAATATTTATGCCAAAATGGTGCTCGATGTGGGTAACACCCGCGTGATTCCTGAGAAAAGAGGCGATGGTTATTGTGCCCGGCTTGAAACAAAAATCAGAAAAGACAATATAGCCGGATTTAAAGTGGATGTGCTGCTTGCCGGAACCCTGTTTTTGGGCGAAACTGCAGAACCGGTAAAAGGAATGAAAGACCCGGAAAGAAATGCAAGCCAGGGAATTCCGTTTACAGGAATGCCAAAAGCTGTAAAATTCGATTATAAATACAATATCGGTGAAAGCAGAATTGTTGCTACTACAAATGTAAAACCGGTTGCAGGTGAAGACCGTGCCGATTTTTCAATCATTCTGCAGAAACGATGGGAAGACAAAGATGGAAATGTTTTTGCCACACGAATTGGCGGCAACCGTTTGTTCTTTACCGGTTCAGTTAACCAATGGGTGAACGGAGCCACTTACCCGGTGTATTATGGCGATGTAACCAAACTTCCGCAATACGACCCAAAAACCATGGGATTGATACCCTCGGTGGGAAAGGTTTATGTAAAAAACTCGAAAGGCATAATGGTACCGCTGGTAGAAAAAGGCTGGGGCAAACCCGGCGAAACACCCACGCACATGATAATGTATTTTACTTCGAGCTACGAAGGAATGAAATATACCGGATCAACAGAATCGGTTTTCTGGGTCGATAATATTGAACTGATTTATTGATATTTTTCCAGGCTGCTAATTTTTTCAAAGTTAACCCGGTTAACCAAATAATTTTTTTCACTCTTTTTTTTACATTCACACCCATGTTCGTGCCTGATTAGTTATCTTTATAAAAAAACGATATGAAAAGGAATATTCCAAAGTTGGTAAAAAATGATTCTTGGTTAGAGCCTTTTGCTGAAATTATTTCGAACCGTATAAAAGAGGCTGATTTAAAAGAAAAGGAACTAACCGCTGGGATACAACTTTCCGATTTTGCAACCGGATATTTGTATTTTGGTTTGCATAAAACCCACGATGGATGGGTCGTTCGCGAGTGGCTGCCTAATGCAACACATATTTATTTAACAGGTACATTTAACGATTGGGAAGAGAAAAGAGAATACGAGTTTAAACCGTTAAGTAATGGCGTTTGGGAACTTCAACTTGCTGATACTTCGATAAAACATGGCGATTTGTATGCCCTTTCGGTACATTGGGCAATTAATTTTGGCAAACGTATTCCGGCTTGGGCAACACGCGTGGTGCAGGATTCAACTACCCATATTTTTAATGCTCAGGTTTGGTCGCCCGAAAATCCATATCAATGGAGAAATCCCGGTTTTCAGCGAAACAGTAAACCACCTTTAATTTATGAGGCGCACATTGGTATGGCGGGTGAGGAAGAGCGTGTTCACACTTATAATGAATTTCGTGAAAAAATGTTGCCACGCATAAAATCAAACGGTTACAATACCATCCAGTTGATGGCAATACCCGAACATCCGTATTACGGAAGTTTTGGATACCATGTTTCCAGCTTTTTCGCAGCATCTTCGAGATTTGGAACACCCGACGATTTAAAACAGTTAATTGATGAAGCGCACGAAATGGGATTGGCAGTTGTAATCGACCTTGTTCACTCTCACGCAGTAAAAAACGAAATCGAAGGTTTGGGAAATTATGATGGTACACGCTTTCAGTTTTTTCACGAAGGGGCAAAGGGAGAGCACCCTGCATGGGATTCTTACTGTTTTAATTACGATAAAAACGAAGTGTTGCATTTTCTGCTTTCAAATATTAAATACTGGCTTGAAGTTTACAAATTCGATGGTTTCAGGTTCGATGGAGTTACCAGTATGTTATATTTCGACCACGGTTTGGGAGTAGCATTTACAAGCTACCACGATTATTTTAGTCCGAATGTCGATCACGAGGCAACTACTTATTTCAGGATGGCAAACAAACTGATAAAACAAATAAAACCATCAGCCCTGTCGATAGCCGAAGATATGAGCGGAATGCCCGGACTTGCAGTTCCCATTGAAGATGGCGGACTGGGTTTCGATTATCGGATGGCGATGGGAGTGCCCGATTTCTGGATAAAAATCATTAAAGAAAAGTCGGACAACGAATGGGATGTTGGCGAAATATTTTACCAACTTACTTCAAAACGACTCGACGAAAAGGTGGTAAGTTACGCCGAATCGCACGATCAGGCTTTGGTTGGAGACAAAACCATCATTTTCCGTCTCATCGACAAGGAGATGTATTTTAGCATGCGAAAAGATCAACCCAATATGATTGTTGATCGGGGAATTGCGTTGCACAAAATGATTCGGTTGGCAACAGCTTCAACTGCCGGCGGAGCTTATCTAAATTTTATGGGTAATGAATTTGGACACCCTGAATGGATTGATTTTCCGAGGATTGGAAACGGATGGTCATACAAACATTGCCGGCGGATTTGGAGCATTTCAGATAATCCGGAATTAAAATTTCACTGGCTGTATGATTTTGATAAGGAAATGATACATCTTTTTGGCGAAAACAAACTGTTAACCATTCCAACGGTCGATTTTGTGATGGAAAATAAACCTGACAATGTGCTGGCGTACCATCGCGGATTGTTTTTGTTTGTTTTCAATTTTAACCCGACACAGTCATTCACCGATTACGGAATTCCGTTGGGTGCAGGTAAATACAAAGTAATGCTAAATACCGACTCGGGCAGATTTGGTGGAAACGATTTGGTTGACGAAGAAATTAGCTACTATACCCATCCAGTTGCAGGAATTACCAGTCAACACTATTTAAAATTGTATTTGCCAGCGCGTACTGCTCTGGTTTTCAAAAAAATAGATATTCCGAAAGTTAAATAGATGAAGGCTTCGAAATTTTATACTGTTGTCGATATCCCTCAATTTAAATGGAAAACAGGATACGCACATAAAAATATTTTTATGGGTTCCTGTTTTACAGAGAATATAGGAAACAGGATGGCAGATTTGAAATTCGACACTGATATTAATCCATTTGGAATTTTGTATAATCCTGTTTCTGTAAGTAACGGATTGCGTTTTTTGCTTCAAAAAAAGGAATTTATAGTTGCCGATTTAATCGAAGCAGATGGTTTGTGGCATAGCTTTTATCATCACGGCAGATTTTCGTTTGCTGATATAAACGAAATTCTTGAAACCATCAATAATCGCATAAAGTCATCTTCAGCGTTTCTCGAAAAAGCCGGGTTTCTGTTTATTACTTTTGGTACAGCCTGGGTTTACAGATATAAAAAAACAGGGCAATTTGTTTCCAATTGTCATAAAATTCCGGCCAACGAATTCGATAGAGTGCGTTTATCAGTTAACGAAATTGTTTCTGATTTCACCGATTTGTTAAACGGGATTAGAAAGAAAAACAATTCGTTGAAAGTAATTTTTACAGTTAGCCCAATTCGGCACTGGAAAGACGGAGCTGTTGAAAATCAGCGAAGCAAAGCTGTTTTGCTGCTGGCAATCGATGAAATTATAAAAAGAGCAGAAGCGGATTTTTGTGCTTATTTTCCTGCCTACGAAATTGTTATGGACGAACTCCGCGATTACAGATTTTATGCTGATGATATGATACACATCTCTGATTTTGCGGTAGATCATATTTGGGAAAAATTTCAAACAAGCCTGATTGACAATGAAAGTCAGTTAATTACAACTCAGGTGCAAAAAGTAATAAAGGCAGTTAATCATAAACCTTTGCACAAAAATACTCCTGAATATTTGAATTTTTTAAAGCAAATGGCCGGGGAAACATCGCTTTTGGAAAGCAGGTACAATGATTTGAATTTAACTTTTGAAAAAGAATATTTTAAAACAGAAATGGATAAAATTGAGCTACAGATGAGGTAATTTTGTATTGATAATAATTTACATTTGTAAGAAAGCATTAAGCTAAACTTGTTCTGACAACACCTGTTAACTTCACATTTAATAATTGAAATTATGAGTTACCTTAAGTTTGACAAGGAGCAATTAATAAATCTTGAATATTCTTTAAACAAGGAAATTTTGAGATCGAACCGGGCTGGCGCCTATACCAGTACCACCATAAACGGTTGTAACACCCGAAAGTATCATGGATTACTGGTTTGCCCGATTGCTAAATTCGGTGGCGAAAAGCATGTTCTGCTTTCAACGCTTGATGAAACAATTATTGAAAATGGTTCAGAGTTCAATTTGGGTATTCACCGCTATCAGGGTGGAACATACGAACCCAAAGGGCACAAATACATTAGAAATGTTGAGTTCAACAAAATTCCAAAAATTACCTATCGGGTTGGAAATGTTATTCTTACAAAAGAACAGTTACTGGTTGAAAATGAACAGCAGGTTTTAATAAAATATACACTTCAGGACGCAACTTCATCAATTAAACTGCGGTTTAAGCCGTTTCTTGCGTTTCGGCAGATTCATCAGCTTAGTAAAGCCAACATGTATGTAAACCGGAAGTTTGGCAAAGTGGAAAATGGTATCAGTATGAAATTGTATGACAAGTATCCAAATCTTTTTATGCAATTCAGTAAAAAGGCCGAGTTTATTCCTGTTCCCGATTGGTATTATAATATTGAGTACATTAAGGAATTGCACCGAGGATACGATTGTCTTGAGGATTTGTTTGTTCCGGGGTATTTCGAATTATCGCTGAAAAAAGGAGAAAGCATCATTTTTGCGGCAGGTACTGTTGAAGCAAATACTTTATCGTTAAAACAAAGATTTACCAAAGAAGAAAGCAGTCGGATTGAACGCAGCACTTTTTTGAATTCGCTTGACAATGCTGCTGAACAATTTGTAATGCGCAAAAACAACGGAACCGACATAATTGCCGGATTTCCATGGTACGACAGCATTACAAGACAAACATTTATTTCGTTGCCTGGTTTATGTTTGTCATTAAACAATCCTGAAAACTGCAAAAGTGTACTTGATACATACAAACCTTATCTAAAAAATGGATTTTTCCCCGATCAAATCAATCAGAAAAACCTGACATACAACTCAGCCGACGCCCCGCTTTGGTTTATTTGGACAATTATGAAGTATTATAAAAAATATAAACACGCCAAAGAAATATGGGAAGAATACGGAACATCGATACAGGAAATACTTAAGGCTTATAAAAATTCAACTTTAAAATACATTGGAACCACACGCGAAGGATTGATTTATGCACAAAAAGATAATACGCCGCTGACCTGGATGAATTCATCCGTTGATGGGAAACCTGTTGTTCAGCGCGAGGGACTGGCTATCGAAATTAATGCACTTTGGTATAATGCCATTTGTTTTGCTGTTGAATTGGCGGGTTTGGCTGATGACAAAAGTTTTGTAGATCAGTGGAAAGGTATGATTAAAAAAGTAGGTGATGCCTTTTTAAATACGTTCTGGAGCGAAGATCACGAACATTTGGCCGATGTAGTAAAAGACGGAAAACCCGACTGGTCGGTCAGACCAAATATGGTTATTGCGGTTGCAATGGAGTATTCGCCGTTAAGTAAAGAGCAGCAAAAATCGGTTTTAAGTGTTGCAAAACAGGCATTGCTAACCAGACGTGGATTGCGAACTCTTTCTCCCGAACATCTGCGATATAAAGGTTCGGTAGAAGGTGGACCAAACGAACGCGAACTTGCCATTCATCAGGGTGCAGTCTGGCCATGGTTAATACAGTTTTTTGTCGAGGGTTATCTGAAAATTCATAAAAAAGGTGGTCTTCCATTTGTAAAACAGATAATGGAAGATTTTGAAGACGATATGACTGAGCATTGCATTGGTACCATGTCTGAAATGTACAACGGAAATCCTCCACACAGGGCAAAAGGTGCAATATCACAGGCCTGGAGTGTGGCTGGTGTGGTTTATGCAACTCACATGATACAAAATTATAAGGAATAAAAACCGATTATGAAGGTACTGATGTTTGGGTGGGAATTTCCGCCACATATTTCCGGAGGACTTGGTACCGCATGTTACGGTTTAACCAAAGGTCTGGCAAAACTGAATCAGGTACAGGTTATTTTTGTGGTTCCCAAAGCCTTTGGAGATGAAGATCCTTCTGCTATTCAACTCATTGGCGCAAATCAGGTGCCGGTATCTCAAAAAGAAATTCAGTTTAACGATGCTCAACAAAAAATTGATTATTACGAAGTTGAATCCAAATTGATTCCGTATGTTGGGGAAGAGGAATTCTGGACTTTAAAAAGTAAAAAATATACAAAGGAAACCCGTTTTATTCAAACCGACGATGGAAGTAAAATTGAGTTTTCGGGGAAATATGGGCCCGACTTGATGCAGGAAATCAGGAATTATGCATTGGTAGCTGAAATTATTGCACGAAATAATCGGTTCGATGTTATTCATGCCCACGACTGGCTTACATTTCCGGCTGGCATTGCTGCTAAAAAAATCTCAGGAAAACCATTGGTAATCCATGTTCATGCAACCGATTTCGACAGAAGTGGGGGACATGTAAATCCCCGTGTTTATGCAATCGAACGCGAAGGAATGGAAATAGCCGACAGTATTATTGCAGTGAGTACGCTAACAAAAAATATCATTGTCGAAAAATATGGCATTCCTCCCGGAAAGATTAAAGTTGTGTACAACGCTGTTGAACCGGTTTCAGTCGAAAAAGAAAGACGGTTTCATAAAGGTGTGGATGAAAAAATTGTCACTTTTTTAGGGAGGATTACAATGCAAAAAGGTCCTGAATATTTTATTGAAGCTGCTAATCTGGTTCTTAAAAAAATGAATAATGTACGTTTTGTTATGGCTGGTAGTGGCGACCTGATGAACCCGATGATTACACGCGTTGCCGAACTGGGTATTTCCGACCATTTTCATTTCACGGGCTTTTTAAATGGAAGCGATGTAAACCAGATGTTGCGAATGACCGATGTGTTTGTAATGCCATCGGTTTCTGAACCTTTTGGAATTGTACCACTCGAAGCGATGCAATTTAATGTGCCGGTTATAATTTCAAACCAGTCGGGAGTTGCAGAAATTCTTGAAAATGCCATAAAAATTGATTTTTGGGATACTTTTGCAATGGCCGATGCAATTTATGGGCTTTTAAATTATGGGGCACTTGCAACTCATTTTAAAAAAGAAGGAAAGCATGAAGTTGAGAACCTGGAATGGGTTAATGCTGCAGGTGCAGTTACCGAAGTGTATAAATCGGTATTGCAATTTTAATACTGAAACGCAGAAAGCATGAAAACAGTTTGTTTGTTTTTTCAGATACATCAGCCATTCAGGCATCGCCGGTATCGTTTTTTCGATATTGGAAACGACCATTATTATTACGATGACTACACTAACGAATCGATATTGCGCAACATTGCTTTAAAAAGTTACCTGCCCACCAATAAATTACTTTTAAAACTGGCAAAACAATTCGACGGAAAGTTTAAAGTTGCATTTTCAATTTCGGGTTTGGCCCTCGAACAATTCGAACTTTATGCACCCGAGGTAATCGGGTCGTTTCAGGAGCTGGCAAAAACAGGTTGTGTCGAGTTTCTTTCCGAAACCTATTCTCATTCTCTTTCTTCATTAAAAGACAAAACAATTTTTGAAGAACAGGTGAGGTTGCATAGTGATATAATTTTTAAACTTTTCGGTTTTAAACCCACTGTTTTTCGAAATACCGAAATGATTTATTCCGACGAGATAGGCGCTCAAATTGCCGAAATGGGTTATAACGCCATTTTGACTGAAGGGGCAAAACAAGTGTTGGGATGGAAAAGTCCGAATTATGTATATGTTAATGCGATAAATCCGCGTTTAAAGGTGCTTATGCGCAATTTTAAGCTCAGCGACGATATTTCGTTTCGGTTCTCAAACACAAATCTTGCGGATTATCCAATAACTGCTGATAAGTTTATTAATTGGTTCGAAAAAACGAATCCAAAAGAAGAGCTGATAAACCTTTTTCTGAGTTATGAAACATTTGGGGAGCGGCAGTCCAAAGAAACCGGGATTTTTGAATTTCTGGAAAGTTTATCATTTAAAATTGCAAACCATGCTTCATTGCGATTTGCAACTCCATCAGATGTGGTTGACGATTTGCAACCTGTATCTGCGGTTAGTGTGCCTAACCCCATTTCATGGGCCGACGAAGAGCGCGATTTAACCGCGTGGCTCGGAAACGGAATGCAAAAAGAGGCTTTCGAAAAGTTATATAACCTCAGGCAACAAATGGCCAAATGTGCTGACAGGGAATTAATTAAAGACTGGAATTATCTGCAGGTCAGCGACCATTTCTATTATATGTCAACCAAATATTTTTCTGATGGCGAAGTTCACAGCTATTTTAATCCGTTTGATTCGCCATATGAAGCATTTATTAATTATATGAATGTGTTAAGCGATTTTAAAATCAGGTTAAACAGTTTTGTCCCCGAAAACGAAATTGAAAACGAAATTGCATCATTACAGAGAATTATTATCGAAAAAGAGGCAAAAATCAGGAAGCTGGAGGCAACTGTTATTGCGTTACAGAAAAGTGGTAAAAACAGGAAAACAGGGCGGTAAAATCAATTAGTCAGTATCCGGTTAATATTATTTCATTGTAACTCAATCTTAATTTAATAGTGTTTTTGTAACGTTTGTTTACGGAAATTTTATTTTTGCACCATCAAGTGTTAATAAATGTTGAATTTAAAATAAAAATATGGAGTCAGAAGGAGTAAGATTTGTTGAAAGACCGATCGTAGTAGAGCCGGTCTGGAAAAAGATAATTGTAGAGTCGAATCTGCCTGAAAGTTTAAGCCCGCTGCGTGATTTATCAAGAAATTTATGGTGGGTATGGAATACTGAAGTACGCGAATTGTTTCAATATATTGATGCCAAAATTTGGGAAAAATGTAATCACAATCCAATTGTTCTGCTCGAGGAAGTGAGTTACAAACGTTTTGTTCAACTTCAAAAGGACGAACAATTCGTTTCAAAGATGCAAAAGGCAAAAACTCAACTCAACCAATATCTTAATGAAAGGAAAAAGTTGGACGGTCCTGAAATTGCATATTTCAGTATGGAGTATGGTTTACACGACAGTCTGAAGATTTTTTCGGGAGGTCTTGGAATTCTGGCAGGCGATTATTTAAAGGAAGCCAGCGATTCGAAAGTAAACCTGGTTGCTGTAGGATTGCTTTACCGTTATGGTTATTTTCAGCAATCACTTGGTTATAATGGCGAACAAATTGCAAATTACGAAGCACAGCATTTTTCCAAAATCCCTGTACAGCCGGCAATTGACAGCAATGGTGAATGGATTTCGGTAGAAGTTGATTTTCCAGGCAGAAAGTTGGTAGCACGTGTTTGGCAGGTTTGTGTTGGTAGTACAAGACTTTATTTACTTGATGCTGATCATCCCGAAAATGATGATTATGACAGAACAGTTACCCACCATTTGTATGGAGGAGATAACGAAAACCGGCTTAAACAGGAAATGCTGCTTGGTTTGGGGGGCATTAGAGCATTAAATAAATTAGGTTATAAATCAGATATTTTTCATTGTAACGAGGGGCATGCTGCATTTATCGGTATCGAAAGAATTGCTGATTTAATAAAAAATCACGGATTATCTTATGCTGAAGCAAAAGAAGTTGTAAGGGCTTCAACCATTTTTACTACTCATACTCCCGTTCCGGCAGGTCACGACTCATTCCACATCGATTTATTAAAACATTACCTTGAGAAATTTCCCGGGAAAATTGGTTTAAACTGGGAAGAATTTATCATGTTAGGTAAAGCAGGTGTAAACGACGATCATTTTAACATGAGTTACCTGGCGTGTAACCTTTCGCAAGGTATAAACGGTGTTAGCATGTTACACGGTGCGGTAAGTAAAATGGTACTGAAACACCTGTATCCCGGATTTTTACAGGAAGAACTTGAAATTGGTTATGTTACCAACGGGGTTCATTATTCTACATGGACAGCACCCGAATGGAAAGAAATTCACAATAAATATTTCGGAGAAAAATTTCCGGGAACTCAACTCGATTTTGAAGCCTGGAAAAATATTTACAATGTTCCCGATAGTGAAATCTGGAACCTTCGCGAAAGTCTTCGCCTTAAATCAATTGATTACATAAAAAAGCGTTTCGCCGAAAATTGGAAAGGTCATCAAAGTCCAAAGCTGGTAACGGAAATATTGGGAAAACTAAATCCAAAAGCGTTGACAATTGGATTTGCAAGGCGTTTTGCAACTTATAAAAGAGGTTATTTATTATTCAGGAATTTGGAGCGATTGGCAAAAATTGTAAACAATCCGAAACAACCCGTTCAGTTTATTTTTGCAGGTAAAGCACATCCGGCCGATAAAGCCGGTCAGGAACTCATAAAAAATATTGTCGAAATCTCAAAACTTCCCGAGTTCAGGGGAAAAATTCTGTTTATTCAGAATTACGACATGAACCTGGCAAAAATGATGCTTCAGGGTGTTGATGTTTGGCTCAACACACCAACCCGTCCGTTGGAAGCATCAGGAACAAGTGGTGAAAAGGGTGTAATGAATGGCACAATGCATTTTTCTGTTCTCGATGGATGGTGGGTTGAAGGTTACAAAAAGAATGCAGGTTGGGCACTTCCAGCCGAAAGAACATTTGAAATTCAGGATTTCCAGGACGAATTGGATGCAGAAACCATTTACGGTTTACTTGAAGATGAAATAGTACCTGCATATTATGGAAGGAATAATAGTGGTGTGCCCGAAAAATGGGTTGGATTTATTAAAAACACAATTGCACAGGTGGCTCCCGAATTTACCACAGCACGCATGATTCGTGATTATCAGGATCGTTACTATAATCCACAGTTTGCCCGCACAAAACTGGTTAAAGCCGACGATTTTAAACTGGCCAGGGAAATGGCAGCTTGGAAATATAAAATCAGCTCGGTATGGAATTCCATCGAGGTAAAAAATATTGAAATTTCGGATGGAATCACCAATAAAATGAAAATTGGGCAACAATATCCGGTAAAAGTTTATCTCGATTTAAAAGGTCTGTCATGCAGTGAAATAGGTCTTGAACTGGTAATTACTGAAAACGAAAATAAACAACCTACCCGGATTATTGAATCTGTTGAACTTTTAGCCGAAAACTGTGAAGGAACGGTATGTTGCTATTCTCACAATTTACATCCAAATCATCCGGGAACCTTTAATTACGGATTCAGAATTTATCCTAAAAACGAAAATCTCCCACATCGCCAGGATTTCAGGTATGTTCGCTGGATTTAAAAAAACCGAAAGTATTATATATTTAAAAGGTGTCTGTTTCAGGCACCTTTTTTATTTTTATGTATTGAAAGTCCCATTTCAAAATATAATTTTGTAGAACGAAAATAAACCGGTAAAAATGAAAAGCAGGAATAATCTGGGCACAAAAATTAAAGATTTCAGAGAGTTTAAAAAGATTTCGCGTAGTGAACTGGCCTTAAAGTCAAATCTCGACGAAAGACAATTACAAAATATCGAAGAAAAGGGAATTGTGCCTTCGCTTGGTCATTTAATAAAAATTACTCGTGCACTTGGTGTTCGCATTGGAACATTTCTCGATGATCAGGATCAGATTGGACCTGTAGTTGTAAGGGCTGGTTCAGGAAATTCGGCACTTAGTTTTTCTACGAAAGACGATTCTACCCGCGAACATTTAAGCTTTTATTCGTTAGCGCAGGATAAAACCGGTCGGCACATGGAACCATTTATGATTGATATTGAGCCATCTGCACATTCGGATTATAAATTATCATCGCATGAGGGCGAAGAATTCATTTTTGTTCTTCAAGGTAAAGTCGAGATTAATTACGGGAAGGAAATTTACCTGTTAAACGAAGGCGACAGCATTTATCTCGATTCTATTGTAGCACACAATGTTCATGCTGCTGCCAATCAAAAAGCAAAAATACTTGGCGTTGTATATTATCCGCTGTAAAATCTTTTAAACAGATTATTCATTACATTTTAAATCATTAAAATGCAGTTACTCGAATCAACCTTAGGCGAAATACTCGAAAAGTGGGCTTTCAAAACTCCTGACAAAGATTTTATCGTTTATCCCGATCGAAACCTCAGGTTCACATATGGTGAATTTAACAATCGTGTTGATGCCATGGCAAAAGGATTTTTGTTTATTGGCGTTAAACCGGGAGACAAGGTAGGAATTTGGGCTAAAAATGTACCCGACTGGACTACAATAATGTTTGCAACTGCAAAAATTGGGGCAATTCTGGTGACCATTAATACCAATTACAAATTATCCGAGATAGAATATTTATTAAAAGATGCGGATATTCAAACACTTTGTTTGGTCGATGGATACCGGGATAGTGATTATGTAAATATGATTTTTGAACTCGTTCCTGAATTAAAGGAGCAAACCCGGGGTGAACTGAATTCAGAAAAGTTTCCGGAGCTGAAAAATGTGGTTTTTATTGGACAGCAGAAACACAGGGGAATGTTCAATACTTCTGAATTAATATTGTTGGGAAATCATGTCGATGATCTTGAACTTGAAAGTGTGAAGGAGAATCTTCGGTGCCATGATGTAATAAACATGCAGTACACCTCGGGTACAACAGGTTTTCCGAAGGGTGTCATGCTTTCGCATCACAATATTTTAAACAGTGGGCATTCAGCAGGCGAGTGTATGAAATTTACAGCCGATGAAAAATTACTGGTTTGTGTACCGCTTTTTCACTGTTTTGGATGTGTTCTGGCAGTTTGTGCTATTATTTCTCATGGGGCAACCATGGTATTTACAGAAGATTTCGATCCTGTAATGGTAATGGCATCGGTTCAAAAAGAAAAATGTACTGCTTTGCACGGAGTACCAACCATGTTTATTTCCGAATTAAACCACCCCATGTTCGATTTGTTTGATTTGAGTTCGTTACGAACCGGAATTATGGCAGGAGCTCTTTGTCCTATCGAAACCATGAACCAGGTAATGACCAGAATGCACATGAAAGATATCATTATTGTTTATGGTTTAACAGAGTCATCACCGGGAATGACTGCAACCCGTTCGCATAATTCGGCCGAAGTTCGTGCCACAACAGTGGGTTTCGAATTCCCTAATGTTGAAGTAAAAATTGTGAATCATGAGACAGGAGAACTATGTTTACCAGGCGAACAGGGAGAAATCTGCTGTCGTGGGTACAATGTTATGAAGGGTTATTACAAAAATCAGTTGGCAACAGAGAAAGTTATTGACAAGGATGGCTGGCTCCACTCAGGTGATTTAGCTGTTAAAACCCAGGATGGTTTTTATAAAATTACAGGCCGTATTAAAGATATGATAATCAGGGGTGGAGAAAATATTTATCCGCGAGAAATAGAAAATTATCTGTACCTGATATCTCAGATTGAAGCAGTTGAAGTGGCTGGAATTCCAAGCCCGAAATACGGAGAAACAGTTGGTGCATTTATTAAATTGAAATCAGGTCAACAGCTCACCGAAGAAGAAATTCTCGATTTCTGCCGGGGAAAAATTGCACGCTTTAAAATTCCGAAATACATTTTCTTTGTAAATGAATTTCCAATGACCGCCAGTGGCAAAATTCAAAAATATAAATTGAGTCAATTGGCTGTTCAACTTTGTGATGAAAAAGGTATTGAAATTGAATGATTAATTTTGAATTGATAAATTAATTTAATGATGTTTGGAAATGATTACATTTTAATAAATGACAATGGAATAGATTTATTACGAAATAGATTTGTTTATCAACATTTTGATTATTCCGCAATTATTAGTTATAAAGTTAAAGATGGATATTTATTGCAGAATAGATTGATAATAATGTTGTTTAGTTTTTTAATCATGATTGTAGGATTGGTACTGTTTGTTCTTCAATTGCCAATTTATAAGGATTTTTTTGATTTTGAAATTCAAACCCGTTCAACCAAAGGATTAGCATTAATTTTATTTTTCCCACCTCTGATGATGATTTTTAGTGTCATTTTAATGTGGCTATCCTTTATTAGATCAAAAATACTTCAGATATACACTGATTTGAAAATCTATAATATAAGAATTAAAGAAATAGAGAAAAGTGGAGAAATAGAAGATATGATAAAATTTCTGGATATTAAGGTAATTAAAAGACAGGCATAACAATAGAAATTTATCATCTTTAGGGTTTTAGTGCGACATTCTGCCAAAGAATTTGAAAGTCAGTTTTGATGATCATTCAGATAAAACTTAGATTTGGTAAAGTCTTTCAACTGGATGGTAGCTTTTTATATTTCCCGAAAAACTATTTTATCTTTGCAATCATCAAAAAAAACCAGGTAATTATGATAAAGTATAAACGCATTCTTTTAAAACTTAGCGGAGAATCGTTAATGGGCGCTCAGCAATACGGTATCGATCAAATCCGCTTAAATGACTATGCCGAAGAAATAGCAGCTTTGGTTAATGCAGGAGTTCAGGTGGGAATTGTTATTGGTGGTGGAAATATTTTTCGGGGGTTAAGTGGGGCCGCAAAAGGTTTCGACAGGGTTAAAGGCGACCAGATGGGAATGTTGGCAACAATTATAAATAGTCTTGCCCTGGATTCAGCATTGAAAAATCAGGGAGTGAAATCGCGTGTTTTAACTTCGATTAGAATGGAACCTGTTGGCGAATTTTATTCAAAAGAAAAAGCAACCGAATCGTTGAACAATGGTGAAGTTGTTATTATTTCAGGCGGAACAGGAAATCCTTATTTTACAACCGACACAGCCAGTGCGTTACGTGGAATTGAAATTGAAGCAGATATCATGCTGAAAGGCACACGGGTTGATGGAATTTACACTGCTGATCCGGAAAAAGATCCGAAGGCAACTAAATTCGATACCATAAGCTTTGATGAAATTTATAAAAGAAATTTGCGAATCATGGATTTGACAGCTACAACAATGTGTAATGAAAATGATTTGCCAATTCTTGTGTTTAACATGGACCAAAAAGGTAATTTACAAAAAGTTATCAACGGTGAAAACATTGGCACTATTGTACACCGATAATTTTTTTTAACCAATTTTATAATATTTTATAGATTAAATTTCATCTGTATATTTTTTTTCTATATTTGCTATCAGTTAATTGAAACAGGCTTATCCTAATGCAAGAAGAAGTTGACTTTGTTTTAGAGCATACCGAGGAAAAAATGAATGCTGCAATTGCACACCTCGAGAAGGAATTATTACACATTAGGGCAGGAAAAGCATCGCCGGCAATGTTGGATGGGGTTATGGTTGAATATTACGGGAGTTTAACTCCTTTAAGTAAAATCGCCAATATAAGTACTCCCGACGCAAGAACAGTTGCAATTCAACCTTGGGAAAAATCAGTAATTCCGGCGATTGAAAAGGCAATTTTAAATGCCAATTTGGGATTTAATCCGAGTAACAACGGAGAAATTATCCGAATAAACGTTCCGGTTCTTACTGAAGAAAGAAGAAGATTGCTTGTAAAGCAGGCAAGTCAGGAAGGTGAAGTTGCGAAAGTAAGCATTAGGACAGTTCGCAAAGAAGCGAATGAAAGTTTGAAAAAATTGCAAAAAGATGGACTTTCAGAAGATTTGGAAAAAGATGCTGAAAGTATCGTTCAAAGAAGGACTAATGATTTTGGGGTTAAAATCGAAAACTTAGTGAAAGCTAAGGAAAAAGATATTATGACGATTTAATTGTTTCTAGTTTTCTGTTTTCTGAACATTGTTTAATTGTTTTCATGGCTTTGAGGCAGCTTGTAGAAGCTGCCTTTTTTTTGTGCCTTTTTTTGTAAGTTTGAAGTCAAAAATTAACCTGATCATTATGGAACTTAATCGTCGAAATTTTTTAAAATCGGCTTCAGTCGCCACTACCGGGATTATTTCTTTAAATTCATGTAAAACTGCTACTCCGAATCAATCGGTTGATTATTCAAGGCTTGATGAAATAATCAATACCCCTGTACTAAAAAGAGAACTATTCCCGGATCCTGTTATTATTGAAACCCTTGAATTATTGAGATATGAAAACAATTTTCTGTGCCGTGTTCGATCAAAAGATGGAGCTGAGGGGATTTCAGTGGGTAACAACGACCAGCTTAAATCGCTGTATGCCATATTTACAAACCGGTTGCAACCATTTTTCCCGGGGAAGGATGCCCGCGACTGGGAGAAGCTTTTAGATGAGGTTTATGTTTATCAAAGTAATTATAAACTTCAAAACCTGGCGCTTTGGGTTCCACTGGCAACAATTGAATTTGCAATTCTCGATATGCTTGGACGGATTGCCGGCAAATCAATAGGAGAGTTGGTGGGTGAAATTCATAATCCTAAAATTGCAGTTTACCAGGCAAATGGCGACAGAGGAATACCACCGGAAAGAACCATCGAAAACCTGAAAAAGCAATTGGAAGAATCAAAGGCCAAAGCCATCAAATTCAAATTGGGTGGCAGGATGAATGCAAAAGACAATCCTCCCGGAAGAACTGAACAACTGATTCCCCTTGTTCGGAAAACCTTTGGCCATGAAATGACAATTTATGCTGATTCCAACGGTTCATACAATGTTGATGAAGCCATCAGGATTGGTAAAATTTTGCAGGAATACAAAATTGATTTTTACGAAGAACCTGTTCCTTTTGACTGGTACGAAGAGACAAAAATGGTAAAAGATGCCTTAAAAGTTCCAATTGCCGGTGGAGAGCAGGAGCCCAGCCTGCATAATTTAAGATGGTTAATCGGTAATCGGGCGTTGGATATCGTTCAGCCTGATATATTTTATTTTGGAGGGATGGTGCGCTCGATGAAAGTGGCCCGTATGGCAGAATCATACGGAATGCCTTGTACACCTCATATTTCAGGTTCGGGACTTGGTTATTTGTACATGATGCATTTTGTGGCGGCTATTCCCAATTCAGGGCCGTTTCACGAATTCAAGGGATTTAACAGGGAAATTCCTTTGGAGTGCAAAACATCTTCTCTCGACAGTGATGCAGGAGTTGTAACTGTTCCGTCAGGTCCCGGTTCCGGTATTGAAATCGATCCTGATTTTATTGCAAAACATCAGATAGTAAAAGGGTAATCAAAAAAATCCCAACTCAAGCCGGGCTTCTTCGCTCATCATCGATTTGTCCCACGGTGGATCGAAAGTAAGATCGATGTTTACATTTTCTATGCCTTCCACAGCCCGGGCTGCTTGTGTTACATCGTCCATCAGAATATCCACCACCGGGCATCCGGGAGCGGTAAGGGTCATAACAATATTGGCATTGTTGTTATCATCAACGTCAACGTTGTAAATCAATCCCAGATCGTAAATATTTACCGGTATTTCCGGGTCATAAACCTCTTTAAGGTTATTTATAATGAAGTCGATTCTTTTATCCATCTCTTTTATTCCTTTTTTTGAATCGGTATTATCCTGCAATTTTGTTATAAGCAACAGCGTACAACCGAATTTGTTTGACCATAGCCAGAAGACCGTTCGAACGGGTTGGCGAAAGGTGCTGTTTTAATCCTAAATCATCAATAAAATGAAGGTCGTTTTCGATTAACTCTTTTGGCGTGCGCCCCGAAACAACACGTAAAAGCAATGCTACCAAACCTTTCACGATTACTGCATCGCTTTCGCCGCGGAAATTGATTTTTCCGTCATTCATTTCTGCAACAAGCCAAACCCTCGACTGGCATCCTTTAATTAAATTCTGATCGTTTTTTTCTTTGGGATCCAAATCTGTAAGTTCGTTTCCCAGCTCAATTAAATAACCGTATTTATCCATCC
>JBGSRA010000017.1:0-21946 GCA_041737765.1 Draconibacterium sp. | reverse complement strand
TACAACTTCAACACAAAACCCAGGTCTTTTACGCGGTCGTTCGAACCTTCCCAGGCCAGTTCTGCATTGGCTGGAAATATTGAGTTTTCAGAGTGAAACCACCAGTCTTCAACCTCTTCCCTGCTTTTTATCAGAATTTTGTGCGACTGATTATTGGCGTAATGAACCACAATTTCAACTACCCCGGTGCCTTTTGCACTTTCCCATGCAGATGAGTGAAGAAAGCACAACTTTTTTGCAGTCGTGTTTACGGGGATTCCGGTTATTTTTTCGGGATAAAGAATGTGCGACTTTTCGTACGAAACCTTACTTGCCAGTTGAATAATGCCTCTGGCATCGAATTTTATTCCATTAAAATCATTGATTCCCGAAGGAATTGGGATTGTATTTCCGGATTTACCATGAATTTCTTCGCTGATGGCAAAATTGTAAAATTGCTCCAAATCGACATATTTTTTATTGTCGGGCTGTTCTCTTTTGATAATTGGCGCTAATGGTTTTGTTCTGATTTTCATTGCTACTGATTTTATTTTTGAATAAGCAGGTGGCCGTTCATTGTCGAAATCTTCGCTGGTATAATTGATTTTTGTTACCGAATCACCCTTGAAAATAAGTACTTGTGTGGCACGTGGCTGAATTACATCTTTATAAATATCGTCGCGATTTCCTTTAACAATCAGGTTCAGTCCGGGACCGGTATGGCCTGCATCCTTCAAATACAGGTTGTATTCCCTTGGTTCGCCAAAGCCACGGTTCATAATCATTACACTCAACTGGTCGCCATTTTGCGCACCGTAAACCATAAAACTGGTATCGGCGGCAATTCCTTTTACAAAGTTTCCGGTAAAATATTTAGCCACAAATTCCATATGACGGTACGATGCCCGCGGGGTCATGTTCGCACCGTCGATAAAACTGAAATCGGAGCCTTTCCGGTCGCCGCCATGTTCAAACATACTCCAGCTTGTGGCAAAATTTGCCTCATATTCCATGCACCAACCCAGCACAGCGCCAAACATCTGGCCATTTCCCCAGGTGTGAACTTCAGGTCCTCCTTTTGAGTTATACTCGCCAATTCCCCATTGCAAAGCTTTTTTTCCGGTGCGTTTATGTAGCGTATTTATCTGGTCAACTTTTGTTTTTGCTTTTACAATTCTATCTAAAAAATCGTTGGCTCCTTCAACTGCCGGGTCGCCGCTTCCCTGCGGATAACGATGCCAGGTTAAACCATCGCAGTAATAATAGTTATGACCCGGCACTTTCCCTGTAATATCATTTTTGCCACCGAAAAGGTCATCGTAGTAATCCATGTAATCGCATTCGTTTGGCCCGTAAATCATGATGGTGGAATCCACTGCTTTCATCGCTGTAGCAATGGGTTTAAAATAGGTTTCAACCAAAGCTCCCATTGTTGATTGTGCCGGACGATTGGCCTGCAACCACGGTTCGTTTCCAATGTTCCAGTATTTTATGGGTTTGATTCCCTCGTGCTTTTCAACGTTAAAAAGTCGCACCAATCCGGCAGCAACTTCCGCAGGCTGGTATTTCGAAACCTGTAAAACCGGTTCGGCGCCCATGGCCTGAATTTTTCTCACCCAATCCAGCAGCGTTTCATTCGATGGCATTTTTTTATCGTATGCATGACCGCCAATCCTGATGGTTTTTACTCCGGAATCTTTGGTAAGTTGCCAAACTTGGTCATTTAGCTGACTGTACCAAACGTTGGTACCTACAAGGTTTGGACTGATTTGCTGGGAATTTGAATTTTTGGCAATAAATATCACCAATATGAAGAGGATAAATCTGAAATTTAATTTCATCTTATTTGATTTTAAATTTTACTATCTCATGTATCAATTATAATTTTTTACGCGATGCCAGATACCCCCAAATATATGCTGCCTGTCCCAGAGGTCGATCGATAACATACTCATTCTGAGGAACAATCCAGAATACATCAAAATATGATTCTGCCGTAGGCCATTCAGGAATAGCAGGAGAAATTCCTCCCCGAAGTCTTTGTTCAACTTCAGACCCGGGTTTGGCTAATGAACTTAATTCACTGGGACCAAATACCGATATTCCGATTGGAGCTACTTGTCCGGTATGTTTTGAATCTTCATGCAAGGGATTAAGTACGTGGTTTTCGCCCAGACCAGTGGTCAAACAAAGGTTCATTGGATTAGCACCTGCAGTAAACAGGGTCGAACGCAGGATTGCTTTTAAATATTTTGAATCACCGGATAGAACATGAGCACGCACCAGTGTAGGTTCTGCTGGAATGGTAAAAGTACTTGAAAATCCTCCAAGTGATCGGCCGGGTGAACCGGTTGTAATACCATAAGCGCCCTTTGCTGCATTTTTCAAAATATCATCGGCTTCAGCCATCATGGCTTCTTCGGCTTTCTTTTGCATGGTTTTATCCACAAGGGATGGATCGAGGCGGGCATAAATAAAGGTAGCCTCGGATCGATTGCTTTTTAAATTTTGGGTAGCAAGGTAAACCTCGTGCCATCGTTTGTTTTGCGTTAATCGATATACTTCAACTGCGGCCAGATTGCGTTCAGCAGGAACCGCACTTTTTGCCCGATTTGTGACTTTTTCATAGTCAGCACTATTTATCCATTTCTCGTATTCCACTTCGGCCCATTCCATCGCTTTTACTGCACTCACTTCCCATATTTTAGCCACATCATTTTTGCCCAGCTTTTTAAGTACATATGCTGCACGGGCTGCAACACCTGCAAAAAGGTAGCCTGACCAATGGTCGGGTGCGTATGCCATTACAATCAAAGATTCCTGCCACGAAGTACTTCCTTCGTTGGGATGTTCTGATGATTCAACGCCCCCGCGAATACCGCCATCCGGCATTTGCATGCGCCGGTAAATATCCAGCCCAAACAAGGCTTCATCCAAAATATCTGGCAAATCGTTACCAGATTCGGGAATATTTAAACATAGATTTTTAAAATATTCAGGTTGAAGTTCGACCAATTCCAAATATAATCTGGGTGTAAAAAGGTGATTTATACGTCTGTCCCAGTCACCAGCATCCATATTTCCTCCCCAAGCTTCAAGAACCAGTACATCGGTCTTGCCTGCAACCAGATTTGGAAAATTTCCCTTGTCAGTTCCCATTGCATTCAAACCGTTACCACTGTTTAAAAGCGAGCAAGTTGACTGGTACACTTTTACTCCGTCTTCAGGATGAAAACTTCGCGGACGCACAAAATCGGTGTAAGGTGGTAACATTGGAATTCCACTTCGATGGTTAAAAACTCCTTTCATGGAAATTTCGAAAGCATTTTTCCAGGTATTTTCCTCGTCGATGTTAAAAGGATAACCGCATCCAATCCCGTCAACACATACCCGATAACGACCGGGAGTTGTAAAGCTGCTAAAATCCAAACGGTGAACATCGGCTCCGCTGTGATTAATAGGAGAACCAATTCCTTCCTGTTCATTTCCTTTCCACTGGATAACTGCTTTCCCTTCGAAAACTTTTTCATTGGTTTTGTCATCGATCAACCAAAATATTGGTTCTTTAGGATAAATGTATCCTCCTTGATTTCCCATCCATACTGAAAGAAAAGCATTTTTATCCGGATCGTCGGCACGAAACCCAATTTGTGAAACGTGTACTGCTTCACTCCGAACCTGAACGGAATCGTGGACATAATAATAAGCTGAACTTTTCAGATTTAAATCTGGCAGATTAATTAGGTAAGCATGGCCTGTTTTGAGCTCACTCGGAAGTTTTAAATACAAATAATGTTTTGCAGTATAAAACTGTTCCTTGTTCAGTTTCCATGAGGTGTCGGTCCATGCAGTAGGTTTGCTTTTTCGTGAAACCTGAAGAGGCGAAACAGGTTTGTTGTAATTCGCATCACTTGCAGAACTAATCTGATAACTTCCAACTAAATCAGCAACTCTGGTATCCAAATGGATTCCGGCAATTCTTTCGTGCAAAACAAGCGTTTTACGTTCCGGACCAACCAAACTTCCAAGCGGAAATCCATTGCGAACAACAAACATGTCCCTCGGCTCACCAAGTAAAGTTTTTCCACCCACAGTTACAACATCGGCGGGGTCGGCCTGGTATGGAATCTGGATGATTGGGATGATTTTACAGGCATCGATTTCGATACAAAGAACGTCGGGAGCAACAGCCGAAACATGTGTAATTTGCGAAGGCATTTGTTGCATTCCGGTTGACGGAAGTGCATCTCCTGCAATTGTTGAAACATTTGGAATAAATCCAAATTCGGTATTTTGTCCTGTTCCGGAAAAATTGATTGTGATAATTATTATCAGCAAAAATAATCCATTGAAAATAATCCGATTATCTTTTTTCATTATGAAGTTTTTTTAAAATTTTCTATTGTTGTTTTTCATTTTCTCCACTGTTCATTTTTGACTTTTTTATTTTACCTCGGGTGGCAAATTTTTTAAATTGTGTTTAAGTCCGTAAATAATTTGTTTTTTCAGTGTGCCTTTTGAATCGAAAACGAACAGCATAGATGTCTGATTTTCAACACGCCCGCTGAAAGTTACATCAAGCGCGGCTTCAGCATTTATCACAAGCGGTTTCTTCGATTTTTCATTCATATTAAAAATAATATCGAAATCGAAATCCGTCGTTTGGTCCTGATTCATAACCAAAATTGCGATTTGGTCTTCACCTTTCGATGCGATTGTTTTTACATATTTCTGATTATCGGAAGTGGTCACATAACTTCCCTTCATGTTTTCGGCCATCATTTGGGTGTGATAATAACTGGAGCGTGGATAAAATTCGCGGGGCAAACCCAGGTAACCAAAGTCGGTGCTCACTGCATCGGTTTCGCTGATGCACCAGGGATTTACAGAAAATACTCCGAATTGCATCCCGATTCCATAAACTTCGGCCATGAATTGTCCGCCCAAAAACGAAGTATTGCCGTAACCTGCAATTTCACGGTCGGAATTTGCATAGGTAACGTTGACTTCTGAAAGTCCCCACATTAATTTTGCATCTCCTGTACGGTTGTGTTTTTTGTCGGCTTCGTCCATGATTTGTTTCAGAAGTTTAGTTTGTGCCAGAATGTTTTCAGGTCCGCTAAAAACCACATCATCACGGCCGAACTCCCTGCCGTTTGGATACCGGTGAAAGTTAAAACCGTCAATCAGCCACGCGCCATTTTCTTTTAAGCCTGAAATATCGAGCCTTCCGCCACACAGTTCGCGGTATTCTTTTTCACGCAATTCACACTCATCGAAAACAAACAGTTTAAGGGTTGGGTCCACTTTTTTCATTGCCGGCGCAATCCTCATAATGTATTCGTGAATCTGTTCAATGGTAAAATCTTTATGCAAAAGAGGTTCGTTCCCAATCGACCAGTATTGAACTTTTTTGTTGCCGGGTTTGGTATAATATTCAACCAGTTCCATTGCCTGAATCGCGGTAAAACCAACCGGTATCTGCAACAAGGGTTCTGCGCCAATATTGCGGATTGAATCGATTATCGCGGAAAGTCGTTTTCTTTCAGGAAACCTGTGATTATAAGCGTTGCCTCCGATTCTGATGCATTTCACACCGCTCTCTTTTACTTTAGGCCATAAAACATCCATATAACCAATCCTGTTTCCTTCATCACCGGTAGCAATCCAATGGTTTTGCCCAAACAGGTACGGACTTATTTCTTGCGCATTTATCCTGATGTTGAGGCTGATAATAATTATCAGTAAAATTGACAGTTTCATTTTCATACCCATCGTTTTGTATTGTTTTTAAATTTAGGTTGTAATAATGGTTTAACCAAATCTATGATTTTAGAATTAAATCGATTTGGTTCAGCTCTTCAGTGGTAAACTCCAGGTTATTCAATGCTGCAATGTTGTCTTCAATATGTGCAACTTTTTCAGCACCAACCAGCACCGAAGCAACTTTGCCCCCGCGCAAAACCCAGGCGATGGCCATTTGAGCCAGTGATTGTCCGCGTTTAATTGCAATTTCATTTAGCAACCAGGCCTTGGCAACCCGGGGTTCGGTAATACCAATTTCAGCAAGACTCGCGGCCCTTTCAGCAGGAATTTCATTCAGATAAGTGTTCGTAATCAGGCCGCGTTGCATGGGTTGAAAAGTAATCATGCCAATTCCTTCATCCTGGAGGTAATCCTGCAATCCATATTCAATCCAACGATTAAACATCGAGTAACTTGGTTGATGAATTAAACATGGAGTTCCCAAATCTTTCAAAATTGAAACAGCTTTTTTGGTGTTCTCCAGGTCGTAATTCGAAATGCCTACATAAAGCGCTTTCCCTTGTCTGACAAACAAATCGAGCGTTCTCATGGTTTCTTCAAGCGGTGTTTCAGGGTCGAAACGATGCGAGTAAAACATATCGACATAATCAACGCCCAAACGTTTCAAACTTTGGTCCATGCTGGCTACCAGATATTTTTTTGAGCCCCATTCTCCATACGGCCCTTCCCACATATCATAACCGGCTTTGGTGGTAATTAATATTTCGTCGCGATAACCTTGTAACTGGGTTCGAAGAATTTTACCAAAAATCTCTTCCGACGAACCCGGAGGATTTCCATAATTGTTTGCCAAATCGAAATGCGTGATTCCCAAATCGAACGAACGACAAATAATATCACGGCAGGTTGCATAAACATCGGTTTCGCCAAAATGCTGCCACAAACCGGCAGAAATAGCAGGTAATTTAAGTCCGCTTTTCCCAACACGGTTGTATTTCATCGCCAGATAACGATTTTTGTTTGGAATGTAATTGCTCATATTTTTTTTGGTAATAAAAATAGGTACAGAATGAATTGAGTTCTACATTCACATTTTCTGAGGATAATGGTTATTTATCTTATTTTTACAATTTCGCAAATAAATAAGATATGAAAAAGGAAGAGTTTTATGAAAAGCTTTCAACCGAATCGGAATTTGGCATAAATATCCTTGACAGAGATTGTCCGTATCTGGATGTTCCGTGGCATTTTCACCCTGAAACAGAAATTATTTATATTGAAAAAGGAAGCGGGACACGCTTTGTTGGCGACCATTCCGAGGCTTTCGAAGAAGGCGATATTGGTTTGGTAGGGCCCAATTTACCACATGTGTGGAGAAGCGAACCGATTTACAGGGAGAACATTCCCGGACTGACGGCACATGTGCAGGTGGTACATTTTCACGATGCGGTTTTAAAAGGTCCGCTGGCCAATCTGCCCGAAATGAAAGCGATTAACCGGTTGCTATTAGAATCGAAATACGGTATCAAATTTTTTGGTTCGGCACGGGAGAAGCTTGAAATTATGATGAAGGAAATGATAAAGGCAACCGGAATCGATAAGTTATTGCAATTGGTAAAAATGCTTGATTTTATGGCCGAAACCGAAGAGAAACAACTGCTGGCCAGTGCTGGATATTCGAAAATCATGAAGTCGGCCGATTTTGACAGGTTTGATAAAGCCCACCGTTATTTGATTGATAATTTTCAAAAGAATATTAGTCTTGAAACGGTTTCCGGCATAATTGGAATGACCCCTACTTCGTTTTGCAGGTATTTTAAAAAGCACACAAAGAAATCGTTTCATACTGTTTTAAATGAAATCAGAATTGGGCACGCCTGTAAACTGCTGATTGAAGGCAAGATGAATATATCGGGAATAGGTTATGAGAGTGGTTTTAACAACATCTCAAACTTCAACGAACATTTTAAAAAGCTAAAAGGAATCTCTCCAAGCCAGTATTTAAAAAACAGGAAAGATATTCCTGAAAGGGAAACAGTATGTAACTTTTAATTATTTTAAGTAAACATATATCTTTATTTAGAGTGAATGAAAGTTATTCCATAAATACAAAAATGCCCGGCAAAATAAATTACCGGGCGTTTTATACTATCTTTTAGAAAGTAACAGTGAAAGTGATTGTTTAACAACCCCCCTGTACTTTTTTCTTTTTATCTTTCTTCTGAATAGGTGGTTTCGCGCCTCCGCCGGCGGCTGCGGCTGCAGGTTGTGTGGTTTCAGCAGCACCGCCCAAAGCCATGCCTGCACCTTTGCGCAAATCGTATTTTGCCATTTCCTCATTCGGACTTGTACTTGGCGGAACCTGAGGATTCATGATGGTTTCGACCCAGTAATTCACGCCACCCTGCAAAACATAGTTGTTCTGATAGCCTAACTGGCGGGTAATCATCCAGGCCTGGTTGGCATCGTTTGTGCCATTCGAATAAAATACATTCATTTTTACATCCTGATTTATGGTTTCTTCCCATTCAGGATTCAAAATATCAACCAGCGGAATATTGATTGCTCCGGGCAAACTGAATTTTTCGAATTCATCGGCTGCACGAACATCAATTAACTGCAAAGTTGGGTCTTTGGAAACTACCATGTCTGCAATTTCGTCGGGCTGCATAAACTGTGTACCGCTTTTTACTTCTTCAAGCAATTGCTCAGCCGTTAATTTATATGGTTTGGTGGTGTTTTCAGGTACGGCAGCAATAATCAGTCCGAGTGGAATTATTGCTGTTGCGAGTATGATTCGTGCTTTCATATTTTAAAAATTAGTCGGAAGTCGGGAGACCGAAGACCGAAGTTAAAACCTTCTATTAATTAATTTCAAATCTTTCTTACGTATTATTTTTGATTCAGTTTGTAGTCGTCGCGGGCAAATTTCTTTTCAGCCCACTCGCCAACCCAAAACATTCCAAGCGCTACCAGAATGATAAGGAGTGTTAAAAATCCCCTTGAAGTACCCAGCATTTCGCTGATAACCGGCGACCCCATAAATTTTGCGTTGTAAAATCCTTCCCACAACGGGTAGCCTTCGGTAAAAATAAGGATGCCAATAAACATACCTCCGATAAAAGCCAGTGCATCGAGTTTGCCGATGGATGCTGCACAGAACGAGGTTCCCGGGCAATAACCGCCCATAATAAAACCAGCGCCCATAATCACACCACCTCCGAGTGTTGACCACAGGTAAGTTGGGTTAATGTAGATTGAACTTAAATCAATCCATTTAAAAAGGCCAAGGAATAAAAGGCCAACCGAACCAACAATGGCAGCGGTAAAAAACACTTTTAAAACGGTGGTGTCGTATCCGTAAAACATACCTGCAAGACGACGGCTCGATGAAAATCCATTCGATTCGAGAACAAATCCAAACCCGATTCCGATAATGAAAGCAAGAAACAGGTTGACGTTCTCAGATATTATTTCGTAAACAACTAATGGTCCCATATCGATTTATTATTGATGATTTATTACTGATTTTTTAATGCGTAAATCCATGAATTCTACAATTTCTCTTACTTTAAACTTTAAACCCGAAACTTTAAACTATCATATCCACAATTTGCGGGCAAAGTAGGCTAGAGCGAAAGCAGTTCCGAAGATAGCTGCCATCGACAAAAAGCCACTCAGCGAAAGCACCGCCATGCCGGTTAATGCAGAACCGCTGGTGCATCCGCGCCCTAATTGTGAACCGAATCCAAAGAAAATACCTCCGAGCACCGCGAAAATCAACCGGATTTTATTGGTGATTTTTGGCGACTTTTCCACAGTAAATTTCAGGCGGCCGGCAATAGCTCCCGATAAAAATCCACCCACAACCACTCCCAGCATCTGGAAAACCAGCCAGTCTTTCATCGGATTGGTGTGCGTTTTCATGTAATCCTGATAGAATGCCGTTTTTTCGACATGTGCCGGAGCTACAGTTTTAACGCCTGTAACCACAACGCTTTTTGCAGCACCGCTGGCACCCAGTCCGCGCCCCGAAATCCAGAACGCCGCAACCAAAACCAATCCCAGCAAAGCCCCACCCAAATAGGGATTCATGTATTTTTTCTGTTCCATATATAATTTCTTTAAACTTTAAACTCTGAACAAAACTTTGAACCTTAAACTCTGAACTTTAAACTAATACAGCCAACGGCTCATTTGGCCGGCATAGGCAAAAATAAACCGCAGCATCAGGCTGCCAAATAAAACCAATATCACCGGAATAATCACCGGAATATGAAATTTCCTCAACTCGAGAAATTCGAGAATAGCCGGTACAATCATCCCGATAATTACCACGAAAATCCAGAACGGTGCTGTATATGGTCCGCCAAGAAACATATTGGCAGCTTCAATCTGAACTTCGGTACTTGCAAGGAAACCCATAAACATGTGGATAATCAGAAACAGCTCGATGCCAATGAGCATAATATCGATTTTTGCGAAATTAATCCGCTCTTTGTGGCGTTGCGAAAACAGTATAATAACTGCCGAGCCAGCCGACAAACCCGAGGTAAGGAAAAGCGGCCCTAAAATGGAAGTATTCCACAGCGGGCGGGCGTTAAATGCCGAAAACAGTATGCCTGTGTAAATCCCCAGAATGGTGGAGAAATACAAAATTACCCAGGCCAGCGGCTTTTTATATTTGATGAAAAAGGCTTCAACGTCTTTTAAAATATCGAATTTCCAATCCCATTTGGGAAAAAATTCGCGGATGTGAATTGCCACCCAAACCATCGACAATGGAGTGATTGCCATTAAAGTCCACGCACCCCACGACATTGGGGATTGAATTCTGATAACTGTATATAATTGCCAGAAAAAAAGTTTATGTTTTAAATCGAAAAACAGTGCAGTTAAACCAATAATTAATAGAAAAGGTACAATAATTGGCGCTCTGCGAACTGCCCCCGGGTACTTATTTTCCTTATTCAGAATGGTATATAAACTGGCAAAAAACATGATTCCGGCAGCCAGTCCACCCAAAAACAGGTACAACGGTATGTGCCAGTGCCAGATTTGAAGATACGGGTCGATATTAGGATTTAATCTCCCTGATGTTATGATTTCTTCTCTCATGGTTTCACAATTAAATCAGGTAATAAACTTGTGGTTTTGTGCCGGCTTCGGGTATCAGTGTTTTGTGTTTGCGTTTTTTCATGATAACCGAAACTTCGCTGTTCGGGTCATCCAAATCGCCAAAATACATGCACTTGGTTGGGCAAACAGCCACACACGCCGGTTGCTGTCCTTTTTGAACCCGGTGAATACAAAAAGTACATTTGTCAACGTAACCATCAGGATGTGAGTACCTGGCATCATACGGACAACTGGTAATACAGGCTCCGCAACCAATACATTTATGGGGTGTAACCAACACAATTCCACCGGCTTCGTAATGACTTGCACCGGTTGGACAGCAACGTACACAGGGCGAATTATCGCAATGGTTGCAACGTTCGCTTCTGAGTTCAATCTCAAGTTGCGGATAAGTTCCGTCGGTTACTTCCACAATCCAGTCGCGGCAGTAGCCAATGGGTACATTATTTTCGGTCTGGCAGGCCACTACACAGTCCGAGCAGCCTACACATTTTTTAGTATCAATCGCCATTGCGTATCTCATGACTTCACCTCGCTTTCATTTTCGAACCTGAAGGTTACAAAATTCCCTCTCATTCCGGTTCCGCCCATAATCGGGTCAACCAAAACCCTTGTTATTAATTGTGAATCGCTCACTCCTTTGCCAAATGCACGACTCAGTTTTTTGTCGGAGTGCCCAAACCCGTGAACGATATACACCGAATCGAAACGTACGCGCTCGGTTACACGCACTTTCACCTGAAAATCGGAAATAACCCCATCCTGATTTTCGAGATAAACAGGTTGGTCGTTTTTCAATCCCCACTCTTTGGCCACTTTCGGGTTTACCCAAACTTTGTTTTCGTCCATCAGGTCGGTAAGGTTGGGATTGTTGGCAGTACGGCTGAAGGTGTGCATTGGTGCGCGACCGTAATTCAGGTAATAAAAACCTGCCGGCGGTTCCATGTGTTGTGTGTAAACCGGGAACGGGTCGAAACCTTCACCCTGAAACGCGGTTGACATCAATTCTATTTTACCTGTGTTGGTGCTGAATTCGATTTCTTCACCCGGAGTAAAATAGAGGTCGTCGGCAGTTCTTGGATAATTCTTAACACCGATGCGTTTCATTTCTTCAAGCGATGAGCCTACTTCTTTTAATTGCCACTCGAGCAAATCTTCAAATTTCTCCCAGGCAAAATAAGCTTCCAACCCCATTTTTTTCGAGAGTTCCTTTGCCATCCAATAGGCAGGTTTCGAGTTGTATTTTGGTTCGGCAGCCGGCATGCGCAATGCAATGTTGGGAACACGACCATGTACCACGCGCAAATCGTCCCACCTTTCAAGATAAGTACATTCGGGAAGCACAACATCGGCATAACCTGTTATTTCCATCGGCATGGTATCAACCACAACCAGTAATTCGAGGTTATTTATAGCATCAATCGTTTTTTTCTTGTCAGGCAATGTCATTATCAGGTTGGTACCATTCACAATCCATCCCCTGATATTACAATCCAAATCAGGCGACGGAATGGTGGCATCGCAAACGCCATTGGCCAAAGCCAAATCGGCAAGGGCATATTTTCCACCCATGGCCATTCTCCAATTGCGGGTAACTGGTGGGAAAGGTGGATGCGGATATTCCGGAACATCTAGTTTTTCCGGTTTGTAATAACCTCCGCGGCGTCCCCACGAACCAAGCAGCGCATTTAAAATTGCCACTGCCCGCAACCGCTGTGTGTCATCACCATACCAGGTTACGTGTCTTCCGGGGTGAATAATCACCGCCGGCGCTGCATTGGCCATTTCGCGGGCCGATTCTTTAATCTGGTCGGGTTTGATGGTTGTGATTCCATAAGCCCATTCGGGACTGAATGGCTGAACATAAGCTTTCAGCTCTTCAAAACCGTAGGTGTATTTTTCAACGTATTCGCGGTCGTACCAATTGTTATTGATGATTTCGCGAATCCACGACAGTAAAAGTGCAATATCGGTAGCCGGTTTTATGGGCAGCCAGAATTTCGATTTGCTGGCAGCGGTGGAATATCGCGGGTCAACAGTAATAATGGCAGCGCCTTTATCGATGGCATCCGACATTTCCTGAACCTGGCCGTTGTGCATGTTCTCGCCAATGTGCGAACCAATTAAAACCAGACAGCGGGTATCACGAATATCGGTAGGCTCCGGTGAATCGAGACTTTCGCCAAAAGTGGCAAGAAACGCCACTTCGCGCGGACCACGACACTGTGCGTAAGATGGCGCTGCAATGTTGGTCGAGCCAAAAGCTTTCAGCAGGTTACCCCAATAATGACCGCCTGAACCGTGCGTAAACAATGCAGTACATTCAGGTCCGTGTTCGGCTTTTATTTGTTGCAGTTTTTTCGCAACAAAATCAAGCGCTTCGTCCCACGAAACCTCTTTGTAAGTTTGTTTGCCATCGGCACCGGTAACCCTGAGCAACGGGGTTTTCAGCCGGTCTTCATCATGGTACATGCCAACACCACCAGTGCCCCGCGGACAAAGTCTGCCATTGCAATTGGTGTCGTCGTCGTTGCCAATAATCTTTTTAATGTTTCCGTCTTCGTTTTTATAAACCCATCCGGCACATTTCCAGAAACAAACTTCGCAATAAGTTGATGTGCGAACCATTTCCGCCGCAGCGCTTTCTGCTAAAGTTTGCTGAGCTGTTTGTGATGCATGGGCCGAATACAGATATTTACCGCTAATTGCCAGACCTGCAGCACTTAACGATGTAATTTTGATAAAATCACGCCTGGAATTCGACATACTGAAATTCTAATTTCCCGCAAACATACAGAATTCTTCATATCGACATATCTCGTAAAATAGATATTTAAAAACATTAAAATACCATTATTGAACATATGATTAATAAATAAAATAAAATTTCCTTTTAATTGATTGACAATATGATAGGTGAAAATTTTAGCCCACAATTAATAGCAACAGATGAATATTGAAATTTAAAATGATTCCAAACAAATGTATAATTTGAAATTCCGAAAATAAACTGACTTTAAATTCTCAGGTCTTCCGGACGATTTAGATTATTTAAAATAATTGGATGTATATCAACCCATTTCTGCACATCGGTAAATTTAGTGTTAAGCGATTTTAAAAGGTTTTGCATTTTATAATCTTTCTTTCCGATTTGCTTTAGAATTGCCGGAATGCAATTTTTATGATACAATGCAATAAGTGGTTCATTCCCATTGAAATGTAAAGGTATGACAGCATCATTATTATTGACCTCTGAAATTAAAAACTCTATAAAACTAAGAGTAACAAAAGCAGCATCTACACTGATTACAAAATTCCAATCGGTATCTGATTTTATCAGGCATGAGTAAATTCCACCCAACGGCCCGCAGTATTTGATTTCGTCGGGTGTTATTTGATATCCGCAAAATTCATGGTTTTTATTGTTGGAACTGATAATTATGGATTTACAAACCGGTTTGCAAATTTCAATTGCGTTTTCAAGCAAGGTTTTTCCATTAAGTTGGATTAAAGCCTTGTCGGTGCCCATTCGTTTACTTAAACCACCTGCCAGTATTATTCCGGTAATTTGCATTCGATAAAATTAGGAAAGCAACTATAAAAGAGATTGATTTGACAATAAAAAAGCCCCGGAACTCTCCGGAGCTTTCTCTAACTGATTAAATCAGCAATAACATCTTCAAAAAGCGTAAATAAAAAAAATAAAAATATCTTCAAATTCATCAGTGAATCAGTTTTAAATGACAATGAAAACCTTTTCCATCTCATTTGATTTCTAAACAACTGATCAATCGATGCTTATGTTTAAAAGTCCCTTCTTTTTCAAGAACAATACTGCATAAAAATCAAATCTACAGAACTATTTTTAGCCTAATAAATTCTAATTCCTAACAGTAATATGAAATAATAACTTTGTAAAATGCGTCCTAATGCATTGCAAAGAAAATATTTTTATTTGATTATTGATTAAAAGATGAATTTTTTTTTGTACTGAATCATGATTATATTCAATTTTTAAAATAGAAAGCATGGAAATCTGGCTTTAGAAAGCTGAACTACAGGATTATATGCGGTAGAATGTGAAAATCTTATTTCTGGCTGATAAAAAAGTAACCGTATGAAAATCATACGGTTACTTTATCTGGGTGGATGATGGGATTTGAACCCACGACCTTCGGAACCACAATCCGACGTTCTAACCAACTGAACTACAACCACCATGTATTTTTGCGGGGGCAAATATAATATTTTATTTTTTCGAAAGTTAAAATTCACGGAATAAATAGACCAGCTCTTTTTAAAAAGTTTATTTTGAGAAAATGATTGTAAAGTGTTTCGGTGTTATTTTTGTTACCGTGACTATTTTTATATAAACAGATTTAAAGGTTCGAATTGGCCTGCACTTAAAGTGAAAAGAGATGAATTTGTATAAAAATATATGCCCTTTTGCAACCCTTTATTTTTTTCATTGTCATTAAAATCGAAAGTAAACAAATTGGGACAATACGACGACATACATAAAACCATTATCGAAGCATGTAAAAACGGCGACGAAAGGCAGAAGTACAAACTGTATCAGTTGTACTCAAAAGCCATGTTTAATGTGTGTTACCGTATGATGAACAATCGCGAGGAGGCAGAAGATATGCTGCAGGAAGCTTTTACACAGGCTTTTATGAAGCTTGAATCTTATCGTTTCGAATCGGGATTTGGCGCATGGCTTAAACGAATTGTGATTAATACCTGCATCAATGCAAAAAATAAAAGAAAAGTGGAACTGACATTAATGGATGAAATGCATCGTTTCGATCAGCCGGAGCTGGACGATAACAATGAGGAAGAAGTTCTGTTAACTGTGGCAGGAATTACAAAGGCAATGGAAAAATTGCCCGAGGGTGGGCGGATTATTTTTTCTCTCTATTTGCTTGAAGGATATGATCATGGTGAAATTTCACAAATCCTGAATATCACCGAGTCAACTTCGAAAAGCCAGTATATGAGAGCAAAACGAAGAATTATTGAAATTTTAAAGGAACAAAAAACAGGAAGTTATGCAAACTGATCGTTTGGAAGAATTTATAAAAGCAAACCGTGAAGCGTTCGACCAGCTTGAACCTTCAGAAAAAGTGTGGGAAAACATTTCGAAACCTAAACACAAATCCCCGAATATGGTGAACTATTTTTTGCGGGTGGCAGCAGTTATTACCATCGCAGTTGTGTTTACTGTAGTAATAACTAAAACCAGTCTTTTTAAACAGGAAGAAATAGCAGTTCAGACCGAAGATCCCGAACTACGTGAATTGGTTGAGGCTGAAGCTTTTTATGCCAGTCAGGTGAACGAAAAAATGGACGAAATACGCAAATGTTACGATACTTTCCCCGAAATAAAAGAGGAAGTAGAAACCGACCTTACCGAATTACAGGAGATGTACGATGTTTTAAAAATAGATTTGAAAGATAATATCTCGAAAAAAGAGGTGATTGAGGCGATGATTGAAAACAACCGCTTCAGGTTAAAAATGGTTGATCAGGTACTCGATCAAATTAATTGCTAAAAAAAGTAAAAACTATGAATCGAATTAAAATAAAGACTTTTGCTGTGTTAATCATTTTTATGATTCCGGTGATGGTTTTGGCGCAGTTTACCGAAACAAAACAGATTAACAGGCGATTTAAGGTTTCTCCGGAAACCCAGATTGAAATTACCAACAAGTACGGGAAAATTAAAATAAATACCTGGGAAAAGGATTCCATCATTTTCGAAATTAAAATAAAGGTGGAAGACAAAAAGTTGTCACGACTTGAAAAATTAATCAGCGAGGTTGACTTTGATTTTGTAAACAGTCAGCATTATGTAACTGCCCGCACGAAAGTCGGTGAAAACCGCAGCGGACTGGAAAAAGAAGTTCTTAATTTTAAAGAAACCGTACTTCAGTCTGATGGCAAAATCGAAATCGATTACACGGTTTGGATGCCTGAAACCAATAAGTTAAAAGTTGAGAACAAATTCGGTGACATATACATAGATGATTATTTGGGCGATATCGAAATTACGCTTTCAAACGGAAATCTGAAATCGCATGATTTTTCGGGGAAAACAAATCTTAAACTCAGTTTTGCCGATGCAACAATAAACCAGTTAAAATCGGGAAGACTGGATTGTAACTACAGCGAAATTTATATTAAAAAAGCCGACAAATTGCAGGTTTTAAGTAAATCTTCAGAGTTTGAAATTTATGAAATTAAAGAACTCAACACCGATTCGCGACGAGACAAATACCGCATTCAGGCAATCGGAATTTTAGCAGCAAAGGGAAGTTTTACAAATTACCGGATTAACGAAATAACTGAAAGTTTGAATGTTAAAACTGAGTATGGCGACCTGGACATTGAGCAGGTAGCAACCGGTTTCAAATCGGTGTTTGTTGAATCAAAATCTACCGATTTAAATCTCTATTTCAGCGAGAAAGATGAATTTGGTTTCGAAATAACGCATACAAAAAGCGAAACAAATTTTAGCCGGAAAATTGACATCAAAAAAGAAGAAGTACTCGACGAAAAGGAGAAAAAAATGAAACTCACCGGGAACTTTGGAAGTGGAGCAAAAACCCAAAAGCTGATTATCAATGCAGTTGGAGGAAACATTAGCATTATGAACTACTGATTTTTTATCATTTTTTAATTTTTTTTTCGTGGTTTTGCAACCAATAAAAAAAAATGCTGTCAATACGATTACAGAAAACAAATATTTAAAAACAGAACAATTATTTATTTAAAAGCTCATGAAAACAATTAAACAATTATCATTTTTCACCATGCTGCTTTTTGCAGCAACAAGCTGTTTCGACGATATTACCATTCGAGGTAATGGGATTGAATCATCGCAGGGAAGGTCGGTTTCCACTTTCAACAAGGTAAAGTCGGCCGGCGATTTTGAAATTCACATTACCAAAGGCAATGTTACTGAGGTATTGATCAATGCCGAAGAAAACATTATTCCTTACATTGAAACCAGTGTATCCAATAACACGCTGCTAATCGACATTCCCGGCTGGCACAATGTTAAACATCAACTGCCAATGAAAGTGTATATCACCATACCTGCTCTTGAAGGTGTGAAACAGAGTGGTTCAGGAAACATTACAACCGGCCATTTTACAACCGACGAACTCGAACTTTTCATTTCAGGGTCGGGATCTATTTCAACCGCGGTAGATGCAAATTTTGTCGATGCTTCAATTTCAGGTTCAGGATGGATGAAAATTTCGGGTGATGCAGGTCTTTCTGATTTATCAATTAGTGGTTCAGGTAATATTGACAGTTATGATTTGTTGGTGAACAATTGTAATGCACATATTTCAGGCTCAGGAAACGTTCAGGTAAATGCAATAAATTCTATTGTTGCAAAAATTTCGGGGAGTGGTAATGTTTATTACGTTGGAAATCCAACCATCCAAACGAATATTTCCGGATCAGGAAAAGTTGTTCCTGTAAACTGATTTTAACTTAAATAATGCCTGAAAATGAAACGTTTACTTTTTATAACAGCACTAATTCTATCTAACTATTTCGCTATTTCACAGGAATTTAAACAAGCTGTGGGAATTCGTGCGGGTTACACAGGTGGAATTGAATACAGGATTTTTACCGATGAACTGAATTCGTATAAATTTCTGGTTGGTTCGCGAGAAAGAGGATTTTTGGTTCATGCTTTAAAAGAATGGCACCGTTACGATCTTTTCACTTTTACCGACCAGCTTACTTTTGTTTATGGTGCGGGTGTACATGCCGGTTACGAGCGCTGGGATCAGCAGTACTACAATTACAATTCGAGTTATTATGTTACACACACCGCATTTATCGCGGGTCTCGATGGACTTGCCGGTCTTGAATACATGTTTCTGAAAGTCCCCATTTCAGTTGGATTGGAGGTAAAACCGTATTTCGATTTATTTGGTCGCGAAATGTTCGACTTTCAATTATTCGATTTTGCATTAACAGCAAAATATAATTTCTAATACCGAAATCATTAATAATTTTTTAAAATATTCATCATGAAAAAAACAACAATTTTTTTAGTTTTTGTTTTGGCGGTATCATTCGTCAAAGCACAGGATTCATCGTATCAGAACGATGAAGTAAGGACCGTTTTTTCGAGGAATAAATCGAATGGCGGGTACGGTGCCTTTACTGTTAGTTACTCAAATATTGGCGGGCACGATGCACTTGTAACCGGCGGAAGGGGAGCATTTATATTCGATCATGCACTTGCATTTGGTTTGGGCGGCTACGGTTTTGTAAACAATCTGGATTATAATTATTACCATAACGGATCCAGCAATACAAATCATGATTTGTCGCTGGCAGGGGGATACGGAGGTTTTATAATTGAACCAATAATTGCAGGAAAATCACCTGTACATTTGTCATTCCCAATTTTGATTGGAGGTGGAGGTGTTGCCCTGGTTGATATGTACGGATGGGAATACTGGGGACAGCCACAGCCGGGATACGAGTACGATTATGATGCTTTTTTTGTAATTGAACCAGCTGTTGAACTGGAATTTAATTTAGCCCGTTTTTTCAGATTAGCCGCAGCGGTTAGTTACCGACACACATCTGAAATTCAATTGGCTCAAACCGAAAAAGATGCTTTAAGAGGATTTAATTACGGGCTCACTTTTAAGTTTGGGAAATTCTAAAATTAAATGGAAAACAACAAAAAATGCCGGAGTTTCAAAACCCCGGCATTTTTATTTAACAGAGCTTATTATCTATTCGGCTAAGTTTACGTATTCAGCAGCAGTTAAAAAATCAAGACTTTTTTTACAGCTTTCCAGTGGAGGAAAGTTATATTCTTCCACTTCAACAATTCCGTATTTTACCCCTGATTTTTCTTTTGCGGCAAAAATAGATGCGAAATCCATCATTCCGCTGGCACCTAATTCTTCTTTGTCTTTTATGTGCCACAATTCAAACCGGCCCGGATATTTTTCGAAATATTCAGCTGGAACTTTTCCTCCAACAACTATCCAGTACAAATCGAGCTGAAACATAACTTTGGCAGGATCTGTCAATTCGAGCATCCAGTCATAAACCGGTTTCCCTTCCAGAAGGGTAGAAAATTCCTTGTCATGATTATGGTACCCAAAACGAATTCCGGCTGCGTTACATTTTTCGCCAACTGCATTAAAATATTCGCAATAACTTTTTAAACCATCCAGGCTTTCGTAACCTGTTCCACCCATCCAGGGTTGAACGATCCATTTTACGCCTGCTGATTGGTGTGCTGCAATACAAACATCCCACCATGCCATTGTTTCGGCCCATTTTTCTTTTGTCGGTACATCCTGTCCGGTGTGAGCGCCCAAAAATTTCAGGCCATTGCTTTCGCACAAATTTTTGAATTCAACAGGATCCATTCCATAAATTTTTCCATCGCCGTATCCTGCAGTTTCAACAAATTTGTATCCCATTTGACCAACAGCTGCAACAGTTCCTGCTACGTTCGTCTGCATACTGTCTCTAAGTGAATACAACTGAAGACCAATAAATTTCTCTGCCTCAGCACTTTTCTCTTCTGTTGCAGGTTGTTTTGGAGCCGAAGTACACGAAACAAATCCCTGTAGCATCATTACCGAAACAAATACAACCATTAAACTTTTCAAACTGATTTTTTTCATCGACATTTTTTTAGATTTTGGTTTAATAATTTCAAAATTTTATTCTGCCCAAAAATATTGAAACCTTTTTGTTTAGAAAACTTATCGGATAGATTTCTTTTTGATTTCTTCCCTTTTCTTAATGCTTAATATTTAATTTTGCCCACTCAAATTTAATTGATGAAGAATAAGGAATTCGTTGCATTTGGTGCGGCGCTCGGAGCTGCTTTTTTCTGGAGTTTTTCGTTTATCTGGTTTAAAGTTGCCTATGAAGGTTACAATCCTATAACCGTTGTGATATTCAGGTTGGCAATTGCAGCCGCGCTGATTACAGTAATTGCTGCCTTTTTAAAGCGATTGCAAAAACCCTCCAAAAAAGATTTCTGGTTGTTTGTGCTCATGGCTTTTTTCGAACCGTTTATCTATTTTTTGGGCGAAAGTTATGGTTTAAAATATGTTTCATCGACTGTAGCTGCTGTTATTGTTGCTACTATTCCGCTCATTTCGCCAATTTTTGCATGGTATTTTTTCAGGGAAAAATTAAAATGGATGAATATTGCCGGTCTGGCTATTTCGTTTTTTGGAGTTGGCCTGGTAGTTTTGAATGGCTCATTTCAATTCGATGCATCGCCTCTTGGCGTTGGACTTGAATTTATTGCTGTGTTGTCTGCAATTGCATATTCCGTGGTATTGAAAAACCTGGTTTCGCGATATAATACGCTATCAATAATTGCATATCAGAACATTATTGGAATTGTGTTTTTTCTGCCGGTTTGGCTGATTGTCGATTTTAACGATTTTATAAGCAGACCTTTCCATCCAGGTGCTTTCAGGGCAATTGTTTTGCTGGCAGTTTTTTCATCGACACTCGCGTTTGTTTTCTTTACAAAAAGTATTCGACAGATCGGGGTAAACCGTTCGAATTCATTCATTAATTTAATACCTGTTTTTGTGGCAATTCTCTCATTTTTTATTTTGAATGAAGAATTGGGAACTCAAAAAATAGTAGGAATTATGGTGGTGGTTGCCGGGTTGTTTCTTTCACAAATCAAACGAAAACGAAGAAAACCTGAGTTGGAACTTGTTGAAGTACATGATGTTTAAATAGAAATTTTCAGGTCATCAGTCTGCAGTAAGATGCTGATATTTGATATTTGATCCTCGATCCTGGATATTTGATGCTTGATATTTTAATATATAAATTCATTGTTGTCCGGTAAAAATATTTTTAAGGATGAGATTCTTTCGCTTCATTTTATTTCGCTCAGAATGACAGCGAGTTAGGTTTGGAGAGGCTGTTTGCAGGGGCTGGGTTCGCGGCAGAGCCGCAAACCCAGCCCCTGCCAACTGCCTCTCCAAACCTAACTCGTTGTCATTCTGAGCGAAATGAAATGAAGCGA
>JBGSRA010000138.1:0-2045 GCA_041737765.1 Draconibacterium sp. | reverse complement strand
ACGGAGATAATGTCGCATGGTCGTTTAATGTGCTGAGTACTTCTAAACCCAAAGATATCGACTATGGGTTAGCCCGCCCCGGCGATGCCGCAATCCGATTCGATTTTGCATATAATACTTACTATATTTCGTATTACCGTGATGGGTCTCCCGATCTTAGTGGTAATACCGATAAAGTGAGGTTGTTAGCTGATAAAAAATACAAAATATCTGTTTGGGTGCAAAAAGAACGCATTCGACTTTATGTTGACCAAACCAAAGTTTTTGACCTTCCCAAAGCAATGTCTAAAAACTACAAATACAATATGGTTAGGTTCGACAGGGGAACTGCCATGTTTACCAATTTCAGGATAGCAACCGGGCTTCCCGATGTGCGCAACAAATTGATAACCGAAGGGAAGCTGGTTACTTACGGAATTTATTTCGATGTAAACAAAGACGTGGTAAAACCCGAATCATACGGAACATTAAAAGAGATTGCCGCGATATTAAATGAAGTTCCTGATGTAAAAGTGAAAATTCTGGGCCATACAGATGCTGACGGACAGGATGCTGCCAACCTCGACCTTTCAAAACGTCGGGCAGCTTCAGTAAAAGTCGAACTGGCCAAAAACTTCGGTGTTAATGCCGACAGGCTTGAAACCGACGGAATGGGTGAAAGCCAGCCGGTTGCGCCAAACGACACACCGGTAAATAAAGCATTAAACCGACGGGTTGAATTTGTAAAACTATAATCTTACCTTTTTAAATTTCAAAAATCCATAACTAAAATCAACTTTATGAAAATCATTAAGTGTCTTTCGGCATTTGCAATCTGTTTGTGTTTTTTCAACCTGAACGCACAGGATGAAACAGAAGTAACCGACGAAGTACAACCAGGAGCAGCAGTTCAAACTTTACAATCGTATTCTAAATTCGACTTTATTCCCGGGGCAAAAGTTATTTTTTATGATGATTTTGCAGAAACGGCAGTTGGTGATTTTCCACCGGCCTGGAATACAAATGCTTCAGGCGAAGTAGTTACAACCAATCTTTATCCAGGCAACTGGTTTAAAATGAATGGCACGGGTTGTATATTACTGGATGAAGAAGTTAAGTTACCCGAGAATTTCACCGTTGAGTATGATGTTATTCCCTTTCCTGAAGAAGAAGGAAATACCAGTTTTGAGTTTGGTTTTTATATGTACAGTGCCGAGGATCCGAAAAATATGGACGAAGGTGGCGCTGTGCCTGGGCTAAAAGGTGGAATTAAAATGAGTTTTGGTTACCGTAGTACATACAGCGCCTATAATGAAGAAGGATATACAATCAACGGAGAAAAGGAAAACGCTGCTATGGATGCAGGTAAAAAATACAGGCTATCATTCTGGATACAGAAAACAAGATTAAGGGTTTATCTCGATCAGGTTAAAGTATTTGACCTGCCAAAAGTTTTTAAACCCGGATTTCAAATTAATATGATGCGTTTTGAACTTTGGGATTCAGGTTATCCGATGATTACCAATTTCAGAATTGCAGCCGGATTGCCAGATACCAGAAATAAACTACTGACCGAGGGCAAACTGGTTACCTACGGAATTTATTTCGATGTAAATAAAGATGTGGTGAAGCCCGAATCATACGGAACATTAAAAGATATCGCGACCATTTTGAACGAGGTACCCGAAGTAAAAGTCAAGATTGTGGGTCATACCGATGCTGATGGTGACGATGCAAAAAATATGGATTTATCGAAACGGCGCGCTGCGTCGGTAAAAGCCGAACTGGCCAAAAATTTCGGTGTAAATGCCGATAGGATTGTGACGGACGGAATGGGCGAAAGTCAGGCGGTTGCGCCCAACGACACACCCGTAAATAAAGCTTTAAACCGCAGGGTTGAGTTTGTAAAACTATAATATTCTTATGGCAGGTCTCAGTTAAAAAGGGACCTGTCTGTTTTTTTTGATACAAATTATTCACATTTAAAACTTATTAAAATGAAATCAGTTTTATTTACAATTATTACAATTTTTTCAGCATTGATCATCAATGCACAGGAAACATTT
>JBGSRA010000087.1:0-5166 GCA_041737765.1 Draconibacterium sp. | reverse complement strand
ACCCAAGGCGTTGCCATTGGGCTGAAATGATTTGTCCTTTCAGGACGAGTTTTAATTTACAAGCTGAAAGTTTGGCTCAATTCATCCCGGAATCAACCTGAAGACGCCCAGAAAGGGCAGATAAATTGAGACATCGCCTGTTTTTCTCCGAATCTTTTCTATTTTCAACCCCACTAAAAAAATTGCAATGAAACGAGCCATAAGAGAAAATTTTACACACAGATGGATGATTATTGATGGCGAGTTCCATGTGACAATTAAAAAACAAATTATAAACACATGAAAAAACTGTACTTCATTTTTATCTTTCTGTTGATTTCGGCTATCACTTTTGCCCAGCTTTCACAACTTGATGAATTTTTAAATGCACAACCGCAGTTTAAAGAAATTAAAGTTATCCCGGGAAACGATTTCTTTACAAAAACTTACCAGATTATGGTTCGGCAGCCGCTCGACCACAACGACACCACCAAAGGATTTTTTCTTCAGCGCGTGTTTGTGGCTGACAAAGCAAAAGAAAACCCTGTGGTTTTGGGAACCGAAGGCTATGGGGCGGCTTATGCAGCGATGCCTCGTTATATCAACGAGTTAAGTACCATGTTGAATGCCAACCAGATTACTGTTGAACACCGTTATTTTGGTAACTCGTGGCCAAGTCCGCTCAACTGGGATTACCTGACTGTAAAAAACGCCAACGCCGACCATCATGCGGTGGTGCAAATCTTCAAAAAATATTACACAGGGAAATGGGTGAACACAGGTATCAGCAAAGGCGGACAGACCGCTGTTTACCACCGTGCATTTTATCCTGATGATGTTGACGTAACCGTTGCTTACGTGGGGCCGCTCAATTTCGGGTTGGAAGATGGACGGCATGAACCATTTATCCGCAATGTTCCGGGAACTCCCGAACAACGCGAAAAGATTCAAAATTTTCAGGTTGAAATTCTTAAAAACCGTGAGCTGATAATGCCCAAACTCGAAAAATACATCGCCGGTAAAAAGTTTACTTTCCGTATTCCGAATGAAGCTGTGCTCGATTATTGTGTTCTCGAATATCCGTTTGCATTGTGGCAGTGGGGCCGGATGACCAATAAAGTCCCGACAACAAACGTGAGTATCGATTCGCTATTTAATCATTTAATGGCAGTTTCCGACCCTTCCTATTTCTCAATCGAAGACCAGGAAAGCATTAAAACATTTTTTGTGCAGGCCGCCCGCGAACTGGGTTATTATGGTTACGACTGGAAACCTTTGAGAAAATATCTTTCGATTAAAAGTGCGGAAGATTATTTACCCGAAATATTTCTACCATCGGATTTAAAAATCAAATACAGTAAAAAATCGGCAAAAGAAGTGAGCAAATTCATGAAGAAAACCGACGAACAGATTTTGTTGATTTATGGTCAGTGGGACCCTTGGAGTGCAACGGCTTTCGATGTTTACAATCCTAACGAGGTAAAAGTGGTGAAAGCCGGAGGAAGCCATTCAACCCGGATTAAAAACCTTCCTGAAAACCAACAGAAACTGGTAAAAGAAAAATTGGAAAGCTGGCTGGGAGTACCCGTGAGTTTAAATTGAACAGGGTGATTAACGAATACAAATAAAAAATGCTCCGGTGACGGAGCATTTTTTATATCTAACTGATTAATTAAACAATGTCAGGAACAACATACGGTGCCCTGTAATTGCGTGTCAGCAATTTGTCGGCTTCTGCATCGTTTACAAATCTTTCAGCAGCAGGATCAAAGGTGAGCACCCTTCCCATCCTGTAAGCAATATTTCCGAGGTGTGCCAGTCCTGATGCAAGATGTGCGGTTTCAACAGGTCCGTTCAACAAGGTTTTATCGTGTGCACGAACTGCAGTAATCCAGTTTTTAAAATGTCCGTCGGTACCGCCGTCGCCACGGGCCATTTCCGATTGTGCAATTGAACCATCGTCTCCTCCTTTGTCTTTTTCCCGTTTCTGACCCATGTAAAACTGGTATTTATCGTATCCGTCAATCACCAGAATTCCTTTTTCACCATAGAAAATATTTCCAACTGTTACGCCTTCCTCCGTATTGGTGCACCACGGACGTACTTCGAACTGGATAATTTTGTCCTCTTCGGGATAATGATAAATGGAAGTAAGTACTTCGGGTGTTTCCTTGGCATCGCCGAACAGGAATTTTCCACCCATCGAGGTTATTTTGGTAGGAAGACCAACGTTTAAACCCCACATGCAAAGGTCGGTTTCGTGTATTCCCTGGTTGCCCACATCGCCGTTACCGTATTCAAAAGTCCAATGCCAGTTGTAGTGCACAATGTTGCGGCTGAAAGGTCGTTTTGCCGCCGGACCTGCCCACAAATCATAATCCAGTCCTTCGGGAACTGGTTCAAATCCTTTGTTTCCAATGTCGGCTCTCCAGCGGAAAACCAATCCACGAGACATATAAACCCGGCCGATGTAACCTTCGTGCATCATTTTCACCGCTTCGCGAACCGATGGCGAACTGCGCAACTGAACACCATGCTGAACTATACGATCGTATTTCTGTGCTGCTTCCACCATTTTACGGCCTTCGTAAATATTGTGAGAGCCCGGTTTTTCCACATAACAGTCTTTACCGGCCTGGCAAGCCCAGATTACTGCCAGCGAGTGCCAGTGGTTTGGTGTGGCTATACTTACCACATCGATATCTTTGTTATCGTAAATTTTACGTAGGTCCTGTTCCAGGGCTACATCCTGATTGTATTTCGATTTAAATTCCTTTTGACGTTCTTTCATAACGTTCATATCAGGATCGCAAAAATGGGTAATGGCCACATTGTCCTGCACCATTAAACTCGAAATATGACTTTTCCCGCGGCCGTTAACACCCAGAACCGCAGCATTGATGCGGTCGTTGGCTCCAAAAGCATGAGCAGGAATAATGCTTGGAATAGAAATAACAGCGGTGGCTGCCGCCGTATTCTTTAAGAAGTTCCTTCGTGATTGATTTTTCATTTTATTGATATTTAAATTATAAATGATTTTTTCGACTTAAACGATTTTATCAAATTGATGTTGGTTTAAAAACGGAGTTAAATTTAGAAAAAAACCATGAGACTGAGTTTCAACAAAATTGTTAATTAATGATGGAAAATTTCAAAAAGCACTGAAATAAAATAAATCTTTGGTTTTTAAATAAAACTGTTTATATTTGCACCCCGTTAGAGACGAAATTTCATTGAAATAAAAATATATTGCGGGATGGAGCAGTTGGCAGCTCGTTGGGCTCATAACCCAAAGGTCGTAGGTTCAAGTCCTGCTCCCGCTACAAAGCCGAAAGATTTTTTTCTTTCGGCTTTTTTGATCAATTCATTTTCAAAAATCATGTTTACGGTTTACGTCCTGTTTTCTGAAAAATATAATAAAATTTAAATCGGAATGACATCAAATCTCGAAAAGAGATTTTTTGCCCACAACAACCTTCCTAAAGGTTGGATAGCCAGTTTCAGACCATGGAAATTATTTCATACCGAAGAATTTTATTCAAAGCAAGAGGCTTTGAAAAGGGAATTAGAGTTAAAATCAGCACGCGGCAGAGAATCAATCCAAAAAATTATAAATGAAAAATAAGTGTTGGGCTCATATCCGCCAATTGGCGGACGTAGGTTTCACGAGTACCCGGGACTCCCGCTACAAAACAACCATTTAATTTATTGTAATTAAGTGGTTTTTGTTTATAAATGGGCATAAACAGGATACTATTCCAATTGACTTTATAAAATGAATAACCATAATTTTTAATACTTAAGAAAAGATTAACCCTTTCTCCTAAAACCTTCTTTAAATTTCTTTGTTTCATTTTCGATTATTCTTGAAAAATGGTTTTTAAGAAACCAGTATAGTCTGCTCTGAATCGCTATGAGGATAAAAATAACTGATAAAATATTTTGTATATAATAAATTCATTAATCCTTTAATCCTTACTGAAATGAAACATAAAAAAAGTTTTTTGCTATCGTTAATGCTGCTTGCATTTTCATCAGTTGTTTTTGGTCAGATGACCATTTTGTCGGGTTCAAAACAGGCTACACAGTACCGCTTTGCTGAGGATATTGCAACCATTGTAGCTCCTTCGCTTGATTTTAAAGTTATTAATAAGGAAACCAATGGTTCTTCAGACAACTTCAATCTGTTGATTGATCCGAACAACCTGTACAAGCTTGCTATTATGCAATTGGATTATCTCTTTTATATGCAGACACATGACATGATCATGAATACAGAAAAAACGAAAAATCTGAAAGTGGTGGTTCCTTTAGGCAACGAACAAATCCACCTGGTATCAAAAGCCAGTAAAGGTTTAAAGGGATTGCAGGATCTTGATAAGAAAGTTGTTGCAATCGGATCTTCTGAACAGGGAACTTACACTACTGCCAGTTTAATAAAAGATCGTTCAAGAGTTTTTTGGACCTCCAGAAATATTCATTTTGACAAATGTTTGGCAGCTCTTAACACCAATGAGATTGATGCTTTTTTTATTGTAAGTTCAGCTCCGGTAGCAAAACTCGATATAAACCCACAATCGATGGTGGATAAACTGGTTCTTGTTCCGCTTGAGGATTTTGGTGAATGGGCAAAGTATTATATGCCGGATACAATTCAAAAAACAGATTACAGATGGCTCGAACAGAATGTGCCAACATTTAGTGTCGGTGCGGTACTCGTGGTAAATGAGAGTAAATTGTCAGCAGGAGATCGTGATAACATTATGAAACTGAAAACAGCAATTCAAAGCAAATTTGAAGATTTAAAGGTAAGCGGACATCCAACCTGGAAACAGGTTAACCTGATGGATTGGAATGAATTGGACTGGCCTTTATACAAATAATATTTACAAAATATTTTAGCGTTAATAGTTGAATACTCCCATAAAAAAAGCCGGTTTTTTAAGTCGGCTTTTTTTTATATTCAGAATTTCTATGTCTTGAATATTCAGATTATCAACTGAATAATTAATCCTGATTTATTGTAATCAAATTTTGAAAAGTCAGGTAATACAATTTATGTTGTTAATTTACCCAATAATTATTAACTTGCCAACATGGCAAAAACAATTGATATTACAATCAAGGAGAGCGAGGAACATCTGCAGTACTTGCTCCGCAAACAGGACAAGTTGCTCCAGCAAAGCC
>JBGSRA010000057.1:0-14809 GCA_041737765.1 Draconibacterium sp. | reverse complement strand
ACTCTACTCTGGGTATCATTCTTCTTACTTTTGGATGTGGCAATCCTTCGTAAGATACTGATATTCAGAGTTTTATCCAAATTTTTTATCGCTTATTTTGCTGATAATCAGCTAATTGTATTTTTTGTCATGTACTAAATTCTAAGATATAATTTTTTTTACAATCATATCTTAACTTACCGTCCACTCAAATGTAGCAACTCCACTGTATATTTTCCAAAATTCCTTCTCGTTTAACCCGTCGAAGGGTGAGAATCCGAAACCGCCCCACACTGTTCGTGCTATATCGTTTCCCATTTTGCTGAAATCGGCAGGGTAAGCATCTTTCCATGGAAATATCTGCTGGTCGAAAAAAGTAGCACACAAGGGCATTTTGCCAACAATTTAACCTGTTGTTCCCGGAGCCAGCCACGAGCCGTCGGGCTGTTTTTCAGGTTTGAACCAGTACGGATATTGGGCTGGATAACCTTTGAGCAGTTCGATTTGGTGCCAGTAACCAGGAGTTTGGTTAAAATGACGTCCCACATCCACCACGTCGGCGCCAAACAAATCGAGGATTTCCATGGCAGGTTGCGAAAGTTGCTGCACCACATCGTGTACCTGGTTGGGCAGATGTTCCATGCCGAGGTAACGCAACAGGTTCTGGTACGCAACAAACGAAAAACCCGAGCTGCCATGGGCGCCAAGATCAAGTGGCACCTGGTCGGGCTGTTTGTGGCTGATGGCTGTCAAAATACGTTCGCGAGAGTTCATGTTGAGTTATTTGCAATTTACAAATTTACGATTTACAATTTTTGAACGTCTGCTTATTAAAGTTCTTTCTTTTCTGCTTTTTCAATAGTAACATCTTCAACTCCCTTCACTTCATGGGTTGAAATATTGGTTACATTTTTCAAAATAAACTGCGGGGCACCTTCACCTTTTTGTGCATCCACATTGAAAAAAGAGGCATTGTGAACATCTTCCAGAACAAAGGCTGGCCGTTCGTCGCTGTTCAGGTAACTGAGAACCACATCACTCACTCTCAAACCCTTTACATGACGGAAATACATGCCATATGCCGGTAACGAGTGCCAGCGGTAGGGGTCGGGATACATGTCAATATTTTCAGCAACTTCCTTATCAATGGCTTCATTTGGGCCACCACCGCGGTAAACTATGCGTATATTGCTCAGCGTAAGGTCTTCGATATAATGACCGGGGATGCCCATCACCATTCCGGCACCCACTTCGGGGAATTTCGGGCGGCCACCCACATCGTAAATGATAATATTACTGAGTTTAATTCGTCGGCAAACACCCACCGGAGTTCCTTCGGGTCCGCGCATCCGGGCATTCAGCCTGATAAAAAAAGGTGTGTCGGTTACATCGCGCATGGTGATGTTGCTCATCACAATATCTTCAATTATCCCGCCATCGGCGCTTTCAATGCAAAGCCCGCGCGAATGTTCGAATACGCAGTTGGTAACGGTGATATTTTTAAAGCCGCCGTTTGATTCGGTGCCCAGTTTTAACCTGCCGGTTATGCTATGTTTGGCGTTGGGTTGTTCGTCTTTGAAATCAGTTTTGAAAGTGCCGTCCATTAAAGTGCCGAGGTCGTAACCATAAACATGGCAGTTGGTGATGGTGACATTTTCGGTGGCACGGGCGTAACCCAATCCGAATGACGATTTCAGGCAAAGGCCATCGTCAGTAGGGGAGTTGATGTTACAATTCGAAATACGTGCATTTTTGCAACAGTCGATATCAAAAGCGTCGCGGTCGGCATCGGCCCTTACATTGTCGATGGTCAGGTTATCAACGCCGGTAGCAAGAATACAAAAGTGGCCGCCATGCAAAATCGAAATGTCGCGGATGGTGACATTGAAACTGTTTTTCAAACCGATGGCTTTATTTCCTGAACCTTTGATGTCGGGCTTATCATAAGTGTACAAACCTTTTCCCCAAATCATTCCCTGCCCGGTGATGGCAATATCGTGCAGACTGTCGCCGTAAATCAGGCTGTTCCGCCAGTAACTGTGTCCAAAATCCTGAAACTTTTTGTACCAGGCATTTTCTTCGGGGAGGTCGTAACCAACTCCGTCTTTTTCCTGATCGCCAATCAGAATTGCACCATTATCAAGGTGAAGTGTTATTTTACTTTTCATACGAATGGTAAATGAAAGATATTCACCCACCGGGAAATAGACAGTTCCACCGCCATTTTTTGAAGCCGCTTCAATTGCCGAATTAATTGCTTTTGTATCGTTGGTTTTTCCGTCGCCTTTCGCGCCAAAATCGAGAATGTTATAAAATATTTCACCTGCATTTACTGCAAGCGATGAAACGCAGAACAGAGATATAATAAGTGAAAGTTTGACCAGTTTCATGTTTAAAGTTTTTGAACGAATCATGTTTGTAATGACACAGACAAAATGATTTCCGAAGTGGTTACGAAAGCCAGATATACAAAAAGAGTGTAACCACTGAAAGCAAAGCCAGATGCAGCCGCCAGTCGGTAATTCCTTCAAATTTCGCAATCCCTTTTGAATAGTTAATCGTGGTTTTTTCCAGCTTTTCGGGTGCTGTTTTCTCGGTAAATGCCGATACTGCAAACAAAACCCCGGTAATCAGAATTTCGGCCCACAATCCGCGGTAGCCAAAGTTGAGCGTAAGTTTATGGTGAAGAAAAGGGAAAAGTTGTTTGCCGGTTTCGGGTCCCAAAAGCTGGTCGGTGACAAATAAAGTGGCCAGTACTATGCCAACCAAAACCGAAACAGCAGCGCCTTTCAGCGTTACTTTTTTACTGATAATTCCGAAGAAAATAGCCGGAAATACAGGAATAACAAGGTAAGCCGAAATGGTTTGTAGGTACTTGTACAAACCTTCTTCGTTTTTATAAACAAGGTATGCAGCGGCGAAACCAAGTAAAGTAACAAGTATAATAATGTAACGTCCCAGTTTTACCTGCTTTTTTTCGGGGATATCAGGACGAAATTCAACTATAAAATCGCGGACAACAAGTGTTGAAACTGAGTTTAAAACAGCAATCAATGAGGTAATGAGCGCTGCCATCAATGAAGCAAGCAATAATCCGCGTAACCCGGTTGGAAGGAGTTTATTCAGCAGTAAAACAAAAGTCTGTTTTGTCTCTTCGCCCTGCAACTCGCCCGGGAAAAGTGCAAACGCAATAACACCCGGCAAAGCAAAAATAAACAAGGGTAACAGTTTCAGAAAAACAGCAAACATGGCTCCCCAGCGGGCCTGTTTCAGGTCGCGGGCGGCAAGGGTTCGCTGCACATTCACCTGATCTATTCCCCAGTAAAAAATGCCTGCATAAAAGGCAGTCGCCAATATTCCCCAAAACGGGTAAACAGGATCGTCGTATGGTTTGGCAATGCTCATCATTTCGGGCACTTTTGCATTCAGTCCTTCCCAGCCACCTACTTTATCGAGCCCGATAAACAACATTACTGCAGAACCGAAAATCATAATAATTACCTGAATGGCATCGGTGTAAGCCACCGCTGTAAAACCACCTATGATGGTAAAAATGGCAACGGCAACTCCGATAAATACAACGGTTGTCATGATATTCCAACCCAGAATGCCATTCAAAACCAGTGCCCCGGCAAAAAGGGTAAAAGCCAGTTTTGTCATTATACTTATTATCAACATCAACCCCGAAAAAAAAGTACGGGCGCGACGGTTGTACCTGATTTCGAGAAATTCGGGAATGGTAAATATTTTGTTTTTGATATAGTAGGGAAAAAGTATTGCGCAGGCAAAACCAAGGGTAATGGCTGTTGTTAATTCCACCGAACCGGCCGACAGACCGTAACGGTACGAATCGCCTGAAAGTCCTACCAAATGCTCGGCTCCAATGTTGGTAGCAAAAAGCGATGCTCCCACAATCGGCCATTTCATCGACCTTCCGCCAAGAAAAAAGTTAGAACTGCTTTGACCGGCTTTTTTGCGCCAGGCCATGTACAAACCAAAAGAAAGGCTTCCGCCAATGACTATCAGAAAAATCAGCCAGTCTAAAATGGTAAGTGAAAGGTTCATTCGTTTAAAGTTTAAAGTTCAATGTTTAAAGTTCCGAGTTTAAAGTTCAATCATTAATCATCATTTGTTAATCAATATACAACCAAACAACGTGAAACCAGCATCCAGTATCCAGTATCCAACATCCAGTATCCAGTATCCAGCATCATTTTAGCTCTTCTATCAACTTGTCCATCCTGATTATGCTTTGCACCATTGCCCTAACCGTATGATAATTGATTTTCCACGAATGGCCCATGTGTGTCCAGATGGGTTCTCCTTTTCTTGACAGCAGCGGAAACCACTCTCCAACTCCTTTATTCACAACTTTATCCATAACAAACCGATGTACATTTTTGTAGGCAATCCAGTATTTTTCATCACCAAAAAGAAGACAGGCATCCAGCACTCCTATTAAAACTTCGGCCTGTTGCCAGAACTCTTTTTCCTTGTCGTAAACGCCGCCGGAATGAGGCCCTTCAACATAAACGCCTCCAAATTCTGTGTCTATTCCGTTTTCGATTGTATGGTTGAAAATGATTTTGAATGTGTCAGAATATACTTCAGATTCGATATTCAGAATGTGAAGCGCATGAATCAGCAGCCAGGCAAACTCGGCATTGTGACCATAACAGGTGTTGTCGGTGGCGTTTCCTTTTTGTCCCTCTTCCGAAAAACGGTCCCAGCCCCAGATGATATCGAATTTTATTTGCGGAGCGATACTCCAGTCTTTGTAAAACTGCGGAATTCCGGTTTTGTAAACAGGATGGTTAATTCTATTCAGCAAAAGGTCGATATCCTCGAGCAATTTGCGACGATGTACTTCTTCGCCCGAACATTCGTAAAGCGAAGTAAAAGCCTCCATCAAATGCATGTGCACATCCAGCGTTTTCCTGTCGCCGCCCTTCGAGCCGGGACCGGCAAGTACCCAGTCGCGGCTGAACATTTCGAAATAACCGCCATAGTAGGTGTCGGAACAGTATTTCTGAACCAGGTCGAAAGTTTTCCGGGCGTAATCAATTCCGCGTTTATCGCCGGTTGCCAGCGTATATTCGCTAAGCGAATAAATGGCGAAACTCAAACCGTACAATATTTTCTTATCGATTTTAACTTCTCCCTTGCGGTTCATCATCCAGTAAAAACCGCCAAAATCAGCATCCCACATTTTGTTTATAATAAAATCTGCACCGTGTTTTGCCAGTTCAGCCAAATCGCCATTCCCGTAACCAGCGCGATGAGCTGAAGAAACCATGTATAAACAACGGGTTTGTGCAATCAGCGACTTTTCATCTTCACCTGTATCGTTGCCATTCACATCGAAATGGGTAAGATAACCCCCGTTTTTTTCGTCTTTCATACGTGTAGTCCAAAAAGGGAGCAATTCGGTGGTAAGGTGATTGAAAGCTTCGTCTCTGTGTTTTTTAATTTCTGCTGAATTCATTTTAGAAATTTAAGTTTTAGTAAAAACCGGTCCTTTAGTATTTCGAAATTAAGTTTATAAAATGCAATGAAATTCGATGGATTGAAATTATTATTTATAAACTGAATTCCAATATTACATTTTGCCCAAATAAGATAGATTATTAACAAAATAAAGAATTCTGGCAAACAGGAATAAATAAATTACATCAATCAGAAATTATTTGAAATGGGTAAAATATTATTTTAAAGGGTTTGCAAAATTTGTAAATAGTTGAAATATTGACAGATAAGCAGAAGCGCGAAAATGAAAAATAATTTGGTAAACAATATTTTTTGCTACTTTTGCAGCCAATTCTGCCTGTAGCTTATCCCGGTACCTATCGGGATTGTTATTGGTAGAAGAAAAAAAATATAAAAATATCGGCCTGTAGCTCAGTTGGTAGAGCAGCTGACTCTTAATCAGCGGGCCCAGGGTTCGAATCCCTGCAGGCCGACTTTTAATGAGAGAGTTGAACTTTTAGAAGTTTAACTCTTTTTTGTTTTGAATTAATCTCTCCAGCTTTCTTCAAATTCATCTTCCCAGCAATGAAGTATAATTCTTCCTTCTTTTATGAGTTGTAATGTAGTATGCCGATGTTGGCCAACCGGACCTAAAAAATCAAGAAATTCATTAACCAAATCTTCTGAAAGGGTCTTTAAAAGCGTGTTTTTGTCGATGTTGAATTTTTTTAATTCTTTGTCTTCAACAATAGCAGATTTGAGGATTTCATAACATTTTTCATTGGGTTCCTTATGCAGAAGCTTGATTTGTATCATGATTTTTTATTGATTCAATTCATCACACAAGATGATTATAATTTATAAAATCACGACTAAAATAACAGATTTGTTTTTCAATACATTAAATCCTTTGTTTTTTAATGACTGATTTATACTGAACTGGGGAAAAATATAAATTGTTTCATCGCATAGAAAAGGTTCTTCATTGAGGTTGGCAACAACTTTTCATTAATTATTTTCCATCTGGGGAAAAAATTTCTATATGAAATATATCATCCTTTGTCGGGCTATTCCGGTTTGAAGAAAAATAACCAAATTTTCCGGATGGATGAATAACCAGACCTAATTCGTCGAAACCAGAATTAATTTTATCACCCAGGTGATTTGGTTTTTTATTGCCTGTTAAGGTTGTATAATAAATATCCAACTGACCGTAATTCGGTTTGTGTCCATCGGAAGAAAAAAGCAGCATTCCGCCGGGACCAAAGGTCGGGAACATTTCATTACCAGCTGTATTAATTTGTTCACCCAGATTTACCGGTTCATTCCACTGGTCATCTTCCCGAATTGACATATACAAATCAGATTTTCCATAGCCACCGTCCATATCGCTCGCAAAAATAAGGGTATCGCCGGTAATGTTTATAGCAGGATGCGCAAAATTAAACTTAGGATTTTTAAAGGGGAAATCCCGGCTAACCACCCATTCTTCTTTAGTATTTTTCTCTTCTTCGATGGTGGCTTTTCGCCGGAAATAAGTAACCACCCATTCTCCGTTAAACTCTGTCATAATAACCAATCTTAAGTTCACATGTCGTTTCTCCGGCTTACGTGAATTTTCAGGATTGTTGTTTACTGAAACAAATAATTCATTGGTTTTTTTACACCACGCAGCAGGTCCTTCGTGAAACAAATTGCCAAATCCGGGAACCAATTCACGTCCAGTTACCGGATTTCCTTTTTCATCAATTTCTGCACGATAAATATCATAAAACATGGTATTTGATTTCAAACGGTTTTCATCTCCGAAAAACTCTTCCCTTACAGAAGTAAAATACAATTTGTTTTCAACAAAAAAAGGCGAAATATCGCTTTCAACAGAATTAATGGAATCCATTAGTTTAATCCGGAAATCGATAGTATCGAAAAATCCGGCAGATTGACCTTTTAACGTGTATGGATATACAATAAAGATTAAAATTATAATTATAAAAATTCTCAACATACTATAAAATCTCCTATCATTAATCGGGTTAAAACATTCGGGGTGTACTAAAAGTGCTCCAGGCTGGTAGTTCATATGAAACCATAACTTCGTGTGTTGCATAATTAAATGAATGAAGCTTTGTTATTGAATAATCTATTGCATATCCAATCCTTAACTTATTATCAAATATCCATTGGGCAATAAAACCAAATGAATCGCCGGTGCGGTAATTAGCTCCTAACCAAACCTTTTCGCCTAATAAAAAATTTGCGGTTAAATCAACCACCATTGATGCCCCAAAGTTGTATCTGGCAAGAAATGTTGGCTTGAAACTGAGTCTTTCCGAAAGCTCAAAAACATAACCACCCATGAGATAAAAATGTCGTAATTCTCCCTTTGTTGAGAAATTGCTGTAATTGTCCTTTGAATCGATTTTAAAAATTTGGGTAGAAGAAAGGCCGACATAAAACTCCTTGTTGTTCATGAATGCACCAACCCCAAAATTAGGCATCAGTTTATTGTTAATATCGGTCATAAACAAAGGATCGGCAGGATCTCCAGGGTAACCTGTATAATTAGTCAGGTTATTCGAATAACTTGTAATTCCGCCTTTAACTCCAAACCTAAGATTAGTGTTCTTTGTTATTTTAACCCGGTATGAGTAGTCGAAATTTAAGCTAAACCGTTTTTCATAGCCAACTATATCTGCTATCACATTTAGTCCAAGAGCAACATTTTGAGATCTTGTGGGTGTCTGAAAAGAAAATGTATAAGATGTTGGAGCGCCCGACATACCAACCCACTGATGGCGGCCCAATACCATGAAACCTGTGTTATCCCAGGTTCCGACATAAGCAGGATTTATGGATTGGGTATTGAAATAATATTGTGTGAACGTTGGGTCTTGCTGTGCCCTGCTTTTTGTAACTGAAAGTATAAAAAGAAACAAAATGCCCAACGCTATTTTTAATTTGTAAATCATGATTTCATCTCATTATAATTTTTAATTTTAAATGGGTATTCGATGTAACTCCCATGAATAATAATAATGCTCTTGTTTGAATAAATTTTAATCATGGTCGTTTCATTCGTTTTCATTTCAAATCCATTTTATTTGTTCAGGTATAAATGACCGTTTAGAGGTTTATTACCATCATTCAAATGGAGTATGTAATAGTAAGTTCCATTTGGTAACTTGTCATTTCCAAATGCTCCTTTTTGGTTGGAATATCCATCCCACCAGGCATCGGATTCACCATGAACATCTGAATTCCCAAAATTTTCCTTTTCAAAAACCCTGTTTCCCGAGCGGTTAAATATCTCAACTCTTGCATCCGGATATCTTTCCAAACATTTTATTCTCCATTTATCCTGAATTCCATCATCATTGGGCGAGAAGCCTGTCGGAATAACCAATTCGCACTGTTCAACCTGAACGATTACCGAAGATGAAGATTCCACGAGTGAACCATTTAAAGTTTTTGAGGTTACAAATGCTTCATTTTCAAATTGCCCTGCTGTAGCATCAGATGCTTGTACAATATAACTTGTTGTGTAATTCAGCAATCCTCCGGGAGACAATTGGGTCGTTTCCTGCACAAAACCGGTTAAAGGGTCTTCAACCAAAACATTATATAAAGTTACGTTACCAGAATTGGTTACAAGTAAATTGAAACTGACTTCATCGTTTATTACCGCTGCGTCAGAAAAAAGAACTGCTTCTTTTTTAATAGAAACCGATGGGTTTTGAGCAATAACTGTTACCGTTGGATCGTCGTTGTCAACATCAGTACCAGAAACATCTGACACAGGTTCCCCTTTCAAATTAATTCCACTCACTCTAGCAGTGTTTGTCACTCCACCGGCATCAATATCCTCCTGCGAAATTATGTAAGTAGCGATTGCAGTTCCTTTGCTTCCCGGACTTAATGTATCGGGAACCACATTCAGATTTGTTATACCAATTCTTTCATCGGTAATTGTTAAATCACTAATCGTAAATTGGCCTGTATTGGTAACTTCGAAAGTGTAGTTTATGGTTCCGTTGTTTGAATCAAAAACATCAGTTTTAACCAATCCTACAGAAGTTGTTATTAATGTCAGATCGTAATAAACAAACACAGAAGCTTCATCGCACAATTCAGGGCTAATTTTACTGCACAGACGGTAATTTAAGGGTAAAGGATTTGAAAAGTAAGCAGCCATGGGAGTAAATGTGATTAGACCTGTTTCCGCATTTAAAGACCAGACACCTTCGTCCTGAACTACCTTGCTAACCTGCAATCCGTTGTTAAGTGGGTCAAGGTCGATGGTTACCAATTCAGGTAATGCCGGAGAACCATCACTTAATTTATCATTTTCTAAAATATTAATGGTGACGCTTTTGCCGGGAATATTATCATAACTGCTGTCGTTAAATGCTTCCGGCGGTTCTTCAGTATAATCTATTGAAATTAAAGCGTTTTCACTTAACCCGGTAACATTTTCTGTGAGGGAATAAGTTATCGGAGTTGGATCGGAGGTGAAACCTGCTACCGGCGTAAAAATTACCTGGCCTGTTAACCGATTATATCGCCAGACTCCTTGTTGGGGCACAACCAGCTCAGTCTGGGCACCTTGCAACCCGGGATTAAGGTCAATTGCAACTGATCCTTGCAATGCAGGTGTGCCATCACTTAACCTGTCGTTGCCCAGAATATAAACAGTTGCAGCGGTCCCGGGTTTGTTGCCCGTACTGCTGTCATCGGAAGCAAGCGGTGGTACTGCTTTGTAAGTTACTGTAATGGTGCCTTCATCGTACAAATCAGTAAGGATTTCCGTTAATGTGTAAATTATTGGTGAAGGTGATTTTGTAAAGCCCGTTTTAGGAGTAAATGTTATATTACCTGCTTCAGGATTATGGTTCCAGACACCTTCACCCTCAACTATCAATTCTGACTGATTACCTTCTATTTCCGGATCGACATCAACTGTAACTTTTCCTGATGTTGCAGGAGTTCCGTCACTAAGCTTATCGTTTGCCAGAATATTTAAGGTTGCAGGATTGCCCGGGTTATTGTCTATACTGCTGTCATCAGAAGCAGTTGGCGGTTCCTCAATATATTCGATTGAAACCGTACCTTCATCGCTTAAACCCGTAAGATTTTCTTTCAACAAATATATAATGGGCGAAGGATCAGTTGTGAATCCTGGCTCAGGAAAGAAAGTAATTATTCCGGTTTCCGGATTATAAACCCAGCTTCCTTCATCCTCAACAATAATTTCAGTTTGGATTCCAGGTAGCGCTGGATTAATATCAACTGTGACAAATGCAATAAATGCTTGAGTGTTGTCGCTTAATTTGTCATTGGCTAAAATGTTAATAATGACATTGCTGCCCGGTTTATGTCCTGAACTGATATTGTTAACAGCAAAAGGTTCGCCTTCATTGTACTCAGCTTTTATGGTGGCATTGTCACTTCTGCCGGTTAAATTTTCCGTTAGTATATATGTTATTGGTGAAGCATCGATTGTGAATCCATCCTGGGGATCAAATGTTACCTTCCCACTAAGAATGTCATATGTCCATTGGCCCTCGCCATTCACTAACAACTCAGTTTGTATTCCCGCCATAATTGAATTCAGGTCAACAGTAACAAGATCAGAATTTACAGCAGTACCATTTTGAAGCCTGTCATTTGTAAAAATATCGATATTGGCCACATCACCGGCTTTATTGTCTGAATTTACATCGTCGGTTGCAACAGGCGGGCCAAGAGCAACAACAGTTTTAGTAACTTCTTTCTTTACTGTATTGCCTTTAGGGTCTTTACCAGCAGCAGTTCCAATATTGATTACACTTTTATTATTATAATCAGTTTGCGTAACTACATAGGTTTTGTTAAAAGTTATAGTAGTCCCCGGTCTCAGAGCAGCAATGAACTCATTCAATTTTAACAATGGATCGGTCACAGCAATATCTTTTATGGTAACATTGCCATTGTTTTTTAAAGTAAAAGTGTAAATAATTTCAGAGCCGATATTGGCAAAACTGACCGGCTTTGTGGTTATTGTTAAGGTTAAGTCCGGATTTTGTTCGGCAAATATGGTATTAGTACTCCTATTTTCAATCGTTACATTGTTCAAAGCTTTTCCCGATGCATATGCAGTATTGATTACAACGCCTTTATCCAAATCGTTCTGTGTTATGGTGTATGCTTCCGTGTAAGTTACCGACACACCCTGTGTGATACTTCCAATTACTTCATTCAATGCGAGTAGAGAATCGGTTAAAACAAGATCGGTGATATTTACATTACCGGTATTTTTAACAACAATTGAATAAGTAATTTCTTCACCCCGCAAATTGAAATTTCCCGGTGAAGCAGTTTTTGTAACGCTTAGTTCCGGTAGTAGAATAGCTGTTATAGTTTCCGAATCGTTTGCAGTTACCGTTACATTGCCAGGGTCTTTACCAGATGCAGTAGCAGTATTTGTCACACTCCCCGCATTCAGATTTGCCTGAGTTACAGGATAAGTTTGAGTGAAAGTTTGTTTAGCTCCGGGCGCCAGGCTTGCAATGGTCGTATTCAGCCCTGTGAGCGGGTCTGTCACAGCAATTGCTGTTATTGTAACATTCCCTGTATTTTCAACATTTATTGTGAAAGTGATTTGTTCTCCTGCCTGGCTGAATGTAGAAGGAGAAGCGTTTTTGGTTACGGTCAGTCCAGGTTGTTTAACAGCAGTTACTGTTTCAGAATCGAAAGAAGTAACTGTTGCATTGCCAGGGTCTTTACCGGTTGCAGTAGCAGTGTTTGTCACACTTCCCGTATTCAGATTAGCCTGAGTTACAGGATAAGTTTGTGTGAAAGTTTGTTTTGCGCCGGGCGCCAGGCTTGCAATAGTTGTGTTCAGCCCTGTGAGCGGGTCGGTCACAGCAATGGATGTTATTGTAACATTCCCGGTATTTTCAACATCGATTGTGAATGTGATTTGTTCTCCTGCCAGGCTGAATGTAGAAGGAGAAGCGTTTTTGGTTACGGTCAGCCCGGTTTTCTTAACGGCAATTACTGTTTCAGAATCGTTTGCAGTTACCGTTACATTGTCAGGGTCTTTCCCCGTTGCAGTAGCAGTGTTTGTCACACTCCCCGTATTCAGATTAACCTGAGTTACAAGGTAAGTTTGTGTGAAAGTTTGTTTTGCTCCGGGCGCCAGGCTTGCAATGGTCGTATTCATCCCTGTGAGCGGGTCGGTAACAGCAATTGCTGTTATTGTAACATTCCCTGTATTTTCCACATCGATTGTGAATGTGATTTGTTCCCCTGCCAGGCTGAATGCAGAAGGAGAAGCACTTTTATTTACAGTGAGCCCTGGTTGTTTAACAGCAGTTACTGTTTCAGAATCGAAAGAAGTAACTGTTGCATTGCCAGGGTCTTTACCGGTTGCAGTAGCAATGTTTGTCACACTTCCCGCATTCAGATTTGCCTGAGTTACCAGGTAAGTTTGTGTGAAAGTTTGTTTTGCTCCGGGTGCCAGGCTTGCAATAGTTGTGTTCAGCCCTGTGAGCGGGTCGGTAACAGCAATTGCTGTTATTGTAACATTCCCTGTATTTTCAACATCGATGGTGAATGTGATTTGTTCCCCTGCCAGACTGAATGTAGAAGGAGAAGCGTTTTTGGTTACAGTGAGCCCGGATTTCTTAACGGCAGTTACTGTTTCAGAATCGGAGGAAGTAACTGTTGCATTGCCAGGGTCTTTACCGGTTGCAGTAGCAGTGTTTGTCACACTTCCAGCATTCAGATTTGCCTGAGTTACCAGGTAAGTTTGTGTGAAAGTTTGTTTTGCTCCGGGTGCCAGGCTTGCAATAGTTGTGTTCAGCCCTGTGAGTGGGTCGGTCACAGCAATTGCTGTTATTGTAACATTCCCTGTATTTTCAACATTTATTGTGAAAGTGATTTGTTCTCCTGCCAAGCTGAAAGTTGAAGGAGAAGCGTTTTTGGTTACAGTCAGCCCGGGTTTCTTAATGGCCGTTACGGTTTCTGAATCATTTGCAGTAACCGTTACATTACCAGGGTCTTTCCCGGCTGCAGTGACGGTATTTGTCACACTCCCCTCATTCAGATTTGCCTGAGTTACAAGATAAGTTTGAGTGTAAGTTTGTTTTGCTCCGGGTGCCAGGCTGGCAATGTTTGTATTCAGTCCTGTGAGCGGGTCTGTCACAGCAATTGCTGTTATTGTAACATTCCCTGTATTTTCAACATCGATGGTGAATGTGATTTGTTCCCCTGCCAGGCTGAAAGTTGAAGGAGAAGCGCTTTTGTCAATCGTCAGTCCCGGAGCCTGTGTAACCGTTGTTGCAGCAGAAGTCTCTTCGGGTGTTGGCAACTCTGTGGTTACCACGCTGGCCGTATTTACGATGTCCGTTCCTAAGTCAATATCATCCTGTGTTGCTGTATAATCGGCATTATAAATCCATGTTTCGCCTACATTCAGTACATCAGTATCAGCCAAATCACCCGAGACATAGGTTGCGCCTCCTGCAAAAGCATCGCTCACCGCCACATTGGTCAGGTCAGTGTTCCCGTTGTTGAGCACAGTAATGGTATAGCTGATAACCCCGGGAGCTGCAATGGCTGTTGGACTGGCCACCTTGTCAATCGTCAGACCCGGAGCCTGTGTAACCGTTGTTGCAGCAGAAGTCTCTTCCGGTACAGGCAACTCTGTGGTTACCACGCTGGCCGTATTTACGATGTCAGTTCCTAAGTCAATATCATCCTGTGTTGCAGTATAATCAGCATTATAAATCCATGTTTCGCCGACATTCAGTACATCAGTATCAGCCAAATCACCCGAGACATAGGTAGCACCCCCTGCAAAAGCATCGCTCACCGCCACATTGGTCAGGTCAGTGTTCCCGTTGTTGAGCACAGTAATGGTATAGCTGATAACCCCGGGAGCCGCAATTGATGTAGGATTGGCCACCTTGGTGATGGTCAGACCCGGAGCCTGACTTACCGTTGTTGCAGCAGAAGTCTCTTCGGGTGTTGGCAACTCTGTGGTTACCACGCTGGCCGTATTTACGATGTCAGTACCTAAGTCAATATCATCCTGTGTTGCTGTATAATCGGCATTATAAATCCATGTTTCGCCTACATTCAGTACATCAGTATCAGCCAAATCACCCGAGACATAGGTTGCACCTCCTGCAAAAGCATCGGTCACCGCCACATTGGTCAGGTCAGTGTTACCGTTGTTGACCACAGGAATGGTATAGCTGATAACCCCGGGAGCCGCAATTGATGTAGGATTGGCCACCTTCGTGATGGTCAGACCCGGAGCCTGTGTAACCGTTGTTGCAGCAGAAGTCTCTTCCGGTACAGGCAACTCTGTGGTTACCAC
>JBGSRA010000142.1:0-51540 GCA_041737765.1 Draconibacterium sp. | reverse complement strand
TTGAAAACTGGTTTCGACATTTTTGAATCCGTTTATCTTTATGACGTTAATATACTAAATATAAACGATTTACATCAATGTTAAATGAAATATTTACAAACAAAAAAAGAGACTGAACTCTTTTTAGACAGCCTCTTTTTTTTAACATTGTTCATGCAAATGAATATTATTCAGTTTCATATAAAGTCATTCTATTATTCCGGAATACTTTCCATTTGGTTTCCATGAAGTTCGTTTACCCAAACATATCATCGTGTTGAACTTGCAGCCGTCCACCTGTGCCAAAACCAATTTTCTGCTTGAACAATTAATATGATGCTTTATTATCGCTTCTTTTCTCAAATCATCCAGTTTATCAATCCATTCAATCTTCTGCTTAAACGAAAGATGTTCGATTTCCGCAAAAGGACAATCCTTTCCCCTTTCCTTTTTGGGGCAACCATAGGCAATGCACTATAAGTCGATGACTGAATTTTCCATCAAATTCTTTTACTCAAATCATTTATTATCAACATCCAGCCAGCTACTGAAAAAGAATTCTTATAAAAGTGATGCAGAATCTTTATCCAAAAAGATTCGAATAAATTGATGATTTTGAAGTATCGATGCTGGAAACAGCGAAGTGACCTGACCTTGCAACGAATTTTTTACTGCATTTGCTTTTCTGCCGTCAGGAACGCTGCAAATTATTGCTTTTGATTTCATTATTTGTTGTATTGACATGCTAATTGCCTGTTTTGGTACTTCATCGAATGATGCAAACCAACCTTCGCCTAATTGCTGGCGACGACAATCGTCATCGAGTTTTACAACAATGTAAGGTTTTGTAGTTTCAAAATCGGCTGGTGGGTCGTTAAACGCGAGATGGGCATTTTCTCCGATTCCGACAAAAGCCACATCGATAGGATGTTTGCTGATGATTTCGCCCAACCGGTTGCATTCTGCCTGAGGGTCAGTATCGCCCGTAACATAGTGAAAGTCCTTTAATTGAACTTTACTTATAAACCTTTCTTTCAGGTATTTTCGGAATGAAGCCGGATGTTCATCGGTAATTCCGATGTATTCATCGAGGTGAAAACCGGCGACTTTAGTCCAATCGATGTCCTGTTTTATTAGTTCCTCAAGCATTTCAAACTGCGAGGCTCCGGTAGCCACAATAATATTTGCAGCACCTTTTTCACTGATTGCTTTTTTAATCAATTCAGCTCCTTTGACAGCCGCTTTCAATCCCAATTCTTTTTTATTTTCCGAAATTATAATTTTCATTTGTACAGATTATCAATAAGATTTATTCAATTCAACTTAATTCTTTTTTGATTTGTTATGTTTCATTTTTAGAAATCTATTCTGGTATAAACTTCTTTCCCGGAAACAAATGTTTTTTGAATTACCATGTTCCCATTCTCAATGGTGAACAAAATTATGTCAGCTCGTTTACCTGCTTCCAATCGCCCGCGGTCATTCATATTGTACAAAATGGCAGGATTTGTACTTGCCATTTGAATAGCATCGGACAGCGAACAGTCAGTAACTTTCATTATATGTCCAACCCCTTTATTCAATGAAGATGCTGAACCGTACAGACATTTTTGTGCCGGATAATGAAGCAGGCCGTCTTCGGTTAGTTCAATGGTTTCGCCGGTTTGGGTCTGGTACAATCCGGGTTTCAGCGATGCATAACTCGTTACATCGGAGGTAAGTATTATTTTGGCGGTGCCTTTAACTTTGAGAAAAACCTGAATTTCTTCGGGCAACAGATGAAAGCTATCACATATTATGCTGATATTTAATCTGTCGTCGGCCAGTTGCGACCAAAAAGGGTTGTGGTGGCGGTTGATTGAGTTGGCCGCACCGTTCCCCAAATGTGTAGCAATTTTTGCACCCCTGTCGATAGCTGCGGTTACAATTTCAGCCGGAGCATTGTGATGTCCCAATGCCACAACAATACCCATTTCGACACATTTTGAGATAAAATTGAGCGCTCCATCCATTTCGGGAGCCAAGGTTATTTGTAATATTTTTCTTCCCGAAGCTTCATACAACTCCATAAATTCATTCCAGTCGGGCAAGCGTACAAACTGTATCGGGTGAGCTCCACGATATCCATCTTCGGGGTTGATGTATGGACCCTCAAGATGAAATCCGGGTATGGAGTTCAGTAATTTTTCATTTTTAACTGCTTTGGAAAGCAGCGCTAAATTTTTTATTAAAAGCTCTCGGCTGTTGGTTGTAAGTGTTGGCAAATAAGTGGTTACACCGGTTTTCCACAACTCACGCGTGGCTTTTTCAATTCCTTCATCTGTTAAATTGTTTTCGCCAAATGCAAACGAAACGCCTGCAAAACCATTTACCTGATTATCGATTAAACCGGGAGCCAAATACATTTCATTGGCGTCAATTTCAATGGCATTTAGGAGCTCAATATTTTCATGAGAAACAGTTTCAATAATTCCATCCCGAAACACAATTGTGCCATTTTCAATCACCTTCGATGGGGTGATGATATTTGCGTTATAAATCTTCAAAAGGTTTGTATTTGATTTCATTGTAAGTATTTACCATTTAATAATTTACCATTTACAATTTTTACTTTTTATTTAGCGACCACGATGTAATCCGATATCCGTAAAAAGCATAAAAAACCAGATAAATGTAACAAGGTAACAAAACCCAGTAGGCAACATGAGGATTGTACAAATCGGCAAACCGGCCATAAATCAATGGAAGAATGGCGCTTCCGCTTAATCCCATGATGAGTATCGAACCGCCGATTTTTGTAAAACGGCCAAGTTCGTTCAGTGCCAACGGCCAAATGGTAGAATACATGAGCGAGTTTGATAACCCCAAAAGAACCAGAATCCAGATTGAAATATTGGTGGTATGCCCCAGAAATGTAACCTGCCCACTTACCATAAAGAATACAAAAGTAAGTACCACAGCCGAAGTGGTACATATCTGCAATACTTTCAGGTGGTTAATAAACTTTGGAATCAGAACAATTCCTGATAAAAATCCAAACATTGTGATACCCAAAATATACGATGGAAAAACTTTAGCTTCGAGAAGTGGCAGGTTTAAATATTGTGCATAACCAATAATGGTATTAATACCAATAACTTGCGAACCTACATGAAGAAAAATTGCCAAACCACCCAATATTAGATATGGGAATTGAACAATACTTGTTTTCTCAGCGCTTGCATCGGTAACTGCTTTGTTTTGGTTGTTTGTATCAATTTCGGGAAGTATGGAAACCCGGATAAACAAACCAAGGCTAAAAAGAACAAATGCCATTATTCCGTAGGGCACTATTACACGACGAATTAACGCATCTAATGCAGCATTTCGAGTGGTCTCGTCCATAAGTGGCAATTGGTTAAACATCTCTGTATCGGTGGGGCGGAGTATCGCAGCAGCCAACAGCAGCGGGGCAATAATACCGGCTGATTTATTGAGCACACCCATGATGCTTATTCGCTGCGCCGCTCTGTTTTTTGGACCAATGATGGTGATGTAAGTGTTTGCCGCAGGTTGAAGAATGGCCAATCCTGTGCCAATGGTAAATAAGCCTAAAAGGAAAATTCCGTAAGTTCGGGTCAGGGCTGCGGGAATAAATATAAGAGCACCCACTGACATTATCCAAAAGCCAATCATAATGCCTTTTTTAAAACCGACTTTCTCCAACAGGTGGGCAGCCGGAATGGCCATTACAAAATAGGCGATATAAAAGGCGAATGCAACCAACAACGACTGCGCGGTATTTAACTCGCATGAAATTTTGAAATAGGGTATTAAAATGGCATTAATCCAGGTGGTAAACCCGAATATAAAAAACATCGTTCCTATAATTGATATTGAAATCACTAAATCCTTTTTGCTCAGGTTTTTGGGGTCAACAGCGGCAATTTTTTCTTTCATACATTAAAATTTTTAATCTTGATTTTGTCAGTTTAGCCTTTCAATCAACCGGGTAAAATAATCAGGTCGGCGATTTTTACTTTCTGTCCGGTTTCAATCGACTTTCTGGCAGCAATTCCAATGAGGCTCGATAATACCCCAGCCCGGCTTCCGGCCGTCTGTTTCAGAGCATCTTCTGTTTCAGGCAGGAACATTCTTTCCCTGATTCGACCGTCGGCTCCGCCATGGGTGCCTTCCATTGCATCGATAGTCCAATACCGGCTTGTTTTCATATCGCTTGACAACCTGAATTCGGCCTGCCCGGGAACTTCCCATGATTGCTGGTCGTTTAACCGAACTTCAAGTCTGCCATGTTCGCCCGAGAAACAGATAAATTGGCCTTCGAAAGGAAGAAACGCGTTCAAGGAATAACTCATCTGTGTGCCGTTGTTGTAATTTACAAGTACGGCACTGGTATCAAAGCTGTCAATTTCGTTGTCCCAAACGCATCCGTCACGGTAATATCCATCGGCATCTTCGCAATTGACATACATGTTCACATCAAACTCCGAGGTATTTATATCCCAGTAGAATTTGCATTTCTGGGTAAAGGAACAAGTGCGGCAATTCCGTGCCCGGTAATCGTTGTTTCCGCCATAAAACGCCACTTTTCCAATGGCCTGAACATCGACCGGTTCTGCATCAATAAGCCAGTTGATTAAATCGAACTGATGCGAGGCCTTGTGTACGAGCAGTGAACCTGAATATTTCGTTTTCCCATGCCATCTCCTGAAATAATCAGCGCCGTGCGAGGTATTCAAATTTTCCTGATAATCAATTGAAATGATTTTGCCCAATTCACCCGACATCAAAATCTTTTTCATTTCAACCGACGAATTCATGAACCTGACATTGAATCCGACATATACTTTTTTACCTGTCCGGTTTTCAGCATCAACAATTCGTTGACATTGTTCAGCTTCTGTTGCAATAGGCTTTTCTGAAATCACATCGCATCCAAGTTCCAGAGCCCTTACAATGTATTTCTCGTGAAAACTGTCGGTGGTAGTTACAATCACAACATCGGGCTTCGTTTCTTCAATCATTAATTCGAAGTCTTTTGAATCGTAGGTCTTCACCTCAATTCCCATCATTTTTTTAGCGACTTCAGTTCGTTTGCGGTTAATATCGCACAAGCCAACAAATTCAACCTGGTTGCTAAATTCTTTAACTACCGGAACACCCCAGGTTCTTGTCCCGCGGTTTCCGGTTCCAATAATGACGACTCTTTTTTTGACTCCACTGGCATTTGTTTTTTCACCTGCAAACGAGTAGAATGGGAAAACCGAAGCTCCTGCAACAAGCGTGGCACCGCTGCTTATAAAGTCTCTTCTGTTAATTTTTTTCATCTGGATTGCATCTTTATGTTTTTCAATCAATTTCCCAGCCCTTTTCATACTCGCGCGACCACAGTTTCTGCGCTTTTTTATTACCAATAATGTGTCCGTTTTCAGGATTAATTTCCAGCGAATGACCTACTCGCTGAGCAATAGTTCCCAATTGAACCAACAAGGTACTTTTATGACCGGAGTCAATATCTGCTTTCAGATTTTCACCGTTTTTGATATTGCCAACCAAGTTCTGAATGTGTAATGCATCAAGCTGACTTGCCGGATTTGCAGCATCCCGGGAATCGACTTTCAAAGAATCATTGACTTCTTTTATAATGTTGTTATCCAAATCGTAAACTTTGTAATCATTTCCTCCCGAAATAACCAGACTCCCATTTTCTCCATAAAAAACAACTCCTACCGAGCTGCCTTCAATATTTTTGCCGTTACAACTTCGTCCTTCCCAGGACATTGTAACGCCTTCCTTAAAGTCTAGATTAATGATTTGTGTATCTGGCGTTTCCCAATCATCTTTGTACCGGTAACGCCCGCCGTTTGAACTTACTTTCACCGGAAAATCAACATCCAGGCCCCAACGTAAAAGGTCAATCATGTGAGTTCCGTTGTTTAATGCTTCACCTAAACCCCAGTGCCAACGCCAGTGCCAGTTATAATGCACAATATTGTCTTTGTACGCGATACGGGGAGCCGGTCCCTGCCACAAATCCCAGTTGAGCCATTCAGGTACAGCCACTTCTTTTCCAATTCCAATTGGCCCGCGATTGTTTGTGTACCAGCCTTTTCCAAAATAAGGACGACCAATAATTCCGCCTTTTAATTCATTTATGGCCTGAATTACATTGGGCCACGAACGCCGCTGGTTTCCCATTTGAACCGATTTTTTATACCGGTCGGCAGCTTTAATCAGCATTTCTCCCTCGTGAGGATTGTGACTGGCAGGTTTTTCGAGATAAACATGTTTTCCGGCTTGCATGGCCAGTAATGCTGCGGGAGCGTGCCAATGGTCAGGGGTTGCAATTACCATCAAATCGATGTCTTTATTTTCCAGCGATTTGCGAAAGTCAGGGTAACCGGTTGGTTTAAATCCCTGAACCTCCTGAACTGTTGAAATACATCTGTCCATTGCCCGTGAATCAACATCGCAAACGTGGAGCAAATCGCATTCTTTTTGAAAAGCAAAATTCTGAGCCAGGGCAAGTCCACGTGAATTTACGCCCATAATGGAAGTTCGTATTTTCTCATTGGCTCCGATAATCCTTCGGTAACTTACTGCACTAAATCCGGGAAGTACTGCCCCTATTGAAATTGCTGCGGTTCCCATTGCAGCATTTTTTATAAATTCTCTTCTTCCGTTTATTCGATTTGTCATAATTAAGCCATTTTTTAATCTTTAAGTTTCATCTTGTTAGTAATGATTTAATCCATCCATCCCGACAAAATTTCTCCGATACTTTGCTGAGTTCCCGGGTTAATGATTATCAGATTCTGTTGAGCTTTGGTTTTTAAAAAATGGGTTTTTACAAACAGCAAATCAGGTTCCGATTCAGGATTTGCCACCCTGTTTTTCATTTGGGTTCTGACGTTTACAAGCAGCAATTTTCGGGGAGCAAACGAGGCCATAAGGTCGGGCAAATCGTACCCGGTTAAAGCGCCGGCAACAAACGGAGGTAAAAAGTCGGCCTTGTAATAGGTGTTTGTAACAATTGAACGATATGAAATCAGCGGGTCAATCAGCGCAATTCCGGAGAAATAATTTCCAAACGAAGCAGCGTGAATCAAATCAGGGCAATAATCACCATGGGCAATTCCCAGAATTTCACTGACTTGAAAATCAGTGCGCTGCTTTAAAAACAGGACCAACCGGTTGATATCGGCAGCGTGAATCCCAACCTGACTTTGAGCTGTTTGCACCGGCCCAAACCAGTGTTTGAAAGAAATTCCACCCAGGTTTGAACCAAAATCACCCCAAAGTGTGAGATTGGGGCCCATTTCGCCAAAACCAGCTAAATCGGGAGCAAGAACCGGATGCCCGGCTAAAACGAGTTGTTCAATTTCGCCACCAGTTACCGCCTGTTTTTCCTTTCCTGAGGGATTCAAATAGATAATAGGGTTTCCGCTGGTTTTTGCAGGCAGAAATATCAAAAATGGGATGGGATAATTCCCTTCTCCTTTTATATAATGCTTTTCAATAGAATAACCGTTTCGTTGTAGCCTTCCGGAGAAAATGGATTCAACCGGTTCGGCAGGTTCGATATATCCTGAAAGATTTTTAGCCGAAATAATACATTCATTGAGGTGGTTTTCCCTGTTTTTCCTTGAAATGGACAACGGTTTGATATGATTCAACGCTTCCTTTTTGTTCAGTGAAAAAACCGTTTCACCACCCAAAGACGAACTAACCTGGCCGGTTTTTGTAATCTGCAACTCTGTTTCAGTGAGCATTTCAATTTCACTGTCTTCAGCCAAACCAGGGATGTTTAAATGAAGCTGGAAAAAGGCATTTCGGGCTTCACGATTTTTTAAGGTTACAGCATGAGGAGCGTCGTCTTCAACCCGGTGAAAATTTTCTTCTTTTCCGTAGGCTTTATAAATTCTTTTTACCTCATTTTCAGTTTCAATGGCCCCCTGAATAGGGAAGAAATCTCTTGTTGTTGTAATTTGCAGTGCCGGTTTTGGCGCCCGTACTTCAAGCAGGTCGGCCATGTCGATGCCATTGGCAACGCCGTGAAAAAGATTCTGTTCGGCATCCTGCGGTCCAACGCCTTCCCAAAGCCGCTTTGTGCTTGTAATATAACACTCCGGCGCTACGGCCAGTATTCGTTCGTCGAAAGCTGCGGTATAAGCGGCTTGTGTTCCACCACCCGAATGACCGGTGATGCCAATTCGTTTCGGGTCAACCTCTTCGCGTGTTAAAAGATAATCAACTGCCCTGATGCCGTCCCAAATCATGTATCGCGCCAACGAACTTCCGGTTAAAATACATTGCATTCCTACAAACGAATGCTCAAAAACAGCGTCACCCACATCCGATTTCTGCATTTCGTTGTTCCAATACTGAACTCTTTCGCCTTGCCCGATGGGGTCGAAAGCAAAAACGATAAATCCTTTTTCAACTAAATTTAAAATTACCTGCTGATAATCGGGCCAGCGAAATGCCTCTTGTGCATGTCCGCTGGTAAAAATTATGGCAGCAGTTTTTTGTTTCAGATTATTGGGAATAAACAAGGCTGAGGTAACGTAAAACTGAGGTTGCGATTCGAATACGATTTTCTCAATCCGATATTCAGGTTTTAAAACTGTTCCGGTAATTACAGCATTTAAAGGAGTTTTTGCAGGAAAAGGCCCAACGGTTTTATTCAGAATTTCCTTCACTTTTTGTTGTCGGTCCTGCCAATCGTCAAACGTATTCAACAGTGCTATTTCTTTTTCTCTTTTATCGAGATAATAAAATGCCCTTTCGGCATAGTGATTAAACAGACTGCTTTTGGCATTCTCAAATTTTTGACTGTTGCCAAACACGTTCAGGTCTTCATCCTGAGCAAATGTAAATAGTGGTATCAGAACAATAAAAAATGCTACTTGCTGCTTTAATGATAACATGCTGAATTTTAATTTGATAATGATTTTCAATCAGTTGTAACTATTACTTATTCAACCTGATTTCTAAACTTCATTTTACTGAAAATCTCAACCAGCATTCCGGTAATTTTTACATATCCTTCATCTGATGGGTGTAAACCATCGTAAGTCATGGCAATTGATTCGGGTGGATAAGGATATTCATCTGCCTCAGGATTAAATGGTTTATTTACGTAATCAGGATAGGCCAGATTTACGTACTGTCCGGTACGCTGGTCTTTAATCCGTTTGAATTTTACCATATTCTCAAGCGTAATTCCGCTGTCGTTGTACAAATCGACTACTTCTAATTTTTCCTGTTTTCCGATAATTTCAATAGCTTTTGCAAAATCAGACAGAAACTGTCCATTTTTATATTTGTAAGAACCATAAGCATTGTTTTTATAATTTGCGATGTAAACAAAATCGCCACGCTGCATCGGAGTTATCAGAACAATCTCAGCTTGTGGGTTCAGACTGCGTAACTTATTGATAATAATCCTGTAAGAGCCGTAAAATGTTTTATTGCCAGTATTGTCCTTGTAATCATTTATAGTTCCAAGCGGCACACCTCCCCACCAGTCGTTTGTTCCAAGAAAAACTGAGTAAATATCAGAAGGTTCGAAACCAAGTTTTTCAATTTCACCGGCAACACGGCTTGCAGTCCAGCCATTAAATCCTTTGTTGATGTAACTAATTTTGGGAAGTTTTTCAACCACTCTGGTCATGTATCCTTTTGTAATCCGGTTTCCGGTTTCATCAGGATGTTCATTTAAATAGGTAATTGAGTCACCAATTGCAGTCCATTTGATTTGCTTTTCAGTAAAAGAACTGATAATGAAAGAGATAAAGACAAGAAGGAGTAGTTTTTTCATTTTTTCAGGTATTTTTTTAAAGTTAATAACAGTATTTATTAAACTCTAAATTTACTCAGTGTGATTGAAAAATCAGATTACCAGTGCCTGATTTTTATTGCTTTAAAAGCTACCTCACCGTTGTGGCCCTGCAAAAGAATGTGACCTCTGGGCGATTCACCAAAATCTTTATAAACCGAATATTTGCTTTTTGAAACCAATATCCTGAAAGCTTCGCTGCCTCTTTCGTAATCAATCATTTTCTTCCCGTTGAGCCAGTGTTCAGCATGTTTACCGTCAACCACCAGCTTTACATGGTTCCATTCGCCGGGAGGGTTCATTAACTTGTCGGCAGGTGCAGGAATCAGCTCGTAGAGTGAGCCTGTTTTGTGGTTTCCCAAAGTATTTCCAAGTTCTTCTTCGGTGTAGCTGGCTTCGTCAATTATCTGGTATTCAAGTCCAAGAAATTGACCCTCGTATCCGGGAATATTGTTTGTTACAAAATATTTGATGCCACTGTTGGCATGGGTAGTCAGCTTGTAATCGAGTTCCAAAATAAAGTTGGAAAACATCTTTTTTGTAATAATATCGGCACCGGCAGGAATATTTCCTTCCTGTGCCATCACAATCAATTCATCGCCAACAATTTTCCAACCTTTCTGCGGAAAAGAGTCTGATTCAATACCTCGCCACGAATCGATTGATGTTCCATTAAAAAGCCATTCTTCTTTTTCTTTTCTCTCGAGTTTTTTGATTTTGATGTTCTTAAACCAGGCTGGATATCCATGGTCCTGCAGACAAATTACACCTGTCGGGCTTAAACCGTAATCGGGTGCGTTTTTCCATTTTCCGGCTTCCTTGCGCGAAAACCAGTCGGCTGACCAGGCTTCGAAGGCAATAATTTTTTCGCCGTTTATCCAATATTCCACTTCGCCGTTATCAAAAACAATTTTTGAATTATTCCATTCTCCGGCGGGATTAACTTTCATTTTGGTTTTGTCGGGCAGGTACATTGCATAATCTGCGGCACATTTTTGCCATTCTTCGAGCGGCTGCGGAAAATTAATGTCGTCTATTATCTGGTATTCAGGGCCGGTTAAATAGGGAACTGCGTATTTCTTGTGCTGTACCACATGGTATAACATGCCGCTGTTTCCACCTTCGGAGATTTTCCAGTCCCACGAAAGGATAAAATTGTCGTATTCTTTTTCTGTTACGATGTAGCCATTCAGGTCGTCGCCATGTCCTTCTGCTTTAATAGTTCCATTTTCAACGCTCCACGGACCGGTTAAACTGTCGCCATTGTAATCGTGCCAGCCATCGAGGTTTGTTCCATTGAAAAGCAATTCCCAACCCTCGTTTTTTTCCTGTTCCGAAAGTTGATTATCGGTTGTATTACAGCCGGTTAGTGTCAAAACGAGCAAAACGACTAAATAAGTTAGTTTGTGTTTCATTTTTCTGATTTTTTATTGCTGATTTTTGAATAAATCCGACACGCTGTTGTTAAAAAATTGAACATATTCTTCCACTGCTGCCATCAGCGTTTGCTGGTCTCCTTCAAATTCAATGGCAAAAAGCCCTTTGAAATTCTGGTTTTTAAGTTCTTTAAAAATTGTATCAATTTCAATAATTCCTTTGCCTAAAACCACGTCATCCTGGTAATCTTTCCCTTCCCGTTTTGCTTCAATGTCTTTCAGATGAACTACTTTCAAACGGTTGCCATATTTTTTCAAGCCTTCAACCGGGTCAACGCCCATTCTTTTCCAATGACCAATGTCGGCGCATCCGCCAATTCTTTCACTCAAACCCTTCAAATTTTTGAGAAATAAATCGGGATTCCAATAGTCGGATGGTTTTGGATGATTGTGAATGGCCACATCAATTTTATATTGATTGGCTAACTCATCAACATATTGTAAATCCTCATATTTCGGCTCGCAGGTAATAATCTCAATTCCCATCGATGAAGCGAGCTTAAAAATTTGTTCCCAGTCTTCGCGTTTTTTGTTCGAAACCACACCGGTTGCAATAATTTTAACGTTCTGCGATTTGGCGTAAGCGAGCAATTGTTTTTGAGTTGCTTCGTCCATGGTAAGCAAAGTTCCTTCGAGTCCTTCTCCCAAGGGCTGGTTGTAAAATGCTTCCACATTTTTTATCCCTGTTTGTGCGGCTTTTTCAATACTTTCCTTCAAACTGAATTTGTGAAATGTGTATGATTGAATTGCCAGTCTCCAACCCGATTTTTCAGGTTTTTCGGCAAAACTGAAATTCCAGAAGAATACAAGAATCATTACTGGCAAAAAATGGAATAGCTTTTTCATAGTTTATCTTCTTATCGGTTTTAAAATCTAAATTTATTCATCTGAAATAATTTATTCAGGCCACTGCGTTTCAACTCCCTGCGAACGAATCAATTGCTGAAAATCTTTCAATAAATTGGAATCAGCGTGAATTTCGCGGGGTGTTATTTTTTTCTGAATGGCATAAGATACAAGCATACCCACCGATTCGCCAATGTTCCATTCCACGGGGTGTAAACGGTAACAGCCATTTGTAATATGAGTAGTTCCAATATTTTTGCAGGCAGGCAGCAGGTTTTCGGTTTGCTGCGGGATGAGCGCTCCAAGCGGAATTTGAAACTGAAGCACCTGTAAATTCAATTGGTTTAGACCTTTATTCGACGGGTGCAAATCGATGGGATAGTAGCCAACGCCAACGCTGTCAGTGAAAGATGCTGCTTTTTTTGCTTCTTCAGCATTTACAACCAGCTCACGGTTTTCCTTTCCAACGTGTTCTTCAAGAACTGTAAACAAAGCTTTTATCCGGCGCGATTCGCGGATGTACGGATATTTTGCCATTCCATCTTCGGTGCCAAGCACATCTTTTCGCAACCTGATTCCTGGCCAGCCTTTTCCACCATCGGGGCGGGGAGCTTCAGTTTGAAGCCAGTAAAGCAGCGACAGGTTCAATTGTTTGGCTTGTTCAACCTGATAATTGAATTCCTTTTCGGAAACGCCAATCAGATTGCCATTGTAATAGTCGTTTTGAGGCCAGTTCACAATGGTAATATCGCTTGAAAAGAATCCGGGTTTAAAATTATTTTTACTGATAATACGGCGGTAAGTCCACAAATTAAGCAGGGGCGCAGTACTTTTTCCTTCAGGATTAAATCCAAGTTCTTTCGGTTCTTCCGGCTTAAAAGGTGAAGAATAAAACAGACTGAGTTGTTTTGCCGGCCAGGGCGGGGTCATTTTTGGGTGATACGTTCGCCAATGCTCGTATTGTTCTGGTTTTTGAATGGTATGGTTTTCACCTGGCAAATAATCGATGGCAAAACAAACCGTAAACGACTGGTTGTTTTCAGGGTCGGCAACATCGAGAGCGTGCAATTCGCCGGTTTCTTTCTTTGACTCTGAACCGGTTACGAATGCTGTACCTGTTAAAGGCAATAATTCGCCAAGTTCGGTAGCATCAACAAAATAGGAAGCACCCAGTGTTACTTCTGTTTCTGTACGAAGCATTTTTGCGTGTAACGATTTCACCTGATTTCCATTTTTTTCAGCCGAAATTATTTTGCTTTCGGTTAATATCAATAATCTGCCGGATGCGGTGTATGGCGCAAACATTTGATACAAAACGGCAAGTGCAACACGAGGTTCGTGTCCGATGCGGGATACATTTCCACTGCCCGGATTAAAATTTTCGATTGACAAAGCTTCTTCGGTAACCGGATAATGCGTTTTATAATATTTACGGATGGCAATTCTGAAATCGCGGTAAAGTTGAGTAGCACCATATTTTTCAATCCATTGATGTTCATCGGGCGGAACGCCTTGTTGTGTCAATTGGCCTCCAATCCAGTCGGTTTCTTCCGTCATGATTACTTTCAGATTGTTGCGTAAAGCGGCAAGTGCTGCAGCACAACCGCCTACACCGCCACCGGCAATAATTACGTCGGCTTGCAAAACGCTACCGGATTTTATTTCTTTTTTATTGTTGTTCTCCGAATTTGGCAATCCGGCAATACCCGAGAGTGGAAGAGTAACCATGCTCCCGCTTGCCAATAATCCAATAAAATTTTTTCTGTCCATTTCAATTTCTTTCGTTTGCTATAAACTGGTTATTTGTTACGGTTCTGTTGATTTCCGCTGTTTGATTTAATGATGAAACGGTAAGTTCCACTGCCCACTTCAATCTTCAATTTTTCGTTTTCGGTAGTTGTTTTTAACGTTGCGAATGATGAGAGTGGCTGATTATTGATTAAAACTTCAGCAGCGTCAGTATCATCAAAAATGATTGTTGCTGTTGTATTTGGTGGAATTGTGCAGGTATAAATGAGTGTGTTATTTTCAATATTCCAGGCTGATTTTATTTTCCCGTACACCGACAAAAATTCAGCTTTGGCATGCGTTAAACCGCCACCGGGATGTGGATTTAAAAAGAAATGTTTGTATCCCGGATTTTCTTCATCAACACGAATTCCTGCAACATAACTGTAAAGCCATTCTCCGATTGCGCCGTATGCGTAATGGTTGAAACTGTTCATAATCGGGTCCTGAAATGTTCCATCGGGTTTAATTCCATCCCAGCGTTCCCAAATGGTAGTAGCTCCTTTTATTACCGGGTACAACCACGACGGATATTCTTTCCGGTTTAAAAGCATAAATGCCAAATCGTCGCGGCCAATCTCGGACAGTGTGCTGCACAACAACGGAGTTCCTACAAAACCGGTGGTCAGGTGACCAAATTTCTGAACATCGTTTGCCAAATAACCGGCTGCTTTATCCATCAGATTTTCAGGAACCAAACCAAATGAAAGCGCCAATGCATAGGCAGTTTGCGTGTGCGAAACAAGTCTTCCGTTGGCAGTAATAAATTCGTCGTTAAAAGCTTTCTTGATTTTTGGGGCCAGTGTTTCATAGAATGACGCATCCTCATCTTTCGTGAGTATCCGTGCTACTTTTGCCAATATTGTAGTAGAATAATAATAATAAGCCGTTGCAATTAAATCTTTTTCGGTAGTTGCTCCTTTGTAATCGTTTCGGGTGCTTCCGAATGCCAGGTGGTCGCCATAATGGTTGTCGCCATCCCACAGATTATCTGCGCCGGCTCTTTCGCGCATGTATTCAACCCAACCTTTCATACTTGGATATTGCTCTTCGAGAATGCGTTTATCGCCATAAGCCCGATAAACCGTCCAGGGAACTACAATGGCCACATCAGACCAGGCTGTTGAACCACCGTCGCCTTCCAGCACATCGGGCACCACATCGGTAACTTTTCCGCTCGGAAGCTGGTCGGCAGCAATATCCTTTGCCCATTTGGTGTAAAAAGCAGCCACGTCGAAATTAAAAGCGGCAGTCATGCTGAAAACCTGTGCGTCGCCAGTCCAGCCAAGCCGTTCGTCACGCTGCGGACAGTCGGTTGGCACATCCAGAAAATTATCCTTTTGCCCCCACCTGATGTTACTTTGCAACTGGTTAATCAGCGAATCGGAACAACTGAAAAAACCGGTCGGAGCCATTTCAGAATGGACTACAACTCCGGTAAAGTGACTGATTTCAGGCATTGTTCTGAATCCTTCAAGTTTTGCAAACTGAAAACCAAAAAAGGTAAAATAGGGCTCATAAATTTCTTCTGTTTCTCCTTTCAGAATGTAGGTATTTGTGGCTTTTGCCGAGCGAAGGTTTTCCGTGTAAAAGTTTCCGTCTTTGTCCATGATTTCAGAAAACCTGATTCTGATTGTATCGCCTTTTTCACCTTTCACTTTTATGCGCAGCCAGCCCACCATATTTTGACCCATGTCGAGAACGGTTTCGCCTTTGGGTGTTTGTATTATTTTTATTGGTTTAATTTCCTCAATGGCTTTTACCGGAACTCCCTGAGGAGCAACAAGTTTATCTTTTGGATAATTAAGCAACGCCGTTTCTTTCCAATTCGTTTCATCAAAATCGGGTGAAGACCAACCATTCATTTCAAGCCGGGCATCGTACAATTCGCCATCGTAAATTCCCGATTGCAGAATTGGCCCATTACTGAATTTCCAATTTTTATTGGTGGTTATCGTTTCGGAAGTACCATCGGAATAGTCAATTTTAAGCTGAAGTAAAAGACCCAACTGATTTCCGTAATAACTGTGCGGTAAATGATACCCAATTTTTCCGCGAAACCAGCCATCGGCCAGAATTGCCCCGATGGCATTTTTTTCCTGAAGCATTTTAGTAACATCGTAAGTTTGGTATTGCAAGCGTTTGTGATAACTGGTCCAGCCCGGAGTGAAATACTGGTCGCCCACTTTTTTTCCATTCAGGAAAAGTTGATTAAGTCCGAGAGAAGTCGCATAAATTCTTGCGGATTTAATTTTTTTATTGAGTGAGAACTCTTTCCGGTAATATTGGGCAGGCCACGAGCCTTTGCCGTCAATCTCTTTTATTGCTGTAATCCATTCAGCCTCCCAAAGTTTTGTATCCAAAATGCCGGTTTCCCAAAATGCCGGTTCGCTCCAGTCGGTCACTTTGTTTAAGTTATCCCAAATCCTGACTTGCCAGTACACCCGTTGCATCGATTTTAAACCAGGTCCTTCATATTCAACATTCACCGAATTGTCGCTTTGCACTTTTCCGGAAGTCCAGATTAAATGGTTCTTTTTATTCAGGTTTTGAGGTGAATCAGCAACCCGGATTTCGTAAGCCAGTTGTTTTATATTTTCACCATCAGTTTGAATCTGCCAGCTCAACCGGGGTTTCTCAATATCAATACCAATGGGGTTGATATGATATTCGCACCGCAACTCAGTGACAAAACTATTCTGACCGAATAAAACTGTGGGCTGATAAATAGTCAGTAAAATAATTATTAGCCTGAAGAAACAATTAGCTGATTTCATTCAAATTAATTTAAAATAAAATTTCTGGTTGCACTAAAGTGTAATAGTATCGCAATGTAGCTGATTCCAGTAAAAACTAAGATTGATAAAATACAATATTTGATAAATTCAATTGCAGTTCAGATGTCTTTAAAAAGGGAAATTTTAAATAAATCCCGATGGCACAGAACCACCGGGATCTTAAACCAACTAACTAAACTAATCTATGCGAAGCATTAATATCCGTCATTTTGAATCAAACCGGGGTCTCTGTCCATTTCAGTCTGAGGAATTGGCCACAAAGCGAATTTAGCATCCCAGAATCTGTTTACATCCCTTACTTTAAGTTTTGCTTTAAAACTCTCATAACTAGGTATATCATTTAGATCGTGCCGGGCATCCAGTTTAAAATTAGGAATCATATCAGGCGTAGCATCAGCATAACCTCCGGAGGTAATATTTCCTGTTGTAGCATCTTTAGTTATAGCAATCGGATAACCATAGCAAGGACCTGCATTTTCCAAATCACCGATTTGCCATCTTCTCATATCCACAAAATGAAGACCTTCGAAGAATAATTCCACTTTGCGTTCGCGGCGCACCAATTGGCGCATTTTATTCTGATTTCCAATCCTGTCGGCAGAAACATTTGGCATCTTAACACGATTACGAACCAGGTTGATAGCACTGTAAACCGATTCGTCCAGTTCATTCAACTCGATTTTAGCTTCTGCATAAGTTAACAATACCTCTGCATAGCGCATCGCAGGTATATTAAACGTACTTTTTGAAACTGGTTCACTCGTGTCGGTAGCAAACTTTTTCGTAATAAATCCAAGGCCAGCATTGGCGAAACTGGCCCAGGCTGCAGCGCTGTTGATATCAGCATTTGTTTTCGACTCCCAAATGTTCTTGCTGAAATTATAAAACATGGTTGTTTTGTTATACGCTTCAAGCACAAACTTGACATTTGGAGTTGTACCGGAAGTAGTAGCGACCACTGTATCTCCATGCATCCAAAGCGTTGCATTAAATCGGGGATCCCTGTTTTGAGATGGATTTTTAACATTGTACAAAGGAGATTCATCGATTCGTTTACCGTCGATACATTCGTAGGTATCGGCAAGCATTTGGGTTGGATGAATACCTGTTTGTCCGTAATTGCGGGAAACTGCTCCAAATGCCATGATGTGATATTTTATGGATCCCAGGTTGGAATGCATCCATTCAAATATCATTTCGCTGCGGACATCAGCTTTTGCCTGTCCCGGAATTGTAAACAAATCATCACGGTTTGCAGCCAAAGTTCTGTTTCCAATAACCGACTGGGCAGCAGTAGCAGCTGTTTTGTAATAATCTGCTCCCTTACCTCCGTAATTCAAACTACCACCCAATAAGGCAGCGCGCGCTTTTAATCCCAGGGCAAATGCTTTGTCAGCATGACCCCTGTTAGCAGCTATCCAAGGTAAAACCTCAGCAGCCGCATCCAATTCTGAAAGCATAAAGTCAAGTATTTCTACCTTCGAAGTTTTGGGATCTTCAAATTGTTCGGGAACAACCGGTTCTGTAAAGAAGGGCACATCCCCATAAACAGATATCAGATTGTAGTAGGCATAGGCACGAAGTACCCTGGCTTCCAAAATATAAAGTTTAGCTTTATCATCCAATCCATCGATATATGGAAGAGAACCGGAAATTAATGAGTTAGCACGGGCTATGGTTAGATAATTGCCATTCCAGAATTGTGCAACATAAGAATGCGCAGGAACTAATCCACCTCCTGCTCCAACTGTTGTATTTTCGGTCCGCTCAACAGCCAACCCCGTAAAATAATCCATCATGAGAGTCATTGGCCGGTTAGAATAGTAGTTATTGATGTACAATGTGCTATATACTCCTTCGAGCCCACTTTGGATAGCTACTGTCGATTGATAAAAGCCGGTAGTGGAATAATCAACAGGCTCCCTAACCAGGAAATCCTCACACGATATTGATACTGTAATCAATGCCAAAAATATTGATGCTTTATATATAAATTTTTTCATAATGTTTATGTATTAAAAACGAATATCCAAACCAACAGTTAATGTTCTGTTCAGCGGATAAAAACTTCCGCCATTTACAGATTGTTCAGGGTCATAACCGGCATAGGCATTACTGAAAGTAAGCAGGTTCTGTCCGCTGACATAGACGCGCAAATTGTCTAACTTGTAGTTATCCAACATATTTTTAGGAAGTGTATAACCCAAAACAAGATTTTTTATGCGTAAATATGCGCCGCTTTTTACCCATTGTGTAGATGGAAGGTTATTCGGATTTGCGCCGGTGCCATCAATCAATAAAATAGGGAATTCGGAGTTGGTATTTTCAGGCGTCCAATAATCCAACTGACTTTCGAAGATGGTCCTACCAATGTAAAACGGAACGGCTCCAGGTCCGCTATAATAGATATCTCTTTTACCTACACCTTGCAGAAACAATGAAAAATCAAAATTATTCCATTCCGCGCCTAAGTCCAAACTATATTCATAACGTGGAGTCGCATCACCAATAATGGTACGGTCTAAACTGTTAATAATTCCATCAGGAACCCCGTCAGGACCAGTAATATCTTCATATTTTACATACCCAGGTGTTACAGTGGCTTTATTGCCAAAAACTGCTGAGGCATCAATTTCTGCCTGATCCTGGAAGTAACCCTTAGCCACATAACCATACCACGAATTGATCGATTCTCCTTCAGTGACGATCTTTTCTGTGATATATTCATTCCCATAAAGATTGGTTACCGTATTTTTAACATCGGATAGAAAACCTGTAGCATGATATTTTACTTTTCCAATTTGATCATTCCAGGACAAGGATACATCCCAACCCTTGTTCTCCATTGATCCGGCATTTTCCCAAGGAGAGCCCAATCCTACAAATGAAGGAATAGGAAATTGTTGCAGCATGTCATTGATATTTCGTGTGTAATAATCGAAGGTGATTCCCAATTTATTGCTAAATAATGAGGCATCCAGCCCAAAATCCATTTGGGTCGATTTTTCCCAGGAAATTTTTTCATTGGCAGAAGCAGTTTGTGCTACACCAGTTCCCTGTACTTTATCGAACCAATATCCATAACCACTTGAAAGCGTTGCTGCATAAGGATAATAGTCTCCTCTTAAATCCTGATTTCCCAATGTTCCGTATGAGCCTCTCACCTTCAGATTTCCAATTACGTTTTTAAGTGGTTCAAAAAAAGCTTCTTCTGAAATTCTCCATCCGATACTTGCTGACGGAAAAAATCCCAACTGGTAATCTTTCATAAAACGGGAAGATTTATCCCATCTTCCATTCAATTCCAATAAATAGCGTTCCTTATAATTGTAGTTAATACGTCCGAACAAAGATAACATTGCATACTCATAACTGGTCCCGCCATTAGAAACCGTGGTGATATCACCATGATCCAACTCTTCAAAACCATCATAATAATACCCTTTACGCATCGCGTACATCGAGTGACCAAGTCTTTCCTCTGTTTGAATACCTCCCAATATCTTAAAGTAATTTTCGTCAATTGTTTTTTCGAAATACGACTGAAAATTAAACTGGTTGGATTTTAATCCTGAGTAACTTTCACGTTTTTCAGCACCAGTGGTTGGATTTGTTACTTTAAAAACCCCACCTTCATAGGTATCATAAGGTTTCCTGAAATAATCTTCCCTGGTTTCCACATTATTGCTGCTGTAACTTGCAGTTGTAACCCATCCTTCTACAGGATTAATCTCAATGAATCCTTTTACTCCCAATTGAGGAACAATAGTATTGTAAACTCCCCCTGCGGTTGCAGTTGCATAAGGATTATCGCCATTCTGGCCATAACCAAAAGTGCCGTCATCGTTTAAACCCGAAAAAACCGGAACAAAAGTGATCGCTTTATTAATAATAGATTCGGCAGTTTCAATGGGGCGAACAGTTGTTGATTGACCAATATTGACATCGACACCAACTTTCATCCATTTTGTAACATCAGCGTCTGTATTAATTCTCAAAGTTTTACGGTTATAATCATTATTTGCAATCATTCCATCCTGATAATAATAACCGCCATTGGCAAAAAATCTTACTTTATCAGATCCTCCGCTTAAACTTACCGAATGGTTATGCATTAACGCATTGTCTTTCATTACCAGGTTCTTCCAATCGGTATCGAAAGTGGTCATGTTATCGGGCCCTGATGCTTTGAATTGATCAATAGTCTCCTGAGAATATTGCGGGGCCTGTTTTGAATTCACTTTGGCAATGTTAACCTGTTCCATATATCCCAGGGCTGAAACCGGAACCGGAAGTTCTGTTGCAGTATTCATTCCAACAAAACCACTGTACGAAATTTTTACATCGCCTGCCTTCGCACGTTTTGTTGTAATCAGGATTACACCGTTCGATGCTTTCGAACCGTAAATTGAAGCGGAAGCTGCATCTTTTAGAATGGATACAGTTTCAATCGTACTCATGTCAATTTTATCCATATTACCTTCTACCCCGTCAATTAAAACCAAAGGTGAAGAAGACGAATTTAGTGATCCCTTACCACGAATGGTAATTACAGTTCCGTCAGCACCCGGAGAACCGGAGGTTTGCACAACGGAAACACCGGCAGCCATCCCTTGTAAGGCGCTGGAAGCATTTGGAACATTTCTTTTTAACAGTGCTTCACTTGATATACTTTGAACGGAACCGGTAACGTTTACTTTTTTCTGAGTACCGTAACCAACGGCAATAACTTCGTCGATTCCGATGGCATCAACCTCCATTGTTACATTAAGGGTTGTTTCGCCGGTTAAGGTAATTTCCTGGGTTCTCATTCCTACAAACGAAAAAACAAGTGTTGCTCCATCCGGAATATTTGGGATTGAATAATTTCCATCGATAGATGAAACCGCACCACTTGTTGTACCTTTAATTACAACAGCTACTCCCGGGAGTGTTTGCCCTGTTTCGTCGGTAATTTTTCCAGTAATAGATTTTTGTTGCTGTAGTATAGATTCCGCATTAAAACCTGATTTCTCTGTGGTTAAAATTATCAGCCTGTCGTTTACCTGATGGTGAACATCGGTTTCAGCGAACATTTCGGTTAAGATAAGGTCGATGGTTTTTTCTTTGGCATCAACGTTTACCTTTCGTTCTACATCAACCAGTTTCTGGTTAAAAAGAAAGTAGAATTCACTGTTGTTTTCAATCTCGTCGAGTACGTCAACTACCTTGGCATTTTCCATTTTCAGGGTGAGTTTGGTTTGTTGCGAATACCCTGATTCTGCCCAAACCTGGGAGAGAAAGAGAAAAAGAAAAAAAGCACTTAATCGCATAATTTTCCATGTTTTAGTTTTGACGCCATACTTTATGGCATCCCGAATCCATTTTTTTTTCATAAATTTGAAACATTAAGTAGTTAAACAATTATTACACTAATTCACACACTGCTTGATTTTACAGGAGAGTGCTGGTAACACTCTCCTGTCTTTATTTAAAAGGCATCGAGCCTTTTTCTGTCTAAACTAACTATGAACTTTCTTTTTTCATAAGTATTATCATTTGAAGTTTCACGTATTTGTTCTTTATAATTTAACGGGGCCGTTTTAGCTAATAGCTTTAAAACCTCTTCAATAGGTTCATCGATAAATGTAGCCCGGAATGCGTATTTTAACAATTCGGGATCCCGGATTTCAATTTCCGCATTGTACCATCTTCCCAGACGGTTGGCCACCTGTTGCATACTTTCGTTGCGGAAAATGAGTTTCCCCTCAGTCCAGGAAACGTATTGTTCGGCTTCCACCTGGTTTTTATTATACTGCCTTGTTTGGGTATTTAAAACCAGTTTCTGGTTGGGTTGAAGTGTTTCAAGTTTTTCACCCTGATTAGAGTACACCTCCACTTTTCCTTCCTTCAGGATTATTTCTTCGCTGTTTTCGTTTTCGTATGCAATTACGTTAAACTGTGTTCCCAGTACTATGGTTTTTAAATTTGGTGAGTTGACCGTAAAAGGGTGTTCTTCGTCGCGTTTTACGTCAAAATAAGCCTCACCTTTTAAGGTTACATTTCGCCCGTTGGTAAAAATAACCGGGTATTCCAGCGTTGAGCCGCTGTTTAAAAATCCGGTGGTACCATCGGGAAGTACAAATTTAGTGCGTACACCAGGTGGGCACTGAATTTCGGCAAAAGCGATTTCAGGTGCAGGCGATTTAGATTGAAAATAAAATACTGCCAAAAAAGTTAAGATTAGCGGAATAATTAATATCGCTGCAATTCGTTGAAAAGCGGTAATAAACCTGTTGGTTTTCAAATTGTTATCTTCGAGTTGAATTTGCTGGTGTATTTTACGCAAAATATGATCGACATTTCCTTTGGGAAGTGGTTCGTTATTAAAATCGCTCCAATGATTTTGAAGCAGGTTTTTTAATTCTTCTTTTTGTTCGTGTTTTTCAAAAACAGATTTTATGGCTAAATAGTCTTTTCTTGAATATTTTCCTTTAAAGAAACGATGTAGTATTTCCGGATTAAAGTCCATTGAATAACGTTTGATAATGTTTTTTAATGTTGTAACAAACAGATATAGGGTTGAACTGGAAAAATCCCCCAGTTGAAAATGAAAAAAATTTAAAAAAAGAAAAATAACAGCAGAACAGAAATATCATCTTTCCCCAATCCATTCTTTAGGTTTTTGATGGCTTCGGTAAGATGGTTTTCAACAGTTTTTGGAGAAATGCCCAACTGTTCGGCAATTTCTTTTACCGGAATTCCCTCTTTTTTTCGTTTCAGCAATATTTCTTTTTGACGGGAAGGTAATTTTTGGATGAGAGTTTCCACTTTTTCAAGCAGCATTTGATAATTCAGGCGTTCATTGATTTCATCGGTAAACTCAATTGTTTCTTCAAGTAAATGATGTTGGTAGGCCTTTTGACGGTTATTTTTTTCAAAAAATTCAAGAATAAAATGATATGCAATTTTAAAGAGGTAGGCTTTAAAAGACAAATCGGGATTTAAATTATCCCGGTTTTTCCAGATTTTAAGAAAAACTTCCTGTACCAGTCCCTCAGCGTCTTCTCTGGATTTGAAATAACCATAAGCAAAATGGTACAAACGTTTTCCATAGTCTGCAAAAAGTTTATCAAAAGCTTTTACATCGCCGTTTTTTAATGCTGACAGGAGGATTTTTTCAGCTATATCAGTCTGGTTTTTCAATGATTTGTTATTCCCTTATCCCGATTCGAAAATTTCAAATATACACTTTACTTTTAAAACATTCTCTTATTGCTACGATTGTCGAATTGTTATAAATATATATTTCTTGCTTGTTTATGCTTTGTTTGTAATGCAATACAAATGGAACCATATAATCTGTAAACTATTACAAATCATTCAATTAAATAATTTTTAATCTTTGATTACCTCACTTCCCCACCAGTTATTTCCAGGGTCGTAATCTGTTGATAGAAAATTCAACCGTTGCTTTTCAAGTTGCGGTAAGCGTTCATTTTTTACCTTTTCAAGATGTGCTTTTCTTTATCGGCTGTCCATTCCGGGTCGCGATCGGGGAACCTCGCTCCCATCTCATTCAGCATAGTAAATAGTTTTTCGCTCATTTGTTTTACTAATTCCGGATTTTCTGAAGGCAAATCGGTGGTTTCGCTCAAATCAGTTTTCAAATTGTACAATTCCTCGTGCCCGTCTTCGTAATAATGAATGAGTTTCCAGTCGCCCAAACGGATAATCGAAGATGGCTCGCCGCCCTGATTTCCGTAATGCGGATAATGCCAGATTAGGGGACGTTCGGAAATAGTTTCACCTTTCAACAAAGGCACCAAACTTACGCCATCAGCATGTTCTGCGGGTTTTTGGGGAATTCCGGCAAGTTCAAGAATTGTTGGGTAAAAATCGGTTCCCGAAACCGGAGTTGTGCATTTCTGTCCGCCATTCATTCCCGGAACTTTTATAAAATAAGGTTCCCGGATACCACCCTCAAACTGGTAACCTTTTCCGGCACGCAACGGCAGATTCGATGTGGCAAAAGCATCGCCGGCAGCCACTCCTCCGTTGTCGGATGTAAAAATGACAACCGTGTTTTCCGCCAGACCCAGTTCGTCGAGCGCTTTTAGAACTTCGCCTACTGCATCGTCCATCGATTCAACCAAACCCGCATAAACCGGATTGTCCTGTACCTGCCGTATCGGAAGGAAATGTAATCAGGCCAATCGCCCTGGGCCGCAAAAACTGGTTATTCTGTGGCAACCACGATTCAGCCGAAAATGCCGCAATCATGTATTCCATGTTAGGCTGTTGCAAAGCACACGAAGTAAACTTCCGCGACTGGCTGGTCTTCTTCCTGAACAACATCCACAAACACGACGACGATTACACTAAAGACCTGGCCGATTTGCTACCCCAAAACTTCAAACCTCAAAACTAAAATTATAACAATTTTGTCTCTTAAGTCTCTCAAAGTTCGATGAACATTTTAGAGAAACTCTGAAAGTGTTCTCTGATTTTCTATGATAACGAAACGGACTTCACCGAATGCTTGCGTTCAAACTCTTTTTCGGTACAATTGCCCTGTAAATATTTTATGAATATATCTTTTGTCATATCGATGTGTTATAGAAACCTGTTCTTGAAATTGAGTTGGAATATTTTTAATGTCGCGTTACGAAATTATACTTTTATGCCCAATTTTAAGATTGTTTCAAACAGTGATACGTTTTAAACAGCCAACACCACTATCTCAATAATGAAAAAAATACAAAAAAAATGAAATTAATTTTCGAAGAAACTGACTGGCTTTACAGATGAATGAAAATTTGTATATCGACAAAGAAGAACCCATTTAAAACCAGCAGTTAGTGAAATAAAAAAGCACTCAGATTAAATAAATAAATAAACGAATAACATGTTAATCAGTAGCGTGTTATCTATATTCTTGCGAAGATATTTCAGTGCCTTTGCCATGTGATTTTCGACAGTGTTTTTAGATATTCCCAGTTGATCGGCGATCTCAGGATATGTTAGCCCATTCACCTTATGTAAGATATAAACTTGTTTCTGCCTTTCAGGTAGATTTTCAATCAGTTTTTCAATCTGCAGGTTAAGTTCATTAAATTCAAATTCACTTATCGAAGATAAGGTAGTGTTTATTATCGAAGAATTCCGAAGGTGTTCAAGATATTTATTGTTGTTGATCCTTTTGCGAATGAGGTCAATGGAATTGTTATAGGCTATGGTAAACAGGTAGGAATTTAATAATTTGTAATCACCCAATTTATCTCTTGATTCCCATATTTTCACAAAGACTTCCTGCACAATATCGTCAGCATCAGCTTCATTTTTTAAGATTTTGAAAATGAATGAAAATAACCGGTGGCTGTATAATTCATAAACATTGTCAAAAGCCAACATGTCCCCATTTTTCAAACGAGTAATTAACTCAATTGTTATTGTTTCTTCGTTAGGTTTAAACGTCAAATCAGATGAAGAATTAGAATGCGAAAGTACAAAAAAACTTAAATAAAGGTCGGCATACACTATAACGCCCGAGATAAAAGTTGAAATATGACATTTTTTAATACAAAATGAGGTCAACTATTTGGGGCTGTTGAAAAACTCAGTATCAATCTTGTTGACTTCAGAAAGGGCGAATGTTTATAGATAAATATTGGAGAGGAATTTTTGATAATATGTGATGATAACCCTTGCACCACCTCTTCTCAATGGATTATTTGTATCATTCATAATCAATGCTTAATGTCCTTTCAAATAAGCCTGTTTAATGATGTTTGGTGTCAACTGAGTTCTCTTCTTTGCAAGGAAAGAAAATCTTCATCCTCCATTTTAAAAGAATACTTTTATACTGATATTGTATTGTCTTTTGTTGATGGTGGAATATCATGCATTTAAGCCTCCATCCATTAAAATGTTTTCACCATTTATATAAGCGCCTGCCTGGCTGGCCAATAAAACTACCAGACCTTTTATATCATCGTTATTCGCCATTCTTCCGAGTGGTACTTTTTTATAGTAGTTCTGCAAAAATCGTTCAGGCTGATTATTAAATAAACCTCCCGGATTAATGCAGTTTACATTAATATTCATACCGGAATATATTTTTGATAAATACCTTGTTAGATTGACTAATCCACCTCTGTGAAAAAAGTAGTCTGGCGGAGGATTTCCCATGTCAGTTCCTTCATAATTTGACAAATCAGGCCCGAACATTCCCATCATGGAACTAATATTAATAATGCTTCCTCCATTACTTTCTTTAATAAGGTCGGCCATTTCGCGCAAAATATCCATCATGCCGGTTGCATTCACCTCCATCGATTCGGCAAAATGTTCAATGGGTGCATTATAGCTTTTCATTGGTCCTGAAACAGCATTATTTACAAATACGTCCAGTCTTCCAAATTTTCTTTGTATTTGCTCCTTCAGTTCCAAAACAGAATTGTGGTTGGCCTGATCCACTTGCATGGCATAAACATCTAATCCCTTCTTCCTGAAATCACCGGCTAATTTTTGGCCATTCTCCAGATTTCGCGATGCCGTAATTACGTTTCCGTCAGCTTCTGCCAGCCCCTCTACAATACATTTCCCGTAATTCCCGGCACCTCCAGTTACGAGGATGATTTTGCCTTTCAGGCTCAGTAAATCTTTAACATTCATCTTAAGAAATATATTTGTTTTCGACTGAAACTGTTCAACTTATAAATAAATTGTTTTACCTCCATTTTCAAGACTCTCTTTTCCGGCAATCAAAGTGCGAATAATATTTTCTGTTTTTTCAAATTCCAGCCGCGATTTACCTTCCTCTACCGACCTGATAAACTCAATAATATTATCGCGAAACATGGAATATGAATTTTTAATCTCGACAAGCTTCCATCCGTGCTGGCCAAATAAAGACATCTGAAATGTTGGTGTTATGTCCATAAAGATACTAACTACAACCTGAATGCCGTTTTCGTATTCAATAGATACGATATCTTTGTTCGTTTTGCCAATGTTTTTTACTGACAGGGGTTTTGGATCGTCCAATATCGAAACTATTCCTTCCAGAAGATGAACTCCATATTTTATCCAGTCTTTTTTACCTGTGGCAGTTACCAATTCAATTTTGCCTAAGGATGCAATTTCTGTTTTGGCAGTACGCCCTTCATTTGCATAACGCATAGAAGAACTTGACATGATCAGTTTCCCTTTGGCATTTTCATTCGAAAAGTAGTCTAAATCCCTTTGGTTAATAGCCAGTGGTTTGTCGATAAATATCGGAATTCCGGCATCAATAAAAGGCCTTGCCATTTCCACATGGTTTTCAGGATCGTCGCGTGTTAAAAGAACTGCATCAACCTTGCCAACCATATCATGAATGTTATCTGCAACATATTCTATTCCTGTTGTATGGGCAATGCTTTCAGATACTTTACGATCCTGGGACCAAACATGTGAAACTATTGCTGAATTCATTCCAAGCGTATCTTTGTTCGCTTCGAGATAAGCTGATACACCCGGATAGCCGATCCGTGTTATTTCTTCTGTATTATACCGCCCGTTTATTATTGCTGACCAAGAGTATGGATGAGCATTTCCCGGACTCATACCGATAATACCTAATTTCAACATCGTTAAAAATTATTTTATTTTTCAGATTTCCTGAATGATTCTACCAGTGAACTACAGTATTGATTGAGTCCAACCACATCGGCGCCAACACTTAAGAAGTTATATCCCATCTCAATAAACTCATCGAGTCTGCTTATTTGACAAGTTGTAGCTGCAAACTTACCATACTTTTTGGCCACTTGAGCAACTAACTTGCGTGTTTCTGTTACCTTGGGATTGTTCCAATCGCCTGGCGCCCCTATTCCCTGGCTAAAATCTGCGGGACCAAAGAAAAGCATATCGTACCCATCCAAAGCTGCTATTGCTTCCAAATCCTCAAGAGGTTCCGGATCTTCAATCTGCAGAACCACAAATCGTTGCTCGTTCGACTGTTTCAGATATTCCTGAAAATCAAGCGCTGAATAGGCCCCATCGGCATTTCCTCCATCAATCGGACGACGGCCAACCGGGTGAAACCGGGTCATATTAATTACCTGTTTCGCATCTTCGAGATTCATAATGTGAGGAACTAAGATACCTGTTGCATCCATTTCAAGCGGTTTGATATATTCGCTGTAGCTCCCACGTGTAATCCGAACCATAACATCGACGTCATTTGATTTTGCCGCCCAGTTTTGAGCGTTTAACACACTCCAGTCACCAGCCAAATGCTCCCTGTCGATCCACAAACAATCAAAACCAGTTCTTGCAACAAGATCAGCGGCCTGTCCGTCGCAAAAATTTACTTTAAAACAACTCACTACTTCTCCTGCTCTCAATTTTCTGAGAACTCGGCTTTCCCTCATTTTGATTTCCATACCTATAATTTTTTATTATTATTATATTTTTTTGATTCCATTATTTTATTAATATTCTTAAAAGGAGTATCTTTTATTCTGAATAATTAAAGAAATCGTTTCCCTTTTTGAGTGATTTCTAAATCCGTTGAATATTCAATCTGCCAAAATCAATAATACACAAAACTTTGTCTGCAACATTCTATTTAAACCTGATGGAGTATAAATCAGCATCTTTCATGTAAATATGTAAGCGGATGGGTTTTGAAGCTAACTTCTCAATATCTCCATTCCCATTCCATGTTACCACCCTTGAAATCTCATTTCCAATCAGTAGTTGAGCTTCCTCCAAAGTATAACCAGGCAGAGGTTTCCCGTTTTTATCCTGAAGTTCTATCCTGATTTCTCCGGCAACTGAAGTTGAATAGTTTACCTCAAGCTCTTTTCCTGTAAAAGTAAATGGTTTTGTAATTACCACTCCTCCTGAATATGGAGCTTTGATTGAAGTGAATCCATCGAGCCGTAAAGAATAACGGTGTAAATGCGCGGTGGGCTGAGCATAATCCTGATTGACATATATGGACATTTCTTCAGGCCCGGTTTGTACAACATTCAGGGCTGGGTAGTTTGTGCGTGCTGTCCAGTTATTCAACCCGATCCCAGGTCGAATGAATGATTCCATAAATGTACGATCATATAAATTTCCTCCTCGTGTTGACATAAAGTATGGTTCAGAAAGACCTTTATATTGGCTTGAATCTACCTTTAAAGTAATGAGTTGCTCTTCTGTTAATGTCTGGCGATCAGACACTAATCGGGCTCCAATTGCAAGATAGATATGTGGCGCCCGAAAATAGGGGCTTGTTTGCTGCGTGTACATTTGTTCAGGAGGATTATCTCCATACGTCATTTCAACCGGCTCTGTCCAATGAATAAAGTCTTTGGATGTGGTTCGGCTCACTGACCGAAATTTCTTTTCAGTAAATATTCGAAAATAACATACGTATTGTCCTTCGCTTTCCGACCAGAATAAAACGTTTTGAGAATCAAACTTTCCCTTTTTTATCACACTTTCATCCTGTAATTTCATCCAATGAATACCATCTGGTGAAGTGTAAGGAATTAGTCCACTTTTAGTTGACCCACCTAGCGCTTTGTATTTCTGTTCAGGATTCGATTCAGGATTTGTATCAATAAAAGGACTAAAATTATGAGTTATTGGTTTCGAATCAAGCAAAACATTATTTTCCTTTGAACCCATTATTTCACAGAGCAACAAAGACGGTTTTTCCCAGTTAATTCCATCTTGTGATTCAGCATAACAAGTAATTTCAGTCCCCGAAATATCTGGCAATCCGCGGTAGTATAAGCGAAATAAATTTTCATCTTTTAGTATTGTAGTATATGTACAAAACTGACCTTCCCAAGGTTTGTCGAAATACATTACGACTCCCTTGTCAGTAGGATTATGCAGAATAATATTTGTTCCTTCAAGTTTGTCAATGAGGTAATGGTCCACAAATATTTCCCTATTACTTCCAAGTTGGATTGTTTTCTGATTCGTAGATTCGTTTGAATCCTTGCATCCTGCAAATAAGGATAAAATCAGAATTCTGAAGAAAATATCAGTCAATTTCAGATTTTTCATTTGTTGTAATTTATTTTCGGTTTATTATTTTTAAGATTGCATAAGCAGCAGATGCTTGTAAATCAGCATCATTTGACTCTTGCCCTATAGGGTTTGCATTTCTCAACAAAGATATCAAAACAGGCAAATCTTCCGGATTACCTTTTTCGGCCAAGCCAGCCACAATTTCTCCACGAACACCTTTTGTTGCCACTTGTTCATATCCCAATAATTCATCGAAAACCTGATTGTATAATATCGATGAAGTTGAGTTTTCGTCAGCCAAAATTACAGCCCCGTTAATCAGACTCATTTTTAGTTCCGAATCTTCGGGCTCAGCCAAAGCCAGTCCGGCTAATATTACCCATTGTTTCTGAGATAAATCACGCAGTTGTCGCAATACATAGATTGCGAGTTTTCGTGATGCGATATCTTCGTTATTAGAAACCGCCAAATCGAAAAATGATTTACGAACAGCAACAAGTGAGTCTTTCGTAATAAAAGCATCACTCCAGCGGGTATAAAGCGATAAACTGCGAACAGGACTTTCAATCGTTTTTTTTGTTATTTCAGGATAATCGGCAAAGGGTGATATTTTAAGTTTTGCCAAAGTTTCAGATGCATGTAACCGGTCATTTCCCTCAGGATCAGTAAAGGCTTGCATGATTTTGTCATTCCAGACTTTTTTATCTTCGTTATTGACAGATGCCTGCGAAAGTACCCTCCAAATACCAATCCGGTAAGGCGATCTGGTTTCAAATTGTTTATTTTCTTCAAGAAAAACATCACGAACACCTTCTGGATTTCCAGTCCACAATAGATATTCAGCTGCGTGTACTTTTACCCATTCAGGTTGGGTTTGCATAACTGTCCGTAATGTTTCTACTGACGTTTCTTTGAGTGCTTCAGTATCGATTTTTGACTTTTCTGTAGTGTTGTTACAACTCATTATTAGAAGAATAAAATAGATATAGGTTTGCAATCTGAATAATTTAATTTTCATTTTAGATATTTTCCACTTTTTAATACGTTAACCCATTGTGTATATCCGGCAATTGTTAAATGGACACCGTCCCAGGTGTATTCCTTTTTAAGTTTTCCGTATTCATCTGTGAAATTTGAAAAGAGATCAATTACAACAATCTCCTCTTTTTCAGGCATTTCTTTGAGCGCTTCATTTATATAATGGATATTTGTCTCCTTATTACAATGATTTTTCATCGTATTAAAAGAATCATTTGTTGGAAGGATGGTTTGGAAATATATTTTCGAAGATGGTGATCCCGATTGAATCCGATGGATGATTCGTTTGTAATTTTGTAGAATAATGCTGTCAGGAATACTGGCAGCCAAATCGTTAATTCCAATAAGAATAAAGATTTTAGCAGGCTTTCCATTAATAACTTCATCCAGTCGTTCCAACACTCCAAACGTATTGTCACCCGGAATTCCTCTGTTTTTAATATGTTTCATACCAAGTAACTCACTCCAATCACCCCAAAAAGTTATGCTATTTCCTAAAAAAACGATGTCCTTTTTTGAATGCTCAAAGGAACGGAATTGTCCAACTCGTACCCCATATATTGCCGGACGAGCTAAACTGTCCCAGGTAGTTTGGGCAAATAATGAAAGGGGAGATAGTAGCAGGAAAATAATCCAACCGATTGTATTTTTGTTATTCCATTTCATGGTATAATGAATTTATTTTTAAAATGGAGTTTATAAAGTTATTTTTTTCAGTTTCCTGAAATTTTTTATTCGGTGAAATGTAAGGAAATTTGCATCGTGAAAATTGTGTGCTCCACCAAATTCGTCATCATAGGCAGTACGAGATAAAAAAATGATATTTTGGTCATCAAATTGCCAGTCAACATATTGGAAACCATGCTTGTCAGCATCCGAATTTTCGAGTAAAATTTTATGCACGGTCCATTTTTTCAGGTCGGGAGAACTTTTTAATACCAGTGTATTACGCACGCTGGCTGCTGGAAGATTAGTGAACTCATCTTTGACCATATTGGCCAATGACCAGTAAAGTTTACTTTTTTTGTCGTACCGAATAGTGAATTTTTTGGCACCGCCTACAAAATCGATAAACCCGGAAGCTGGGTCGAAACTAGCCTTCGAGCCTTCGTTACTGATATTTACAACTGCAGCCACCTCACATCCTGTTTCTGAATTAGCAACCCTTAAAATATCTACCACTTTTCCCTCTGGTGTGATCATCGCATTGCCTTCCAACCAGCCGCCAAAATGGCCATCTAAATATGTTGAATCATATGGCAGGCTGTTAGATGAAGTCCAGTTTTTAGCCTCCAATAGTTCAGATTCGACAGGCGCGGAAATTACCATGGCACTGTAACATTTGCCCCATTCTGTTGTGTTTGCCTTCGCATTTTCAATGGCCCGATATAAACGCCCTTTTTGAATAATAACTGGCATAGGTGCGGTATGGTATTCTCCTTCGAGCAACAAGCCATTTTTACTATCGGTCGGTTCGCTCCATGTAATTCCACTATCCAATGAACGGCGAATAATGAAGTTGCCGTGGTGTTTCCAGGTACCCATGATGTACAGCTTATTTTGATGGACAAAAAGATTGGACCAGAATTGTCCTTTGATTTCTGAAAATTTTAGCCAGGACTTCCCTTTGTCTGTTGATTTAAAAACAGCCGTCAGTCCTTGCTCGTGCTGTGTAGAATTAGTGCCAAAATAATCATGAGAAGCCAGGTAATCGCCGTTGGGCAGAATACAGATACTGGGAGAGCCAATGTATATTTTTGTTGATGCCGGTATATAATCGACCACAACACCAGGCACTTTCTGAGTTTGCGCATACAAGTCCCGTGTAGTATAAGTTAAAAAGAAAATGGCAAAAAAGACAAATAGGGATTTTTTTATTTTCATGAAATTCAGTTTTTATTAAGAATTTTCAACTTCAATTAATCCGGACTTTTACAACTACTTCCCGAACTTTACTGTTTATATCTAATTTTTTTTATTGTGCTTTTATTAAATGCCAGGTTACTAATATATTACCAACTACACTAACAAAAAACTGAAAATCAGCTACTTATGCATTTAAAAATTAATTGAACCTAATTAATAAGGATCAACACAAATCATTTGAAAACAACTCATTTCATATATTGATTAAGCTATTAATCCGAATTACTGTATCTGCAAAATAGTGCCGGCAATATACCTCGCTCCATTCTCTTTGTTAAAATAGTAAGTCACCAATACCCGGTTCTGATCAAGCTGTACCGACCAAGGATAGCCCAGATCTTCATTTCCTCCGTCCTCGCGTAATATTATTTCCGGAGCTATAGAAAAGTCGGTGCACTCGGCATTTAAAATTCGCGCACGGATTCCAAAAGGTTTATGACGATATCCATAAGTAAGTAAAACTCTGTTATCGGGCAAACGTAAGGCATGTAAAGGATGCCCCTGAAATCCCATAGATTCCCATTTTCGAAAGGTTTTTCCGCCATCAGTTGAACGGGCAATACATGCCTGATCTTCAATATTTGCTGTTCGCAAAAAAGCCAGGATATCCCCCTTTGGCGTTTCATAAACAGAAGTCTCATTGAATGATGCTACTGAATCAGAGGCTATGGGGCATGAATAATTCCAGGTTAAACCTTTATCGTTTGATATTAACAGATGTGTAGTGGTATGGTGTGTGGAATCTGTTGCAGCCACCGCCCAGAAAATCCGTCCGTCTTTTCCTTCATATAATGCGCCACGGTTATATGCTGGCACAGGAATACCTAATGAGTTATAATTTATTTCAGCCTTTACATGAGGGGGATAGATTGGACCTTGCCATTTTTCCCCTCCATCAGTGGATCGAAGCAGGTAACCTCCCAGAAAAATGAAACTTCCGGCACTCTGAAAGAATGGTTTTTTAAGATTTGATATTCCTTCCGGAGTTAAAAAATCCCATCCATAGCTGGCACACAACAGAGTCCCATCTTGCAATTGAAGTAAACAAGGATCCTGCGAGCCTCCAAAAGGATGAGCATAAATTAATTCAGGTTCTTTTGTCCAGTTCTCTCCATCATTTGAACTAACCTCTACCAGGTAGCTATTCGGGTCAACATGGTTTGAATAAGTTTCACCAAATATCCTGTGGTCAGGAGATCGCCGGAAAGCGACTATTATTTCACCTTCCGGGCGTTTAACTACCGATGGAAAGGCAGAAAAAAACAGAGAATCTTGGTAAATTACGATATCTTTTATTTTTTGAACACCAGGCTTATTTAAAGTATGTTGTTCAATATTGCTTTCTTTTTCGTTATTAACGCAACTATTTAAAACAGAAAACAAACAAAGTATTAATGCTAAAAGAATATTATTTATTTTTTTCATTTTTTTGAAATGTTAATAAATAGAATAAAATCTACCTTCATGGTCTAATACCATGAAAGTAGATTTTTATTTTAAAAAGTTGGGGAATTTATACAATACGTTATTCCCATCCTGGATTTTGGATCACTTTTGGTTCTAAACTGAGAACTGAATTAGGAATTGGCCATAAAAGTAAATCATTCTGTCCTTTTTTACTTTGAAGAGAAGGAACAAGGTCGAACGCTTTATCAAACCGTACTAAATCCCACCAGCGTTTCCCTTCAAAAGCAAGCTCCAATAGTCTTTCATTCAATATCGCATCATCATTCGCAGCCTTGGTACCATTTGCGAATACATGACTTGCATATTCAGCTTTATAAGCTCTTTGTCTCACCAAATTAATTTCAGCGGAAGGATCTTGTCCCAATGCATTTTTAGCCTCTGCTGCCATTAACAGGACATCAGCATAGCGATATAAAATAACATCACATATAAATTTTCTTGTGCCACTTTCCACCAAACCTTGTCCTTTTAGAACCAAACTTACATAGTAAGTTTTAACGCCATCGGGATAGTCATATACCTCTAAGAAGCTTCCTGCTTTTCTGGTATCATCGTCAGTATATTGACTTCGGTATATTTCTGTAGGTGGTGTAATACATTGTCCTGCTGCCGGGTTAATGATGGCTAAGGTGGCAGGATCAGCATTGCTGGGAATAGTGGATGCATTTATCCACATAATGTTAAAGTAATTATCGCCTACTTCAGGTGACTGAAATTTCACACTCATTATAAATTCCTTATTTCCCTTATTTGCATATTTAAAAATATCAGCAAATTCAGGAAGTAAGTTTACGTCGGCACTTTTAACTTCATTTAATGCATTTAATGCGGTAGTAAAATCTGCTGTGCCTCCATTTAATCTTTTACCTGTCCACAAATAAACATCACCTTTTAATGCGTTTACAGCTGGTTTCGACCAATAACTTCTTCCTGTTGGAAAACTATTGTCAGCAAAAAGTTTTAATGCTTCATCCAGGTCAGCTTTTATTTGGGTAAAAACATCTGCCTGTGATGATCTTGCAATTTGGATTACTTCAGCGTTTGCACTTTCGACTGGCTCGGTATGAATAACCAGTTCTCCCCAGGTTTTAGTTAAGGCAAAGTAAACAAATGCTCGCATGGCGTAAGCCTGTGCCAAATAAGAATTCTTTGCACTCTCTGAACCCATGCTTATCTCAGGTGCATATTTCAAAATTAAATTAGCCGTATTTATAACAGTATAAAATTTCTGCCATGTAATTATGAGGTTATCAGCTCTTAAAGTATTTTCATAATATAAATCATACCCCCCGGTTCCAATGGGTCCTCTTCCAATTACTTCGGCCCGGCCTTCACCTAAAATATATAAATCGTGCTGAGCAACTGCACGCAACTGAAAATACATTCCGTTTAATGCTCCTTTTACATCATCTTCTGAATGCCAGAAAGAAGCATTTGTAATGAAGCTGATCGGTTTCACATCAAGTACATCTGTACACGAAAAAGTAAATGTCAGCACCAAAAGTGCCAAACCTAATTTTTTAATAATATTAATTTTCATGATTTATAGCTTTTTAATTAAAATATAATATTAGCGCCAAATATAACACTCCTTGGCAGTGCATACCTTCCATCGTCCCTGCCTCCGAATTCAGGATTTAATCCCAAGTACTTTGTGAAATAATAAAGATTACTGCCTGTAACATTAAAGCGAATGTTATTTACTTTTATTTTTTTCAAGATTTCAGAGGTAAGGTTGTAGCTCAAGGTTACCTCTCTTACACACAGGAAATCGCCACTTTCGTATGAAATACTATTTCCCCTGAGCATATTTGACGAAACTCTCTCACCACCCCAGGATGACCTTGCGTATTTAGCGATATCACCTTGCTGCATCCAAACATTATCCACCAAATCCTGAGTTATATTGGTATTACCTGCCCAGTTGTAATCATTAAATGATTTTGCAACATTATATATGGTTTGACCTACTGAATAGTCAAGACGGAGATATAAATCAAAGCCCTTATAGCTTAGTGAATTTGAAAAACCACCAGTCCAATCAGGAAACTCATTTCCCACATAAACTCTGTCTGTAGCTTCAATTTTACCATTTCCATCTGCATCGAACCATTTAACATCCCCTCCATATTTTGTTTTGTTATTCCCTGAGACAATCATATCCACCGGTTCACCAGGTGCCTGTGCGTCTGCATCGGTTGCATATACACCAATCTGTTTGTATGCAAACATGTCGCCAATTGTTTCACCTTCCTGTAATCCTCCTTTCCATGCGTAGTCACCTAAATCAGCTTCCCAAATATAAAAACCTCCAATTCTGTTATTTTCAGTACCGTTATATGGCAAACTCAATATTTTATTTTTGACTTTAGATGCATTAAACGAAATATTCCATTGTAGTTTACTTGTTTGAGGTAATATATTGGCGCTTATTTCAAACTCAACCCCTTTGTTTTCCAAACTTCCCAAGTTGGTAAGTATGCTTGTAAAACCAGTTGAAGGAGGTAAAACAAAGTTTGTTATTAAGTTATCGGTAACCCGTTTGTAAACATCAAACAGAATATTAATTCTGTTTTTGAATAAACCAAGATCTGCTCCAAAATCCATCGTTTTAGATTGTTCCCATTTTAAATCTTCATTAGCCATGGCGGACATCATTATCGCTGCCTGACCGGAATATTGCGACCCAACACTATAATTTCCCTGGGAAGCATAATCGGTAAGTCCACCAATATTCCCATTAACACCATAGCTTGTCCTTAGCTTTAATTTTGATATCGCCTGTGGAATTGAATTCCAGAATCCTTCTTTGTTAACCAGCCATCCGGCTGATACACCGGGAAAAAACCCCCACTTGTTATTCTGGCCTAAAACTGACGATCCGTCATACCTTGCCGTTAAAGATAAAAGGTACTTTGTTTTATAATTATAATTAACCCTTCCAAAATATCCCATAAGAATCTGGTCGGAAACTGAACCGGAAACAGCCATTGCTTTTCCCGATGCATTTAAAGTTGGAATTAAATCGGAAGAAGCAGCTTCTCCTTGTGCACTAAGTAAATATATTTGCCTTGAAAAGTAAGAATATCCGGCTGTAACATCCAGGTTGTGATCTTCTGTAAAAGTTTTAATATAATTGAACACCGCATCAGCCTGATACTGTTTCCTTTTATTCTCATCTCCATAAGCATTTCGGGTTACATTAACAGAGCCTGCTCCATTTTGGTATGATTTTCTAAATCTATAGGTATTATCATAAATACTATACATCGAAACTTGTGGTTTGAATGTCAGGCCTGGCAAAATATTCCAGGTGGCGCCAAAAGATAAACTTAGATTATCCTTCGTATTATTAATTGTCCAGAGTTGCATATTATATAAGGGATTTCCCAAATTGTAATCTTGTCCCGGAGCCAGTGTCCCATCTTCAAAATAGACTTTAGCTGTCGGAGCAAGGGCGGGACTTCTGTAAAATGTAGCATTATCGCCAAAAGGAGAGGCATTAGTGCTTGAACTTGTAAAAATTACACGTCCTTCAAATTCTAAATTATCAGTTGCTTTAATAGTACTGTTAAGGTTAAAACTAAGCCTGTCGTATTTAGTTGTAATTAAGGTTCCCTGATTACTTAAATATCCTAATCCTGCATTGAAGGTCGCTTTATCAGTTCCACCCGAAACTTCAACGTGATGGTTGTTTGAAATACCTGTTTGATAGGTTAGGTCCTGAAAATCTGTATCTTGAAAAATCAGTGTTTTTGATGGATCAATCGGGTCGGGCATACTCTGCCAACCTTCATCTAATTTATACTTATTTTCATCGGTAAGGTACATAGTTGTAAATGCAGTGTTTTTTGTAAAATTATTGCCAGTACCATAACCGGTTGCCAGAGTAAGCCTGCTGTCATAATTAGGCCATGTTGGATTTGATACGAGTCCGAGGCGCTGAATTGTCAAATAATCTTTAGCATTGGCAAAATCATATGTTTTACCAACATTTGATAATTCCAAACTATACCCATAGGTAATTTTTGTTTTTCCACTTTTACCTGATTTAGTTGTTACTATAACTACTCCATTTGAACCCCGGGCTCCATAAATGGCAGTAGCAGCAGCATCCTTTAAAACCTGAATAGATTCAATGTCATCTGATGAAATATCATTCATGTCAGGTCTGAGAATGCCATCGATAATATATATAGGGGTTGCTCCATTGGGATTATTGATGGAAGTACCTCCCCTGACAATAATCCTTGGAGTAGCGCCTGGTTGCCCGGATGTACTTTGTACCCTTACTCCGGAAACAGTTCCCTGCAAAGCAGATGCGGCGTTGGAATAAGGTACATACTCCAATACTTTACTATCCATCTTTGTTATGGAAGTTGTAATCATTTCCCTGGATTGAGTTCCATAACCAATAACCACCACTTCATCAAGGCCAACAAGGCTTTCAATAAGAGTGACATTGTACATAAGAGATGAACCAATAGCAACTTCCTGAGATACCATTCCCACGAAACTAAAAACAAGGGTTTTTGCTTCATCAGGAACTGATAGTGAATAATTCCCGTTGCTATCGCTAATCGTTCCGGAAGATGTTCCCTTAACTGCAATTGAAACTCCTGGTAAAGTAACATTTTCTGTACCAGTAACTGTACCAGTAATTGTTTTCTGTGCAAAGCCCAATCCGGTGCTGAAAGTAAAGAGCACTAGAGTAAATAGTATTCTCCTCAAATAAGAGAGGTGTTTACTGTTCCATTTGTTCAACATTTTCTTTTTTGTCATAGATTCATAAATTATTGATTCATATATAGATATTAGTTTTTTTATTCAATAAATCCGAAAACAAATAGGTTATTGAAAAACCTTAGATGAATACCACCAAATATATTGCTTCTAAAAATTGACATATAATACTTTCATCTTAATAAATAGTATCATTATCCAATCTTTAAAGTATATCTTATTTTCGGCTTTGGCAGTAAAAAAAGTAATGCCGGTGTTTATGATTTTTATTTCTGAACACTATTCTCTCCTCCTTGTTTCATTTATATGTTAGATGAATTGCAGTTACAGATGTAATGGCTAAAATGTAAATTTGCTATTGCGGGAGAATAAATGCCTTCTTAATTTTATTATTTTTGGGTGATTTACTATTTTACCAGGTATTCTTTTTATCTTAAATTGTAAATTTTATTGTATCACTTCATCTGTAAAAAGTTTGAGTAAATAATGAAATTTATAGTTTGGTAATATATTTTATAATTGATAATATGAAAATTGCGAACATTAGACTTCTACAAGAACCTGGTAAATCATTTATCGTTTATAAGGAATCCAATCCTTTTTCTCATTGGCATCATCACCCCGAATATGAACTGGTTTTGATTACAAAAGGCAAGGGAAAAAGAATGGTGGGTGACACTATTACCCGTTTTGAGAACAATGATCTTGTATTAATCGGCTCTTACACACCGCATGAATGGCTCTGCGATCCTGAATATTTTAGTACTTCCAATGATTTTAAAGGAGAAGGTATTGTTGTCCAATTCCAATATGATTTTTTGGGAGAAAAATTCTTTGATATTCCTGAGAATGCTAAACTTAAGCATCTTCTGATTGAATCTTCCCGAGGTTATGAATTTTATGGCAAAACAAAGTCTAAAATTATTTATATTATACTCAGGATGCTTAAAATGCCTGATTTTAAAAGACTTCAGGCTCTTATGTCCATTTTTGAAATAATACATGACACAAAGGAGTTTAATATTCTTGCAAGTCCATCATTTAAAGAACCATTTCCACTGAATCAAAATGAACCGATGAGAAAAGCCCTGAAATTTGTCTTGCAAAATTTCCATAAACAGATTCAGATTAAAGACATGCTTGAAGTTACAAATATTTCAGCTTCATCGTTTAGTACTCTTTTTAAGAATGCATATAAAATGCCTTTTAAAGAATATTTGTTGAATATCAGGATCGGTTATTCCTGCAAGTTATTAACCGAAAATTGCTATAACATTTCAGAAGTTGCTTATCATTCCGGTTTCGAGAACATATCCAATTTTAACCGGCAGTTTAAAAAGATTAAAGGGATAACACCTTCTCAATTTCTTGTTCAGGTCAGTTCCATGGAGAATTAAAACCAAAGTATGGATGAACTTGTACTTTAACCTATTTCAATTTCCATTCAAAAATATCTTTACACCTTAATAGGTGATATTCATTCGGTTTCATCAATTTCATTCGAAAACTAATTTTTTGATGATAATTGTCTTCAAACTCACCGATATTCAGGTCGGTTTGTCAGTTTTTTTGGTGCAATGTATTTTTTGTATATTAATATTATTAATGAAATGAATTGTATCATTCCAATATCGGTAGTGTGATGTAATATTGTATCGTTAAATATGCAAAAACCAAGAAATGAAAAAAGAAACGAACATTGGAGAACAGTTATTTATTGAACATGCTGATAAGTGCCTGGAAATAATTGAACAGGCCGCTCAAAAATTATCACTAATCGGTGTTGCTGTAGTTGCATTTATCCCTGGAGATAAAACAACGACATGGATTTCAAAGATGAAAGTAGTTGGAGCAATTACTAATAGTGAGTATAATTTTCTTGCTGTTGCATATTCAAAAGCTTCGGAAATTGCTGATACACTTAAAGACAGTGGCATGTCAGATAGGGAGTTAAAGATTGGTGAGTTTGGTTATAAGGGAGGGATAGTTAAAAAAGTTAATGCAGGAAATATTCTTGCCGTTTTTTCAGGAGGACCTGAGGAACAAGATGCTGCCGTAGCCAATGAGGGTTTAGATTGGTTATATAAGTTCTGGTAGGAGACAGAAAATATAAGAATAAATAGAAATTGTATTCGTAATATGATTTAAATGACTGGAATGCAAAAAATACAAGAGTATTCATATGTTTCAGTTTTTATTATCATAAATCCATTTATACCATGAATTTGTAGTACTCCTAATTCGTTATTGAACTTTAGTATTTGTTCTTTTTCCGCTGAAGTTTCAACCCTAATTTTCGTTTTTATCAAATATAATTGGCAGTTAGAGTTACCATTTGGGTTTTTGAGTTTGAAAATATAAATCAGATAAAATTCACATTTAATGCCAATTTAATTAACTGGATTATTATTATAAAACCATTATTAATTTCAATAAACACATGACAAACAAAAAATCTTCAGAAAGTGGAAATACGCTTATTATTCCATTGTTAATAGTTGGTGTTTTATTTTTTGTTATTGGATTTGGAGTTGGTATAAGTGGATTTCTAACTCCTTTTCTTCGCGATGCATTGCATCTCTCAGTTACTGAATCCTATCTGGTGACTGCCGCTATTTTTTCTGCTTTCGTTGTTTTTGGAGCTCCTGCTGGTTGGATTATCAAGAAAGTGGGATATAAGATGAGTATGCTAATCGCATTTTTCATTATGGCGCTTGGCATGATTCTTTTTGTCCCATCAGCGAATATGGCCAGTTTCCCAATCTTTTTGCTAGCCTTGTTTATCGGAGGAATCGGAAACACTTTGTTGCAAGCTTCAGTCAATCCGTATGTCACCATCATTGGACCTCACGAAAGTGCTGCTATGCGCATGTGCTTAATGGGAATTATGAATAAACTAGCCTGGTGGTTGGGACCGGTATTTCTCGGATTATTTCTAGATTTGAAAAATGTGCAGTTAAACCAGGTTTCTTTACCTTTCTATATTGTTACCGGTATTCTGGTAGCCCTGGGTGTTTTCATGTATTTTGCCCCACTGCCGGAAGTAAAAGCAGCAGGAGAGGATGAAAATGATGAAAGTTCGGCAAGTGCTTATGCCACTAGTAAAACAAGTGTATTCCAGATGCCGCACTTGATATTGGGAGTATTGGCATTGTTCTTATATGTTGGCGTTGAAACCTTGCCGATGGCTTCGATCATAGGTTTTGCCAAAACTGTTTTTGGAGAGGGAATGGCTAATCCTGAAGGTTATGCCAAATATGTGCCGATCGGGATGTTTATAGGTTATGTATTTGGTGTGGCTATGATTCCTAAAATCATCTCCCAAACCACTGCACTGAAATTATTTGCTGTTATCGGCCTAATCGCATCTATCTGCGTCATCTTTCTGCCTGGTGAAATGGGGGTATACAGTTTGGTCGCTATTGGTTTTGCCAATTCAATCATGTGGGGAGCCATCTGGCCATTGGCCATTGCCGATCTTGGGAAATTTACAAAAACTGGTGCATCCTTACTTGTTATGGGAATTGTAGGTGGAGCCGTATTACCGTTGATTTTCGGATTCCTGGTCGATCTGTTTAAAACTGACGAAATATCTACTGTCAGCGACTATCAAAATGCTTACTGGATATTTATTCCAGCCTACCTTTTTATATTTTATTTTGGATCTACAGGTTTTAAAATAAGAAAGAAGTAAAATGAATTGCTTCTGAAATACAAAAACAACCCGTAGAATTATTCTTACCTAAATTTAACGACAAACCAATCCATTTCCCCTTTTGGTTTTCATTTGATGTATTCTTCTAAACTTATATCAAATAATGAAATTCTAAGATTTCAAATGAACTACCCCGCTGCAAGCAGACGGGGTATCACAGAGGAATTTGTTCTTCAATTCGCTGCAAACAGCGAGGAACTAACCCCAAAGTGATTAGATGAAATAAATTTTAAAAACTTTTAGAAATTAGCTTTTCTCCCCGAATTTATATGTTTTTAGGAAAGATTTTTGAGGTTAATAAACTCATAGTTGCCATTTTTTAAGGGTAATTAAAGGAGACTTAAATAATTGAATAACAGGCTTAAATAAATTCTTCAAACATGGAAAATAATCAAATCCATGCAATTATACGAAGGTTGGATGATTGGCCTTACACATTTGAAAAATAAAAAGCAAGATATTTTAATCTTTTCCGAATCAGCAGCAGGTTCATGCTGGGTTGCACTTACGGAAATTAGAAAAATAATCATCAAAAATGGTTTTAAGAATCAGGAAGAAGAGATTGATTTTTTAAACATATTAAACCAAAAATATATGGAATGTACCTGTATTATCTCAATTTGTTTCAGATAGAAAGCCATCGGAGTAAAGCTTCAAAAAAATACCAGGTAAAACACCTAAACCAGATTTTGAAAGAACTGCATCTGTTTCTTGACGATAATATGCAATTCTATCAATATTACTGGAACAATAAAACATATATGGACCACATCTATTTTGTTCGGGATAAAATTAACTACCGCGTTCATTTTAATAATTTCTGTGCCCTGAATGATTACAAGTTTTCCACAGCGCATGATAGTACCGTCGCTGCTATTTTAGCGTATGAAAAACTAATAAAATATATTGAAAATGAGGTTAATATATTAAAATTCGGAGTCTCTTTAAACGACAGTTTAAAAAATGACCAACCTTTTCATTCTGATATGATGTGGACAGGTACTCAATTTTCTTTGGTTGAATTAATTTATACTGTACACAGTGCGGGAGTTATCAATAAAGGCAAGCTGAACTATCAAAAAACGAAATTAGTACAAAATTGAAGCTTCTTTTTTCCTTTTCTTCTGTGAGGACAATCGGTGCTTCTATGTTAAAAACGGAGAGAGGAACCTGTTTGGAGAGGGGAATGCAAGATGTGTTTTTGTTCCACAAAAACGCTTGTGCCTCCCGGCAGGGGCTTTTCATCTGAGATGAAAAGTTTGATTAATCCAGAGGATTAAATGAAATACATCATTTTTACTAATACTAAAATTGACGAATGTCAGACACTTAACAAAGCCCTTAAAAACCTGAACGAGTTCAAATTTAGAATGAAGAAATGAATTCAGCCAAAATATGTGACGCTGCTGTGCGAGAGTTTAAATGCGGAAAATCAATCAGTAAGTTAATCCAAACTGTGTAAGATAATCACCGTAACTCACCCCGTCGTAGCGCAGCGTGTTACAGTAATTCCAAACTTTCTGAACATTTTGTGTTGTGGTCATGATTTAATTTTTTCAATAGCGGTGGAAGTTAAATAATACCCTCCATCTTTTTGTCCACCCTTGTAAACAATTAATTTTTTAATTTTTTGTACGTCCCTTTTGATGGTAATTTCAGATGTATTGAGTCTTTGTGAAAGTTCGGATGGTTTTAATCCGGGAGTTTTTATTAATATTTTTACTATCTCAGCTAAGCGTATTCTGACTTTCGAAATTACAGCATCATTTACAGCATCATTTACAGCATCATTAATTCTGTAAAAGATATTCTCAGTATCACTTTTACTTTTTTCAGTATCATTTTTACTTTCTTCGGTATCATTTTTGGTGTTATCAGTATCATTAATTCCCTCACTTATTCCCTCACCCGTTTTAACTTCCTGTTCTTCTTTTACTTTTTCTTCTTTAACCGACACCGCAATAATTGTTTTAAAAACATCACCTTCCTGAAAAACAGGTTCGGCACCACCATAAACTTTCCCGTATCTGAAAACATTTCTAACGCCCGAACCCAATTCCTCAGCGCGGCCAATTTGTTTGAAAACCTCAAGAATATTTGGGTTTTTCGGGTGGGTGTAAAAATTTACCGGATTAATCAACCCATGTCCATAAGGTTTGTTCCAGTTTTCGATGGTTACTGTGCCATTTTCGATGATAAATTTTGCCGGAAATGAATTCAGGTACTCACGGTGAATGAGTGTATTGGCAATAATTTCCCTGAAAATGGTGTCGCGCAAACTAATCCGTTGGTCTTTTTCGAGGTGGAAAGGGTCGGGCAGGTGTTTCCGGGCAAATTCCATCAAAAGGTCATAACTTTCAATAAGGTTTGTCCGAACTTCCAGTCTGTCGTCGTACCTGTCGATATTCATTTTCCGCACAATGGCATCGGTTTTATAGGCTGGTAAAATGTTGTGTATCACTTCGTCCTTTCCAAAAAGCAGCGCAGCAGCCAATGTGTAGCCTTCTTCACCGGTTTTAAAATCTTTGCGATAAAGTTTGGCGCTTTTCAAAAGTTCTTCATCAGTCATATTTTCCCACGGGTGACCCGGACGCTGAATCAGCGCCGTTTTTCGCACCCTTGCAATCAGTTCGGGACGAAAATCAGTAAATGCCAGATATTTATATATGGTGGTTTCAGAGAACGTATTGTTTTTACGCTGGTAAAGTTGTTCAACAAGAGAGTGATTTCCCGAGATATTAAAATCGCCATCGCCGTTGCGGTCGAAAATACGGCCTGCGGTAGAATGTACCTGTGAACTTTCGGGTATTTGCAGGTGTATTATCAGTTTTCCGTCAATCTCAACAATTGCAGGAGTGAGATAAAACGTGGGTGATAGTTTCTGCGGGTTGTTCAGGTTGGTTACCAGCGTATCGTAAACCCTGTGGATTTTTTCTTTATCGATGCCTTCAATGGTACCGTTGTTGGTAACACCCAGCAGCAAATTGCCACCATTGCGGTTCAGGAAAGCACAAATGCTTTCGAAAACATTTTTGCTTAGTTCAGTTTTTGATGTTTTAAACTCGCTGGTTATGCTTTCGCCTTCGGTCAATATTTTTCGAACCTGCTCAATCATTGCGTAAAAATAAAAATTATTCTTCAGCATTGTTTTCATCAGGCCCAACCAGTTTCCCTTCGAAAGTCTTTTTCAGGAAGCTTTGCCTAAGGGCATCTGTAAAAACAATATGTCAAATGTTGCAACTGCACAAAAAACAAATAACTTCAGGAAGCCTTATAAAGCCTGAACGAATTTAAACTGGGTAACAACGGGATGAACTCAACATTCATCATCCGTGACGCAGCAGGGCGGGAGTTTAAAACCAGCCAGAGCATTGCTTTTACAACCGTATTGCATACAGTTCAGCAGGTACTCGATGAGAAAATTGCTGAAACTGAAGTGTAGATTGACTTTGCTTCCTGAAGAAAAGAGTCCTCATTGCTGGACTTTTTGGGTCATTAAAAACAAAAATGGATACAAAATGAAAAATCCTTATTTGTCACCCACTTACCATTTTCTTGGATTGCAATTTCAAATGTAGGTTTTCCATATCTTCAGAAATCTTTTTATCTAAAATCCTCGCATAAATCTGTGTGGTTTTTAACGAAGAATGCCCCAAAATCTTTGAAACGGTTTCAATAGGCACACCATTTCCTAATGTAATAGAAGTCGCGAAAGTGTGACGTGCCGTATGCATGGTTATGGTTTTATTGATGCTGCAAATATCACCAAGTTCTTTTAAATAACTGTTCATCTTTTGATTTGAAAGCACCGGAAGTAGAAGTTGCTTTGATAAATTTTCAGGAAAGGTTTTATATTTTGCCAGTATTGATTTAGCCTTTGGCAAAATTGGAATCCGACATCTGCTTTTTGTTTTAGTCCTGTCAATCACAATCCATTCGTTTTGGTCAGCACCAATTCTTATATGACTGTTGTTCAATTTTGAAATATCTGAATAAGAAAGGCCCGTGTAACAGGCAAAAACAAAAATATCACGCACAGTATCCAAACGTTCAATTTTTATTGCCTTCTCTTCAATGCGGGTTAATTCTTCAATGGTTAAAAACTCACGGTGGGTTTCTTCAAGTTTTACTTTGTATTTTTCGTACGGATTTTTAGAAATGTAATCCATTGAAACAGCTAGATTCAGAACACATCGAAAATGTTTGTGAAAGTTCCAGGCTGTATTTTGGTTTACCTTGAACTTTTGTTTCAAAAAAACATCGAATGCATCTAAAAATTTATAATCGATACCCTCAAGCGGAAAATCTCCTTTCTTAAACTCCGACTTAATAAACTCCCCCACCCGCTTACGCGAAGTTTTATAGTTTCTGTAGGTATTTTGGGCGTATCCCTTAGTTAGCTTTGAATGAATACTATCCAGATAATAATCAAATACATATAAAACCCCTTTCGAGTCATCTGTTTTTAACAGTTTCTTTTTAATTGTCGACACACTAAATTCCTGACCTGTTGATTTAAGCTGATTTTAATAATCCAATATCTCCGAATGAAAACTATCCAAATGGTTATTGATAATTTTTATTTTTTCTGTCCGCCCTTTTATCTGTTGGCCAATATCATCCCAATTTTCAGCATTTACATAAATACCTGTAGAAAGTTCAACCCGTTTCCCACTCATAGTAAATCTTAAATAAATTGGAATTTCTCCATTGGCTTTCTTTCTTGCCTTCTTCAGTAAAAAGTTAATCGTTAATCTCATAATTTCTCCATTTTAAGTTAAAAGAAAAATTGTTATCGATTTGAAGTTAAAATTAGTGAAAACGTGCTTCATTGAAAACACCAAACCGAGTCAATTTATATCAATTTAAATGTTGTAAAAGAGAGAGTTACACGATTTTTCGAGAACAAAAAAGTTGTACGCTTTCTGTTCTCGCTAAAGCCTCCTTTTTAATTGGCTTATTTCAATGTTCTATGGCTTTTCATCAAAAACAAAAAGCACTTAAATCATTGATTTTAAGTGCTTTTGTTTCGTTTTAAATCTTAAAAAGTACCCGGGGCGGGACTTGAATTTTAAAATATTTACGTCTGATTATCAGAATATTACAAACAAATTAATCTCGTTAAGTAACGGATTAGTAACGATTCAAATTGTTCCTAATATGTCTCATAATGTCATAGAACTTTCTGTTGTAGCTTATGGCCTCAAAAGTACAAAAAATAACTTATTAAAAAGCACTTTGGAATTAAAAACACAAAGTGAAAGGAGAAGATTTCAGTTATCTGAAATAAATCCGAAGAGTATTATCCTTAAAATCAGATCAAAAAACATAAACACAACTGACTCATAATCTTTGCAATATGAAATTGCAGCAAAAAAAATCATACCCAACTTGGTAACAACTTGTCAAATAAGAATTTTCCATTGCCTCATTTTTGCTAAAACAAAATTTAGGAAATATGGAACTGATAACATTTGAAAGTAAAGCATACCACGAACTTGTTGGTAAAATTGATAAAATAGCAGGATACATCGCTAAATGTGAAACCTCTGCTTCAATTGAGGAGAAGGAAATTTGGCTGGACAGTAATGAATTAGCTGAATTGCTAAAAATTAGTACAAGGACACTTCAACGCCTCCGTAAGGATAACCTGATCAGTTATTCTATCCTCCGGGGAAAATGCCTATACAGATTGTCGGATATCGAAGAATCACTGAGAGAACGGTTAATCCCAAGTGACCCGAAAACACTGGAAGACTTCCGTAAAAAATATCTGCTCCATAGTAACAAACAATTTTAAAATCCAACATCATGCTGTACATAGACAAAAATACTTTTGAAGCTTGGATGGAGCGAATTTTGGAAAGGGTTGAGATGCTGAACAAAAAAATTGAGAAACTCAACAATACCAAAAATCAACTGAATGGCGATACCCTTCTTGACAATCAGGATTTATGCTTATTACTTAAAGTCAGCAAACGTACGCTTCAACGCTACCGAAGTTCAGGAATCCTTCCTTACAAGCGCATCCAACAAAAAACCTATTATTTGGAGTCGGACGTCCATAAATTTATCAGCCAGGAGTTTGTATATAGGAAGAGAAATTAGAGAGGGGTAATCCTCTCTTTTTTCGACAAAAGAATTCAACCAACTTTTATCCTCAGTTCCATAACCGGATTGCCATTTGATAGAACCTTTCCCTTTTCACTTTTTTCAGGTTGATTATCATTCAGTGAAAGCTGAATTTTTCTTTCCAATTTCGATAATTCCGATTTGAGCTGTTTTAGTTTGTCTTCCTTCTTCCATGAGCTATTTACTACTTCCTCGAAAACAGGAAGGTCTTTTGCCGCTTTTTCTGCAACCATCTTATGATTGTCAAATAGTGATGGTATCCGTTCCAGGGCTTTTAAGAAATTAAGGGCTGCAAGTGTTGGGTCTTTGGCAATATGGCCATTGTTGTAGGTGTATTTGATTTTGCTTTCCCCTTCAACAAAAAAACGGTTCTCCTTAAAATCAAAACCATCTTTCATACTGGCTTCTGTTTTTACAAGGATATTAAAACCGTAAAGCGTTCCTATTTTTTTGTATTCCTCATTGGTTCGGACATTTTCATTCATCTCGTTTAATTTTAGCCCAATTGCTTTCGGGTTAGAGCCATTTACTCCATCGATTTGAATTAGATTTAAGATATTTCCGGAATCGTCTTTTTGAACACGATTCATCAAAGAATCCCAATCATTTTGCATCCGAGCTACCATTTTATTATGCCCTTCAATACTTTGCTCAATATCTTCCAGTCTGAAAGAAGCAGAAGATTTGCTGCGGTTAAATGCTTGCCGTTCACTTTCCAATGTCGTGATTTGTTTTTCCAGTTTGGCTTTTTCCAATAAATCAGTATTGCCGGAAAGGATTGCCACATATTCAGAAAAATTCATGCCTGATTTTTCATCCAGACTGCCTTCGTCAATGGTGCGTTTTCCCAAATTATTGGTTTTTAGTTGTTGAATAAAAAGCTGCTTGTTATGCAACAAATTAAACTTATAGGAATCGAGGCTTTTTTCAACTGCGTAAATAATTACATCTACTTTATTTTCTGCACAAAACTTGGCAATCTCATTGCCCCTACGGATTGCCCTACCTTCCCGTTGTTCCAAATCAGAAGGCCGCCATGGTGAATCCAAATGATGAAGTGCAACTGCCCTTTTTTGGGCATTTACGCCAGTTCCCAGCATATCAGTTGAACCAAACAGTACCCGAATACGCCCTTCATTCATCGCCGCAATAATCGATTTTCTTGCTTGTTCCGTTTTTGCTTCTTGTATAAAGCGTATTTCATGGGCCGGTATATTATGGTCATCAACCAACTTCCGTTTTATTTCACTGTAAGGTGTCCATTCTCCAGGTTTGTATGTTCCCAAGTCCGAGAATACAAATTGTGTCCCTTTGTACTCATTATACTTTTTATAGTATTCGGATATTTGTGCTGCACAATGCGAAGCTTTATTATCAATATGGTCTTCGTAACGGGGACTTATCAACCGCATATCCAAGGACATTTTTCGGGCGTAGTCCGTTGCAATCAACATCTTGGCTTTTTCTTCCCGCTCCGAAAGAGGTGCCCTTCCCAATAAGGTTGCATCCCCATTTTTGGCAAAGGCAACCAGTTTTTGAATAAAAACTTCTTGTTGTGGTGTCGGTGGAATATTGTAAAGAATTTCATTCTTTTCCGGACGGTCAATTCCAATGTCTTTTGCCGTCCTAAAATCCGTAATTTCATTATAAAATGCTGCCAGTTCAGGAACTTTAATAAAGTATCGAAACCGTTCCTTTTGAACAATCTCATTTGTTACCGAAAATTCATAATCGGTCGTTTTTTTTGCATAAACGGCAGCCCAGGCATCAAATGTTTTTATTTGCTGCCGCTCCATTTCTTTTGGCCGCAGGTATTTAAACAACAGAAAT
>JBGSRA010000130.1:0-16539 GCA_041737765.1 Draconibacterium sp. | reverse complement strand
CATGAGGCCACCTAATTGATACGAGATAATTAATGCAATCTTGTTCAGTTTTAAACATTGCTTCAAACTCCATTTGATTTCCCGGATAATTCATTCACTAAAGATAAATATTTGCGGGAGAAGATCGGATACCCCATTTTATTTTATTTACAGGAAGTCTTACAATCCGCGAGTTTTCGGCAATGGCACTTAAAATTGATTGCCTGATCCACCAAACCGCATAAGAAATAAATTTAAATCCACGTGTTTTATCGAATCGTTCGGCTGCTTTTATTAACCCCAGGTTTCCTTCGTTAATTAAATCGGGTAAACTTAAACCCTGGTTCTGGTATTGCTTAGCCACCGAAACCACAAACCTTAGGTTTGCTTGAATTAGTTTGTGCGAAGCCGCTTTGTCGTCAATATTAATTCGCCCTACAAGTTCATCTTCTTCAGCCGCAGTAAGCAAAGGTATTCTGCTGATGTCGCGCAGGTACTTTTCGAGCGAAATGTTTTCGCGGTTGGTAAGCTGATTGGATACTTTAAAGTTTCTCATGATTGGTTTTGTTCAATGTTAAGTCTGGTACTTTAATAAACTGAATTACATAATATTTATATAAAGCATTAATAAAACAAAGATGGTATTCGCAGATATGAGATATCTTACACAATTTTGTAAAATATTTACATAATTCACACATTTTTCGGGATATGGATAAACTTCTGATTTCCAAAATCCATGATTCTTAAACGGGGAAATGGTAATATTGATATTGTGAATGAACCGTTCTCTATTTCTTAAACTCAGAAAGAACAGTTCTCCAGGTTTAACTTTGATTCAGGAGACCCGATGACCAGCTGTTTAAAATCCCCGTTCATTTTGGCCATCAGTTTTTTACGGGCAAGAAAAATTCTGCTCTTCACTGTACCTACTCTTACTCCAAGGTTTTCAGCAATTTCAATGTATTTGTACCCTTCAAGAAACATTTTGAAGGTTATTTTGAGATTGTATTCCAGTGAATTAATCAGATCTTCAATTTCTTTTGCCATATACACTGAATCGGGATTATTTGATTTATCAGATTTTACCTGCAATGCATAAATTGTTTCGTTGTTTAATCTGGAAACGTTATTGTGGTTTAGATTGTACCTGTATTTATTAATAAATGTATTTTTCATTATGGTACAGGTCCAGGCACGCAGGCTGGTGTTATTTACATATTTATCCCTGTAATTCAGAGCTTTCAGATTGGTTTCCTGCAGGAGGTCTTTTGCGTGTTCCATATCCGATGTTAACCGGAAAGCAAAAAACATCAGTTTCTTCTGGAGACTGATAAGTTCGTATTGAAATTCCATTGTTGTCATTTATTATCAAAGTTATTGAATAGAAATACCATATGAATTACAAAATTTATTGAAAATGTTATATTATTCCCACATATTAACTACTTAACAACTGATGTATTCCTTAAGTATATGTTTGCTGTGTTTCCGGTTTCGCAGTTTTTTTAAGGCATCAATTTTTATTTTGCGGACCCTCTCCTGGGTTAGTCCGAATTCATTTCCTATTTCATCCAGCGATCGTGCCTTTTCTTCTTTAATTCCAAAATAAAATCGTAAAATATCAGCTTCCCTTTTTGAAAGGGTAGCAAGAGAACGTTCAACTTCCCTGTGCAGCGAATGGTCAATTAAGCCGGCATCAGGATGTAGGGAATCTTCATCTGAAAGTGTTTGATACATACAATTATTATCATCATCGCCAACTGAGGCATCCATCGATACGTGAGTATTTAAAACGTTGATAGCTTCTTCTACAATGTGTTGTGGCAACTGCAACCATTCAGAAACTTCAGCCGTGGTAGGTTCGGTTAGAAACTCCTGGCTTAACTTGTGATACGCTTTTTTTATTTTATTCCGTAAAGCTATTTTGTTTAACGGAAGTCTTACAACACGCGAGTTTTCATCAATCGAATTCATTATAGCCTGTCTAATCCACCAAACAGCATACGAAATAAATTTAAATCCCCGGGTTTTGTCGAAACGTTCGGCTGCTTTAATTAATCCCAGATTTCCTTCGTTAATTAAATCGGGCAAACTTAAACCCTGGTTCTGAAATTGCTTTGCCACGGAAACAACAAACCGAAGATTAGATTTTACCAATTCGTTTACAGCCATGCGATCACCAATATCGATGCGACTTGTAATTTCATTTTCTTCTTCAGTTGTGAGCAGGGGTATTTTACTGATTTCGTGCAGGTATTTTTCGAGCGAAATATTATCGCGATTTGTTACTTGTTTGAATATTTTGAAATTCCTCATAAATGGTTTTTTTCGTAACGGTTATGTAGAATAAAACCGCGCACTCTTTTACAAATGCGCGGTGGTTTAGCTTGTAAATCAACAAAATCGATTATTGATATAAAAGCTTATATATTTCCTGTAAATCGGGCGAAAGTATCACTTCCGTCCTGCGATTATTGGCACGTCCTTCGGCCGATGTATTTTCACCAACGGGATGAAACTCGCTTTTTCCGGAAGCTGTGATACGGCCCGAATCGAAGCCATTATCCTTTGTTAACACACGTACAATCGATGAAGCCCGTGCTGTACTTAAATCCCAGTTATCCTTGAACTTATTTGTTTTAATGGGCACATCATCGGTGTGTCCTTCAATGGCAACGGTAAAATCGTTCGAACTGTTCAAAACAGTGGCAAGTGTTTTAAGCGCTGCTTTTCCTTTTGGGTCAACCACGTCGCTGCCCGATTTAAACAGTAGCTTTTCTGCCAGCGAAACATAAACTTTCCCGTCTTTCTGATAAACATTCAGTTCGTCGGTGTTGTAATTCATTAATGCTTTCGAAATTGAGTTCTTCAGTTCATTTGTTTTATCTGTTTGTGCCTGTATTTTATCCTGAAGACTTTTTAACCGTTTTGCCTGGTCGGCAATGGTCATTTTCGACTGTGTGGCAATCACCAGCAAATCGCTTTGAGCCGATGCATATTCTTTTAAAGCTGCGTCGTTTTGTTTTTGTAATAATGCTTTGTCCTCATTCATTTTTGTTATCTGATTATTGCAATCGTTTAACTGACTGAGGTGGTCTGCATTTTCCTTCTGTAGTTGATTGCCTCTGTATTCAGAAGCTGTAAACTTTTTTTTCGATACGCACGATGTAAATAACAATCCGCCGATTAAAGCAAGGAAAGTAAAATAACGAAGTGAATTTTTCATTTTATTCTTTTTAAGTAAATTTTTAATAACCGAAAGTTGATGATATTCAAATTGGAAAGTGTTACATAACTTTTGCGAAGTGTTACATTATTCACACATTTAGCTGCACTCAAATGTATTCCTGAAGCAACTGATTGCTGAAATGGTGATTTTTCAATTTTTCCAAAGATCTTTCTTTTATCTGCCTCACTCTTTCCCGTGTTAATCCAAAGTCATCTCCAATTTTTTCAATTGGTTGGGCTACATACCCATTGAGTCCATAGAAATTGCGTAAAATATTTGCATCCCTTGGCTTTAGTGTTTTAAGTAACCGTTCAATATCGGTGTTGAGTGAATTTTTAATTAATCCTGATTCAGGGCTGGGAGAGTCTTCATTAAGCATCAGGTCGCTCATGGTATCGTTTCCTTCTCCCAACGGTACATCCATCGACATATAATGAGAGTTTAGAGAACTCAGAGCCTCTTTTATAATTACGGGTTGCATTTCCAGTGATTCGGATAATTCGTCGATGCTTGGTTCACGAAAAAACTCGTGACTCAACTGGTTAAATGCCTTATTGATTTTATTCTTTAATCCGATTTTATTAACAGGTAACCTAACAAGGCGGGAGTTTTCGGCAATGGCCGATATAATGGCTTGTCTGATCCACCAAACTGCATAGGTAATAAACTTAAATCCCCGGGTTTTATCAAATCGCTGAGCCGCCTTAATTAATCCCAGATTTCCTTCGTTTATTAAATCGACTAACTTAATGCCATTGTTTTGGTATTGTTTGGCTACCGACACTACAAACCGAAGATTAGCTTTTATTAATTCTCCAAGAGCCTGTGTGTCTCCGTTGGTAACGCGCCCGGCAAGTTCAAATTCCTGCTCTGTTGACAAAATGGCTATTTTACTGATTTCACCCAGGTACATATCAAGAGTTAAACTATCGCGGGTGGTTATCTGAGTAGATATTTTTAATGCCCTCATAAAACTGTATAATTGTAAATTTTCATAATCCAAAAATCGCAGAATCCTGATCGTGAAGTGTTATAGAATTCTGCAAAATATTTACATTATTCACACATTAGTATGAAAAAGAAATACCACGCCTTAATCCGGCATGGTATCTTATTTCCCTTACCTCTTCAGAATGCTTCCTAACATTGAATTTTATTCCTTTTCGAAAGTCATTTTACAGTTTAGCCTCCATTTTTTTATTAATCCATCCTCAACTACAGCGGTTAAATTTTTTACATACACCGAACGTATATTACGAATCGATTGTGAAGCCTCTTTTACTGCATTTTGTGTTGCATCTTCCCAGCTTATTTCTGACTCTGAAATGAGTTCAATTACTTTTAATAGTGCCATAATTCCTTTTTTAATTAGATTAAAACTATTTTTCTTTAGGGACTTTTAATCCTGCCTGCCTGGCTTCGCTTATACCTATGGCTATTGCCTGATCGCGGTTTTTTACAATACCTCCACTTCCGTTTTTTCCCGATTTAAGATCGCCATGCTTAAATTCGTGCATAACTTCTTCAATCTTTTCCTGGGCTCTTTTTGAATATTTAGCCATAATTATAATTTACTTATGATTAGTGGTGGCTTGTCGGTGCGGGTTGGATCGTTTGTATCAGGATCGATACCACCAGGTTTATCTTCCTTGGGTTCTTTATTTTTCTCTGGCGCTGGTTGATTTGTCATGCTGTCAGCATTTTGACTGATTTCTTCAATTTGATTGTTTTCCATGTTTTTAGTTTTAAAAAGTTATTATTCCAACATTTGTAGAAGCTCCTATAGTTACAGTTTTTCCTTTTATTGTTACCGGCAAAAGTGGCAGGGCAGGAGTTACTTTAACATCATAAGTGCCGGCCGGCAAACCTGCAACCAGAAAATCGCCCTTTGAGTTGCTCACTGTTGAATAGTAATGCAATACATCTGATGTAGCAGTTATTATGGCAATTGTTCCGGCGGGTGAAATACTGCCTTTGATAGAGCCTGATACGGCCATATCAATAGTTCTGATAACGGGTTTCAACTGATATTCTCCATTGCCCTTTTCAACAATTGACTGATTTGCATCAAAATCGAGCAGGATTTCATAAGAAACACCCGGCTCAAATGTTTGATGAACCTGAAGTTTCAATCCTGACTGTTCAGCGCTTGGCGTGCTAAGTGGATAACTATCTCCATCTACTACCACTGAATTGTTTGGCCCCAATATCAGCCTGATTTGCGATATTGTTCCTGGTTCCATATCGGCGGTAGCTATAAGTGTATTTACTCCGTTGGTTAAATCGAGAAGATTATAAATATCTTCATTTGTGTTGAGTACAATTGCATTTCCGCCATCACCGGTTACTTCCACACGTTGAAGGTCAATTAGCACTGCATCATAAGCGCCGGGAGCATCGGTCATTAACACTGATAATTGTGCCTTGTCGTTGTTGATCTCTTTTTCACAGGAGGCAATAACTAAAACAAACAGACTTAAGAATAATGCAACCATTAACTTATTCACTGTTAAGAATTTTCGGTTTTTAAATTGTATTGTTTTCATGTTTTTTAAATAAATGATTAATAGAAATTTCAGAACAAAGGTGAATTGTTTTATAACTATAAGTATTATATAATTCTGGAAATGAGTTACATCATTCACACATTGTGAGAGGGCAGGGGGCAAAGGGCAAAGGGCAAAGGGAAAGGAGCCATGAGCAAAAATCACGTATCCAGAATCAAGTATCCAGTAAAAACCCCCTCCGTCCTGGTTATTTTGACTGAATTAATTATTTTAATCGGTTTTCACCAGGACTCGTCCCCTTGAAAGAAAAGGGGGACAAATGAAGAAAGTAGTATAGGGCAAAGGGCAGAGAACCAGGAGCCAGGAGCAAGAATCTACTATCAAAAATCCAGTATCCAGTATCGGGTACCCAGTATCCAGTATCAAAAATCCAGTATCAAGTATCCAAGCAATTATTCAGCATCCAGCAACCAGCATCCAGTTCTTACTGAATTAGCCCATACTCATCTCTAAGGAAAGTTACTTTCTTTCCGTCAACGGTTACGGGCATATAAATAATAAAGACCGGAACTTTTTGATCTAACTTTATAATTTTTGATTCGGTATCTTTCTTTCCGCTTTTTAATGCCTGTATGTCAATTTCGTCGGCTGCCAGCAACTTGGCTAGTTCTGCCGGTTTTTCCAACCGTACACAACCGTGGCTCAAAAACCGGTAATCCTTTGCAAATCCTCCTTTTGAGTTTGTGTCATGTAAATAAATGCTGAAAGGATTTCCCAGATTAAACTTCAAAACGCCCAGCGAATTGTTTGGGCCGGTTGATTCGCGAAAGAAATAAGGGAAGCTTTTTTCGGTGTATTCATCCCAGTTCAGGTCCGTGTCGTCAACAACGTTTCCTTTTGCATCAACTACTTCAAATCTGTTGCGTTCCAGGTAACTTTCGTCTTTTTTCACTTTGGGCAAAAGTTCTTTTGACGCTATAGAATGCGGAACATTCCAGAATGGAAACGTCACAATGTTGGTGATATAAGAGGAAATAGTTGGGGTTGGATTTTTCTTCTTGCCCACAACACTTTTCATTTTTAAAACCAACTGGTTATTCCGGTAATACTTCACCTGTGCTTCCGGAATATTTGCCACTATGTATTCAGACTGTTTATTCACCGAGAGATACCTCCGGTAATTCATTGCCAGCGCAATCTTTTTAAGCTTTACCGAATCGGTATTGCTGATGGAATCTTTCAGGTATTTCTTCATAACCAGATAATCATGATCCTTACTATCGAGCTTTGAAACGATTTTCGAAACAGGTATCCATTTTGATGAATTCCTCAACTGATTGATATAAACCAAATCGCGGGGAACGCTTACTTCATCATAATCAAAAGATACTGTTCCTTCCTGAAGTGCTTTGATGAAGTGCAGAACCAGCGATGTTATCTGCTTGTCGGTTTTCTCTGTTTGTATCTTGTCTTTGCTGTTTACGCTTAATAATTCAGCACGAATCAACCCGATTTGTTGTTTATCGGGCATTAAACCAAAACTCATGGCCGACTCAATGGTGGTGAGCCATTCGGCTGCTCTTTTTGTGTTTTTACGCGATGAAAACCAATAAAGCGGATCTTGATTTACAGCGTAAAATTTTTGCACCAACGAGTCTGCTTGTACGGCAGCATTAACTTTTGGATCCGATTGTTGTGCAAAACCTGCAAAAACAAAGCAGGTGAATGTTATTAAAGCAATAAGTTTTTTCATGAATAATCGATTATTTAACAGGTAATTCTGGTATAAAATAAAGGCCGGTTTTAACGCCAGCCTTTAAGTACTTGTTTTAAAGCCTACTCTTAATTTTCGACAGTAAAACTTTTCAGTTCATTTTCCAATTCATCCATATCTTTATTGAACTCAGTTTTGAAAGAATCCAATTTGGTTTCTCCATTCTGTTTGTAATCAACCAAACGTTTTTTCAGATCCACATTTTTTTGATTCAAAGCGGTAAGATTCTTTTCCTTTTCGACTCTGGCATTCATATCCAGTTTCGAAACTTTTACAGTTAAATCTGCCAGGCTTTTTTCGTTTTTAATAAATCTGGCTTCCGACTCATTTTTAAAGTTCTGATAGTCGGCAACTGAATCTTTTTGCGATACGTTTAAATCTTGTTTTGTTTCAACTTCCTTGGTTTTATCAGTACTCTGTCCGAAAGCAGTTGTAGCTGTTACCGCAAAAAATGCAACTGCAGCCATTGTTAAAATTGTTTTCTTCATTTTTTCTGTTTTAAATTGTAAATAATTAACCTCACAAAGGTGATTGATTTTGAACCTGAGGTCTTACACAATTTTTATAAAAGGTTACATCATTCCCACATAATAAATTAATCGACTACTTTTCGATTTTAACTGAATATGAGTTAGGAGTTATTTTATTTCCGTGAGTGGTTGCATACACTTTTGTAAATTCGGCTCCAAAATAGAGTATGATGGCAGAATAAAACACCCACAAAAAAATTAAAATTACCGAGCCTGCTGCGCCGTACCAGGTAGCAATTGCCGAACCTCCAAGATAAGCGCCCATGGCAAATTTGCCAAGCATAAACAGAAAAGCGGTAAATGATGCCCCTATAATGCAATCTTTTAAAGCCACTTTTCCGTCGGGCAAAGTTTTATAAATAAGGGTAAATAAAAGTGTGACCACAACGAAAATGGTAACCAGGTTAATTACATAAAAAAGATTTATCGTATCAATTGCAAAAAATGCTGCCAATCTGATGTTTAATATATCCATTAAGGCATTTAATATCAAACCAACCAGCATTAAAAATCCCATAGAACCAATCATTGAGAATGACATCAGTCGATTGACAAGAAATTTTATTATTCCGCGTTTGGGTTTTGCTTTAATACCCCAAATTGAATTGATTGAGTCCTGAATTTCGGCAAATACACCCGATGCTCCTATCAACAGAATAACTCCACCGAGTATGGTGGTGAATAAATTATTACCCGAGAGCTTTACATTTTTTATTACATCCTGTATTTGCATCGCCGAATCGGCTCCCACCAAACCCTTTATCTGTCCGAATATTTGACCCTGCACAGCTTCTGCACCAAAAAAGAAACCCGACAAACTTATAATGATAATTAGTAACGGCGGCATTGAAAAAATAGTCCAAAACGACAGCGCTGCGCTTAACTTAATAACATCGTCAGCAAAAAATCCTTTTACAGTTTCTTTAAGAAGATGAGCAATTTTGACCGCTTTACTTTTTGATTCCCAGATTTTTGATAAAAATTCTTTCTGTTTCATTGGTATCTTACTTTAGCCGGTTTTCCGATTTCAAAATCATTGAAACCGAAATCGGTGGTTTTAAAAGGGTTTAGTTTTATAATATTGTTCCCGTTGCCGGGAATTGAAGGATAAAATGCGATTGACAACTGAAATGTATTCATCACCAGGTGTAAGTTTTTTATTAAAACACCAAACCCTATTTGCGAATAAACTTTACTTTTTTTTAATCCATTTACTTCGTCACCCAGCATGCTAAGGGTAATGTTAAAAAAAGGGCCAAACCGGAAACCGATAAAATTCCACGGTGCGTAAGATTGCGTTTGCAGCGTAAGCAAAAGGCGGCTGGTTCCCGAAAGTCCAACGCTGTTAAATCCTTCGATTCCGTAGCCATCTTTCATAGTTAAACTATCGGTTACAAACAGATTTTTACCTGCTATAAACTCCGGCTTTACAAATTGTCTGAATTTCCATTTCCCGACTTCAATCAGGCTGGTAAAATAGTTCAGACTTACTTTAAAAACAGCCTGTTCTGAATGTGATTGATTAAAGAAAGTTCCGTATTCGAAGTCGGAACTAAAATATCCCCAAGGATAATAATTACCAAAAGAGATTCGCCCGCCAAAGTATGGCCTGCCTGTATTGTTTTTAGTCTGATAACCTCCGGTAAAACTGAAAACTTTACCAACCGGAACATCTTCTGTAATGCCAAAATCGAAAATGTATTTGTCCTGAACGTATTTTCGGGTTGAGATTCCAATACTTGCCAGGTAAAAATTTTCATTGGAATAAAAATGCGCTGTATCGTAAATTTCATCAGGTTTTTCGATAAAACGGACGCGTAAAAACCTTGCTGTTGATATAAAATTGGTTGTGCGTTTAAGCTCTGTGTTTCCTTTGAAAATCTGAACAGCGCTGCCTGCCCAATAATCCTGAACATTGAATTTGATTTTCTGTAACTCCGGAAAAACGTTGCTGGTGTAAATTGAATCTCTTCGAAACTGGGCAAAACTTACTCCGGCTGCCCACTTTGCAAAAGGCGAAAAAAATGGGCGGTCGATGGCAAAACTCCGGGCTGAATTTCCTAATTCGTCGATATTATAATGAAGGGTTGAGTTAATGAAAGTATTGCGGATGTTGGGAATATAATAATTGGTGCTGTAGGCAACAGCACCTTTTTCGTGGTTCCAGGTAAAACCATTCTGAAACTCGTGACCCATTCCCAGGAAATTATTTTCCCTGATGTTTAAACTTAAGCGCGAATCGGAAACTGAACCTCCCGGAATAATGCTCCATTTATCGAGTTCGCGTATAAAAATATCGACAGAGTCGGAGTTTGCCGAAGCAGATTTTACGGTAAAAGACACATCGCTAACATAATTCATGCTGCGTACCAGTCGCTCCGATTCTTTTACCAGCAACGAATCGAAGGGTTGATTTCTGCGGATAAGTAAAAGGTTTCGGATGGTGAAGTTTCGGGATTGAATATGTATTTTGTTTCCTGCTTTTGACAAAAAACTGGGTTGCGATTTTATTGAATCACCAATGGAAAAACCAAACGGGTCGAGTGTTACAATGTTGATGTTTCTGATGGTTTTACCCTCGAATGAGGAATAAGGTTTTTGAATGAGTTTTTTATAGGTTTTCTTTTTGGCTTCATTTATTGTTGCCGGTGAAGCTGGCTTAAAAAACAGTTTGTACATAAATTTGGTAAACTTTCGTTTTACCGAAAACGATTCAATGTTCTGATAAATCTGTGTTGAATCTTTTTTTGCAGGTTTTTCCTGTGCGAATGCAAAATCACAAATGGAGATTGAAATAATGACAATTAAAAGTATATTTCTGAACCACATTTGCATTTTTCATTTTTTGAGTAATTATATCAATGACGATTAATTCGGATTTGCTGAATAATTCATTTAGTTTCATTTTGACCTCAGCGAGGTCGAATGTTTATAGAAAATCATGAATTGAAAAACGTTCGACCCTGGCTGGGGTCGTATGTCCGCACGTTCGAACCATTTTCTATAAACATTTTATCCCTCTGGGATAATTTTTAGAACAGACTCTAAAGGACATCCAAAATCTATTTCTTCTCATCCTCTCCTTCCATTTCAGGCGTGTTTTGTTGTCCATCTTCCAAACGCTTCTTTTCGGCTTCTTCTTTTGCTTTCTTTTTAAAATATCCCCTGAAAAGGAAATTATGTTTCAGCGCCTCCATGTTTTCGTTCATCCCAACGCTGCTTTCCTTGAGATTGATAACAGTTATATCGAGGTTGGTGGCGAGGGTTGTATCTTGTATTAACTTGCCCAATGTTCCTTCACCGCTGTTTATTTTTGTCATAATTTCGCCAAGCTGATTTGAAGCAACTTCGGTTTTTGCTGCAGTTTTTTGGAGACTCTTCATAAATGCAAATGCATTTTCTTTGGTAGATTCAATGGTTTCATCCAAACCTTCTGAACTTGTTTTGAAATTTTCAATTATCTGATTTATGTTTTCCGCAACAGTAGTATCCTGGATTAACCTGCCCAACGTTCCCTGTCCGTTGTTGATATTCGTCATAATTTCAGCAAGCTGAACGGTAATAACTTCGGCACTAAGCGATGTTGCCTGCAAACTCACAATAATGTCATCGGTTTCAACAGGCTCTTTCGACAAAATATGTTGGCCGTCTTTCGCAATTGCTGCATCGTTGCTTCCTTGCGTAATAATCAGAACCCGGTCGCCAATAATTCCTTCTGAACCAATTCCGGCTTTGCTGTCGGCCTTAATAAATTGCTGGACTGTTTTTTTTATCATCAAGTCAACCTGAACTGTTGAATCGTTGATTATTGTAATATTGTCAACGGTTCCGACGGTAATTCCCGAGAAACGGACATTGTTGCCCACCTGCAGTCCGCTTACGTTTAAAAAAGTGGTTGTGATTTTAAAAACCGGGTTGAATAAGTTCTGCTGCTTGCCGATAATGAAAATTGCAATTACGAAAACGGCAATTCCACCTGCGATAAACATTCCTAATCTCGCTTTAAATTTTGGTGTATGATTATCCATGTTGTTATTTTTTAATTTCGGTCATTTTTCTTTTGTTTTTTGAAAATGGATTTGATCAGCGGGTCGGCCGACTTTTCAAAATCATCGATATCACCTTCCATGTAAACCTCGCCGTCCTTTAGCATGATAACCCGGTCGGCAGTGGCGCGGGCACATTCAATGTCGTGTGTAATAATGATGGATGATGTTTTATACTTTTTCTGAACATCGTTAATCAGCCAGCTAATTTCATCGGATGTAACCGGGTCGAGTCCCGTAGTAGGTTCGTCGTACAACATTATCATCGGATCGACAACAATTGTGCGCGCCAGGCTTGCCCGTTTGCGCATTCCACCCGAAAGTTCTGAGGGCATTTTATTTAAGGTGTCAGCCAGTCCCACGTTTTCCAAAACCTCTTTTATCTTTTCATCAATTTCTTTTTGTGAAAGGTTTTTTCGGATTCTTTTTAAAGGGAATTCGAGATTTTGTTTTATGGTCATCGAATCATAAAGCGCACCACTTTGAAAAAGAAAGCCCACTTTTTCCCTTAACGTTGCCAGTTCCTTTCTCTGCATCGCACTTATATTTTCGCCTAAAACAGTAATGGTTCCCTGGTCGGGGTTTAATAAGCGGACAATGCATTTAATGAGAACAGATTTTCCTGAACCCGATTTACCCAGCACGACCAGATTTTCGCCATCAAAAAGTTTTAACGACAGATTTCGTAATACTTTCAAATCGGCAAATCCTTTGCTGAGGTTATTAATTTCAATAACCTGGCGGGGTGTTTTTGTAGTTTCGGCAGCAACCGTTTCAGTATTTACCATGTTCCTAATTTTTTCAAACTATAAAAGCATATCAGTGATTTGCACTGCAATTAAATCGACAATTATTACAAGCAGCGATGATAGTACCACCGCCGAGTTGGCCGCTTTACCCACGCTCTCTGTACCACGCCCGGCAGTGTAACCCATGTAACATCCAACAAAACCGATTACCGCACCAAAAAAGAAGGTTTTAATAACGGCAGGAAAAAGGTCAATAAAATCGAGAACCCTGAATGCCTGAGAAAAGAACAGTGTGAAAGTCACGTCTCCTTTTATATTTGCACCGGCCCAGCTTCCCAAAATTCCAAGTGCATCGGCATATAAAACCAACAGCGGAATCATCAGTGTTGCTGCCAAAACCCGGGTAACAACCAGAAAGCGAATCGGATTGGTTGAAGAAACTTCCATGGCATCAATCTGTTCGGTTACTTTCATCGAACCCAGTTCGGCGCCCATGCCCGAACCAATTTTTCCGGCACAAATTAACGCTGTAATTACCGGCCCCATTTCCCTGATCAGCGATAATGCCACCATTCCGGGAAGTACGGATACTGCTCCAAAATCAACCAAAACAGGCCGCGATTGTATGGTAAGGACCAGTCCCATGATAAGTCCGGTAACTGAAATAAGAGGCAATGTTTTATTACCAATCAAATAACACTGATGCAGGAATTCCTTAAATTCGAACTGGCGCGAAAAAGTTTCTCTTGTGGTAATAAACACAAATAAAAAGAAATTCCCTGCCGCCAAAAAGAATTTATTTGCTTTCTGGGTTTTTTCAATGGTCTTCTCACTAAGCTTAATAACATGCTTTTTTAAATCGGGCAGTTTTACTATTTTTTTTATAACCGGACTTATGATTTTCGCCATATTCTGAATGCTCTGTTATTATCCTGTTATTCTTTTTCTGTTTTGCCAAGTTTTATCTGGCGCTTCCCAAGAATCTCTTCTTTTTTGCCTTCTGCAAACAGCGGGTCATTTTCAGTTAATGTCGCAAATTTTTGTTTGAGTTTGCCTTGCTGTTCATGCAACTTTCCTTCAACTTCATTTTTGTTCATACTGATAATTTTAATGGTGACTGCATTATCACTATGTAAAGGTCACGGTTATTAACCTGAGATGTGTTACACATTAGCAGAAATGATTTACATCTTTCACACATTTTTGGAAGGGCAAAGGGCAGGGAGCAAAGAGCAGGGAGCAAAGAGCAAAGGGCAAGGAGTGAAGAACGAAGAACGCGCAGGAGAAGGGAAAAGTAGTTAGCGAAGTTTATTTATTTTAGGTTTAGCTTTTTTAGGATGGGGGGAATTTTGATTATCGTAGGCATGGTATCACCCAATAAAAATCCCCAGGGCTTTAAATTTTCAATGTTGTCGAAAATGAGTTTTACGATAGCAACCAGGGGAATAGCAAGAAACATCCCGGGTATTCCCCATAGTGCATTTCCGGCAATAACCACAACAATGGAGACAAGCGCATTGATTCTAACTTTCGAGGCAACTATTTTGGGAATGATGTAATTATTGTCAATAAACTGAATAAATGTGTAAGCTATAAAAACGTAAAGCATATACACCGGAGATTTTGTTATCAGGGCAAAAATCATATAAAGAGCAACACTGATTACTCCTCCTATGTATGGAATTATATTGAGTAATGCTCCAATAATACCAAGGAGTATAGCGTATTCAATACCAAGAATTAAGAGAGCTGCCGTATTTAATGTAGCAACAATCACAAACTCGAAAACCAATCCTATGAGATATCGCTGAACAACCATTTTGGTTTGTGAAACCATTTTGGTAACCTGGTCTTTTTTGCTTTCGCTGAAGAGTTTGAAAATAAAATCGTGCAGAAGTGGTTGGTAAAACAAAAACATAAAAACATAAACAGGAATTAAAAACAATATTACCAGTCCGTTACCTAAAACAGCAAGGGTTGGACCTATAGCGGCCCTGCTGCGGGTAATTATTTCTTCTTTGGCGGTTGCTATCCAATTATGCATTTTTTGAGGATCTATATCATAACGAACAGAAGCATCGGCAATGTTTTGAGTAACTGTTGTATTAAATTTTTCGGATAATATGGGCCACGATTCACTCACCCTTTGAACCTGCCTGATTAGAAGTGTACCAAAAACGACGATAACCAAAAAAGCAATAAGAAATACGATGACAATGGCAATTAACCGGTTTATCTTTTTCAGGGTTAACCAATTTACAGCAGGGTAGAGTACAACAGCAATGATGGTAGCAAAAATGATGGGAACAATAATACTTTGTGCAATATAAAGAATTGTAAAAAAAGCTAAAGTACCGATAATAATCAGTGCAGCCTTTGCAAAAAGGGGGATTTTAATTTCATCTTTCACGATCTGATAAAATTCTGGTTTCCTTTGCGGGAAAGACGCTGAAAAATAAGCTGTTTTAAAGAGTTAATTATTTTTGGGCCGCGGGTAACAACGCTTGCTACTCCAAGCTTTAGAACCGTGCCAAAAATTCTTCGGCTTTTACTATTTGATGCACCAATAAATATTGCTTTACTTGAAATATAACCGGCAAAAAGTGCAAAAGCAGTACCTAAAATATTTTTAAACAGATTGGGCGATGAAACCATTTCTTTCAGTGAGCTGCCAATAATGTTTACTGGTCGCAAACTCTGCCGGGTATAGTAAAATTTATCTCTTACCTGCTGTAACTGATCGGCTTGTTCGGCTTCCAAAATTTGAATCGCTTCAATCAGTTCGGTTGTGGATGTTATATTTTCCATGATATTTTATTTAAACAACTGTTTTACTATAAAATCACTAAACTTTCTTTTCATCCATTTATGCATAAAAAGGTGCATCAATAGTCCTATAATTCCATATATACCGCCAATTATAAGAAATCCGTAAAACACATTTTCAAGTATTGTTCCGAGCAAAAGGGCAAGACCCAAACTTATGAAAAGCACACAAAACACAACGACGACAGTAACCACTAAATGGGGTAATGCAGATGATGTAATATCAGTTGTTTTGTGAAGTGCCTTTAACTTTACAAGCTCTGCACTTGTCTTTCCGTATTCAATTGTACTTTCAAGTAACGATTCTATTAAATTCACACTATTTTCCATGGTTTCAGTTTTCATAATCATGTTCTTTTTCCGTTTGGATATTATACTAAAAACGGAAAATTTATTTTTAAAATAGCCCCCAACCTGCCCGACTGCGTCATTCCCGCCAGACAGAACTTATCAGGCGGGCAGGCGGGGGCACAGTTGTATGTTCTATACAACATTCTCAGCCTTGCCCATTTTCTTTTCAGAAAAATCGGTTACATCTTTTTTTACTTTTTCAAACTTTTGATTTGCTGAATCAATCAAATGGTTTAATTTTTCCTTCATGACTTCTGTATAGTCTTCTCCTTTTTTCATTATCCGTCTGCGGGTTCTCGAACCTTTTGCGGGAGCAAACAATATTCCTGCCAACGCACCGGCGGCAACGCCTGCCAGTAATCCTAACACTACTTTTCCTGAACTCATAATTTTAATTTTTTAATTTGTTGATATTATTTACTATTTGGAAGCTTTATAATATTTCATGGCTTCCGGCATAAATTGTTTTAGTTTTCTCATTCTTGTTTCATCCGAAGGGTGAGTGCTCAAAAATTCGGGTGGTTTTGCTCCACCTGCCGATGCCA
>JBGSRA010000117.1:0-24231 GCA_041737765.1 Draconibacterium sp. | reverse complement strand
CAGAGTTAACCGCTTCCTCTTTGCAAACAAAACTTTCATTTTAGAGGGGGGTGACTTTAAAATAAAAAATAATAACAACTGACTATGAGTTTATTAGAAGACTTAAACTTTCAAATTTTAGATTAGTCGGATAATAGTGATTTATTATCAATTTAAAACAAAAGTTATTCAATAAAGTTAATTACGTGTTTTTGGCTTGTTGGCGATTGCGCGTTTTGTTTTTTAATGAAAATTATTCCCAAAAAAAAATCCCGCCATTGGCGGGACTTAATCTTGATTGGTTATCATTTCTCCTATGAAAGTTTAACATTCACAGCGTTTAATCCCTTTTTCCCTTCTTCCAAATCAAAAGTTACTTCATCATTCTCTTTGATACTTTCTTTAACGCCTGTTGAATGTACAAAATACTCTTTCGACGATGTGTCGTCTTTAATGAATCCAAATCCTTTGGCATCATTGTAAAACTTTACTGTTCCTTTATTCATTTTTATTAAATTTTATTACCGTAAAGTTAGGAAGCCTTAACTTTTTAGTGTTACATAACTTTTAGGAAAAGTTACATAATTCACACATTTGAACGTTTTAACCTTGCCCTGATAAATATTTTCACAATCTCGTTAATCAGCAACGGAACCAACCCTAATGCAATCGCAATTAGCCAGCCGCCCAAATCGAGCATCTGCAAATGAAAAGCCTTTTGCATAAACGGAATACCGATTACGATTAACTGAAGGAGTACACCCAAAACAATGGCTCCAACCAGGTATTTATTGGAGAAAATACCAATACTGAATATTGATTTTGAACTGTTTCTTACCGCCAGAGAGAAAAACAACTGGCACATTACCAGTACCATAAAAGCCATTGTGCGGGCATATTCAACCGTGTTTTTAGGGGCTGAATGGTCGAACGGACTGTATCCGTGTTCGTAGTATCCGAACCAGAAAGCCGCGATTGTTAAACCGCCGATTAAGAAACCGCCCAAAATAAGATGAAGACCGGCGCCACCGGCAAAGAAACTCTCTTTTGCGTTGCGCGGTTTTTCTTTCATCACATCCGGAGTTCCGGGATCCATACCCAGCGCAATTGCGGGGAATGAATCGGTGATGAGGTTAATCCAAAGTAGTTGTGTGGCAATTAACGGGGCTTCCAAACCTATCAGCAGCGTTACAAACAAAGCGACCACTTCGCCCAGGTTGCAGGTGAGCAGAAAGATAACCGCCTTTTTTATGTTGCTGTAGATATTCCGGCCCTCTTCGATGGCAGAAACAATGGTTGCGAAATTATCGTCCATCAGAATCATATCGGAGGCCGCCTTCGCCACATCGGTACCGGTTATTCCCATGGCCACGCCAATATCGGCGGCATTGAGCGAGGGTGCGTCGTTTACACCGTCGCCGGTCATGGATACAATATTCCCGTGCGATCGCAAAGCGTGAACAATCTTTACCTTGTGCTCGGGTGAAACACGCGCAAATATGCGATACCCAACTATCTTTTCGGTGAGCTCTTCATCCGAAAAATCATCGAGTTCCTCGCCGGTAATGGCCTGTTCAATTTTTTCGGCCATTCCCAGTTCGCGGGCAATGGCGAAAGCTGTATTTTTATGGTCGCCGGTAATCATGATGGTAGTAATTCCGGCCAGTTTTGCTTTCTGAATCGAATCTTTAACCTCGGGCCGGGGAGGGTCAATCATTCCAACCAGTCCGGCTAAAATCAGGTCTTTCTCCATTTCAGCACCTTCGATAATTGAATCCACCGGTTTGTAAGCTACGCCAAGTGTTCTAAGTGCATCATTTGACATTTTTTCGGCTGCGGCAAGATATCTTTTTTTGTGTTCTTCGGTAATCGGAATTACTTTCCCGTTTTCCAAAACCTGAGTTGAAATTTTGATGAGATTACCAAGCGCGCCCTTTGTATAAACTGTGTATTTCCCGTTTTCCTTGTTTAGTGTTGACATTAATTTCCGGTCGGAATCAAAAGAATATTCACCATCACGACTGGCTTCGGTATTGATTTTATTTCTGTCGATTCCCAAATCATCACCCAGCAGCAGCAATGCAATTTCTGTCGGGTCGCCTGTTCCATGACCGTTTTCGTAAGTTGCATCGGAGCAAAGAATCATGGCTTTGGCAAGCAATTTTGCATCTTCGGTAGCGCTGTTTTTTGAATTGCGTTCGACAGCTATTTCACCTTCCAGGTTGAAATAGGTTTTAACCGTCATTTTGTTTTGGGTAAGCGTACCCGTTTTGTCGGAACAGATAATGTTAACCGAACCCAGTGTTTCAACTGCAGGCAGTTTTTTGATAACCGCCTTTTTCTTCGACATGCTGGTAACTCCAATGGATAGTACCACCGCAACAATGGCCGCCAGTCCTTCGGGAATGGCCGCAACAGCCAGCGAAACAGATAAAATAAACATTTCGGCAATATCGCGGCCCTGAATTAGTGCAATTACAAAAATGATGACACAGATTCCGATGGCAAACATTCCCAATGTTTTTCCCAACTTATCCAGCCTGATTTCCAAAGGAGTTTTCTCCTTTTTTTCGGTATTGATGAGATTGGCAATTTTACCAACTTCGGTATTCATGCCGGTTTCGACCACAATGCCAACTCCTCTTCCATGTGTTACCAGGGTTGACATAAAAGCAATATTCGTACGATCGCCCAATGGAGTTTTAGGTTCGCTATAAACCTGTGAAGCATCTTTGTCGGAAGGAACAGACTCGCCGGTGAGCGCGGATTCCTCAATCTGAAGATTTACCGACTCGATTAAACGGATATCGGCTGAGATGAAACGCCCTGTATCGAGAATAAGAATATCGCCCGGAACAATATCCTGTGAGATTATCTCTTTCACTTCACCATTCCGGCGGACAAGCGCTTTTGGAAACGACATTTTCTGAAGCGCTTCAATTGCCTTTCCTGCCTTCACTTCCTGAATAACGCCAAGAACTGCATTGGTAATTATTACGAGGGTGATGATAACGGCATCGATGTATTCACCCATGAAAATGGTGATAATAACTGCCGCAAAAAGAATGTAAATAAGCCACTCCTGAAGCTGGGCAACAAACAATTGGAAGATGTTCTTTTTCTTTTTCGAAACTAACTGATTAGCGCCATATTTTTCAAGCCGCACTTTTGCTTCTTCTTCTGAAAGACCTGATGCCGCATCGACATTTATTTCTTTGAGAACATCTTCAATTGATTTTGAAAACCACATTTTTTGAGTTATAAAATTGATCTAAATGATGGTAGATTTTCATTTTCGAATTTTTACCCCCCACCCCCTAAAGAGGGCTCACGCTCTGAACCTTATCAGAGTTGATTTGCAGCTGTAGGGGTATATCAAAAAATGAAAAACACATTTTTCAAGTTATTATATTAAGTCTGAATGAGATTGTATCGTTCTGCTAAAAACGGGATAAAATAGCATTCATAAATTGGCCACCAACCTGCCCGACTGCGTCATTCCTGCCAGAAGGGTTTCTTTCGGGCTGGCAAGCGGGGGCACAATTCCGATAGCTATCGGAACACAAAGTTACACGAAGGATTTCTTTGTGCATTTTTTAGTGACTTAGTGTCTTTGTGGCAAAACAATTAAATAAAGTTTGTATAAACTTATCCCAATTCATAACCTTTCATTTCTCCGCAAACTTTATCAGTTCATCATTAAATTTTTTCGTTTCTTCCAAAAACAAACTATGTCCGCTTTCTTCAAAAGCAATGAGTTGAGAGTTTGCAATACCGGCATTCATTTGGTCGGCCAAAGCAAATGAGCATATTTTGTCTTTTTTACCATGCATAATTAATGTTGGCATTTTAATTTTCGCCATATCGTCTCTCAGGTCGGTATCGCGCAATGCGACTAAACAATGGGCTGTTGCAAACGATGATGCGCTCAACCCAATCCCATTCAACCAATTGCCAATTCCATTATTCAATGAAGTTGGAGTTGCAGAGAATATTTTGGCGAAATCGGATAAAAGCTTTGGCCTGTCGTTGTAGTTTAAAATGATTAAATCGTCAACTGAACTTTGGTTGAGATTGTATGGAAAATCTTTACGCTGTGTCCATATAGGCACTGCCGCAGCTGCCAAAACCAATTTTGAAACATGGGCTCCGTTATACACCGAAACATAGCGCACAGCAATTGCCCCGCCCATTGAAAAGCCAACTAAAACAGCATCATTAATATCGAGAATATCCAAAACCCTTTTAATATCCAATGCATGTACATCGTAATTATAATTTCCATAGGGTTTATCCGATTTGCCAAAACCTCTTAGCGTAATTCCAATCACACGAAATTTATTCTTTATCAAATCGTTGTACTGGTATTCGAACATTTCATCGCTCAATGGCCAGCCATGAATCAGCACAACCGGCCTTCCTTCTCCGCCATCTGATATATGAAGATTTACATGGGGCTCAACTTCGATGTATTCTGCCCTGTTGGCACCCGTATTTATTTTTTCCATTTTAATAATTTTTTAAACGTCCAATCATTTTTTTCAAAGAAGTATTCAATTTGTTTAAAGCGCCAGTAATGGCTTGTTCGTGAGTGTTTGCATGGTCGGTAACCGCGATTGGTTTCATCCCAGCAAGCCGGGCTTCCACCATGCAGCGTTTATCTTTGAACCCATCTTTATTACCATCTTCATCCGAGAAATGAACTTCCACTCTTGTTATCTGTTGACTAAACCTGCTTAGTTCTTCTGATATTAATGAAGTTGACGAGGCAATAAGTTCTTCATTTCCGATAACATTTTTATCTGTATTAAATTCTATTTGCATTTCTTTTTATTTAACTAATAACGAAATATGGCTGCCATTCCGGTTTCGGAAGGCATTTTTTCGGTTGGAAGCACCATCAACTGGCCTCCCATCTTTAATACTAATTCTCCCATATCGTCAAGCAGATCATCTACTTTCGGATTGCTCAAATCTTTTTTCTGTGTATTTCCAGTCACCAGATTGGTTACCCTCACTGCAATAATCCGGTCGGCTTCAACAATAAGTGTATCCACACGTCCCCCAACTGCAGCAACAGCTACTTCCTTGTAATCATCGCTGCCTTTGCTATTTGCTCTTGCCTGCTCAAAACGCTCTACAAGGCTGTCCAGTTTCAGGTTGTATTCCGGTTCCATTATTTCCCATGCCATTTTTGCGAGTTGATCAGGCGAAACTGATGCAGGATTTATTGCAATACCTTTTAGAAGCAGAAGCGGATTTTTGCTTACCTTTTGAAAAAGGTTATGGTGTTCGGGCAATGCCGCAAGAATAAGCGGCCAGCCTGAAGGTTTCGAAAAGTTTTCATAAATCGCATTCGCAACAACACGAAAAAACCTTTCAGCATCTTTTTCAGTTTCATCTTTTTTACCGCCATGACCGTGGTGCATTGCCGAACTTTCGCCCCCGATACCACCATACGAATCAACAGTTGTATGTTTTTCGGTTAATTCATCGCCAAGTGCTTCAGTTATGGTTTTTGGTGTTTCAGCCGTGAGTTCAACTTCAGTAAGTGAGTGACGATTGCCTTCAAAAAGCCTGATATCATGAAGCGTTAAACCTAAAACGTGAAAATGGTCAAGCGACTGAAAATATTGCCTTAGTGGTTTGGTATGGAAACTGTCGGCCACTATGGCCAGTGCTTCAACCGTTTTATGTAATCTGACAACTTTAAAAATTCCTGATGCACTAAAAATGGCAAGCCCAGCGAAGGTGTGATTCCAAATATCATTGTTGTTAATGAGAGCTTTTACTGGTTCAATATATTTTTGTACCTCACCGGCCGAATATCTTTGCGTCAGTGATTCTTCCATTTGATGGATCAGATTTTTAAAAACGATGATATCCTGAAGATTTTCGGGATGTTTTTGATGCGTGGGTATATAAAGTGAAAGACATGGCGCCTGATTAGCTGAAAGGAGCTCCTGAATTAATTCTTTTGTAAGTATTTCCATGATATTGTTTCTGTTTAAATTTGTTTTATCCGGAGTTCTGAAGCTTAAGTTTTTTAAGCTTAAACCTCAGATTTCTTTCTCCTGACCTCGGTTTTCTGACTCCCGATGTTATTTTCCAAAAATGTATTTAATTGTTTATTGAATTGGTCGGGATTTTCCAGATTGCTTAAATGACCAGCATTTTCAATAACTGACATCACCGAACCATATATTTCCTCGTGCATAAACTGTGCGGCTTCAGGCGGTGTTATTTTGTCTTCTTCACCAACCAGAATCAGAACAGGTACTTTTATTTTCCAGAGTGTGCTGCAGGTATCCGATCGTCTTGATAATGCAATAAGTGTTTTGATAATCGATTTCTCACTGGTGTTGATCATGATTTCCCTGACTTCAGCAACTACATCTTTCTTATTAATAAAAGATTCCTCAGCAAAAAAATTCTTTATGCTATCATCAGCAAACTTTTCAACTCCGTTTTCAAGGATTCCTTCAATGGCTTTCATTCGTTTTTCCTTTGCCTCCGGCGAATCTGCCTTGCAACTTGTATCACATAAAATAAGTGAGTCAAACCGGTGAGGAAAGTTTTCCATTGCTTTTAATGCGATGTATCCGCCCATCGATAAACCACAAAGTGTGGTTTTTTCAATCTCAAGCGTATCCATAAGTGAGATCAAATCTTTAACAAACAATTCAATGGAGAAATCATCAGTACCGGAATATGAGTTTCCGTGTCCACGAACATCATAAGCTATCACACGGAATTTTTCGTTTAGCGCATCTATCTGCGAATCCCACATTTCTTTATTAAAAGGAAAGCCATGAATAAATATGATTACAGGGGCATTTTCCGGTCCTTCGTCGATGCAGCTTACATTAATATTGTTTGCTGTAATTTTGATGTTGTTTCCTGTGTTACGCATATGCTTTTTTGCTTTCATTATTCCAAATCCCTGCGATGAAAAGTATTGTTAAACTCTTCACGGTTATAAAATCCATCCGTCATATTCAAGCTGTGAATATTGGCTTCTCCCTTGTAATGACTGAATGCATTTAATTCATAATCAAAATCAAGTATATCTCCCTTTCTGAACCTTTTGGCTTTTGCAAAAGTCGATCTGTTAATCTGGTTGGTAGATATCAGTTTTAACTTCTCATCAATAACTGCCATCCCTATCGGTATAATCAGGTGGTTTTCCCCATCTTTGTTTAAAAACTCATGAACACCGTCGCTAACACTGGCCTGAAAGGTGTTATGTCCTTCTTCTATCAAAGTTTCATCTACTTCAACATCGAGGTAAACCACGCGTTCAGTAGCTTTATTTACCAGCAAATGATCTACTTTTCCAATGGTGCGGTTGTTGTCATCTCTAACATCCCAACCTCTCACATCACTGTATTCTTTTGCCACTTTATAGTCTGACAATTCATCCAGGTTATAAAGATTTTTAACTGTATCTGTCATCGTTTTAATTTTTAATGATTTACTAATTCATTTTTTGTAGAAGGTCGGATGCTTTTGCAAAATAATTCCTCACCGCATCTTTCTGATTGAGTGTAAGTACCTCCGGATTAATAGAAACTGAAGCACTTTTTAATGCGTCAACTTCTTCTGTCAGCCACGGATATTTGGCCAGTTGCATGTTTTGCAGCGCAGTGGTAGAATTATCGGCCGCAGTTCTTATGTTTTTAGCCTGCGATGTTTCAAAGGATTCATTGGCAATAAGTGTAGTCGATTCTTTAACCTTATCCAAATCGGTCCGAATGTCATAACCAATTTCACCAGCCATTGCATCTGTAGCCGCAGTTAATTTAAAAAGCGCTTCATTTGTATAATCTGAATCAATTCCAATCTTGCTGGAATCATTTTCAACAAAACTTACAAATGCTGCAACGGTGCTGTTGTTTTCCTTTATGCCTAAAAGGTTGTTTTCGTTTGTGCCGCTAACCGACATTGTTTCAGTTACTACCTCAGAAGCGTTGTTACTACTGTTATCACGAAATACAAGGAAATAATAAAGTAATATCGCAATTACGATGATTGCCAATATCCAAAGCCCAGTCTGTTTTTTCTGTACAATCTTAATTTCTGCCATAATAAATTTTTTAATGTGAATATTGAAAGGACAAAGTTGGGGACCATTAGCTTGAGAAGTGTTACACAACTTGTGTAAAAGTTTACATCATTCCCACATCAGACATTTTAAGAAATCTTATTTCGAAAACCGGCTTTTTATTTTTTCCCACCAAACCGAAATTTTTCCAGTGCCATCGTTTTCATTTTTATTTTGCTCGCCCAATATCAGTGCAACTGGTTTAAGCTCTTCAAATTCTTCGCAAATAACTCTTAACATGGCTATAAACGGCAAAAACAAAATCATTCCGGCCAAACCCCACACAGCAGCGCCAATAAATAAACTAAGAATAGCAGTTAAGGCATTTATTTTCAAACTACCTCCTACAATTCGTGGGGTTAGAAAATTATCAGAAACCAGTTGAACAACCCAGAATAAAATGGCAACTGCCACTGCGGTCCAAATTGAATCGTACGAAACAAAAGCATAAATTACCGGAATAATTGCTCCCATTGTAGTTCCAATGTAAGGAATAATAGCCAGCGCTGCTCCAAGAAAACCAAAAAGAAAAGGATTGTCGATCCCGATAATTAAAAGCCCAAAACTGTTGGCTAATCCAATAACAATGGTGAGAATTAGCATACCAAACAGATATTTTTGCCCCACCTGCTGAACCGATTTGAACATTTTTAAAACCTGTGGTTTTTTGTCGTCTGGCGAAAACGCCAAAAATGCCTTTGTTAAGCCATCGCGGTATATAAGTAAAAGAAATGTGAAAATAATTGTGGCCAACAGTCCGGCCATAAATGTTGCTGTGTTATTAACTGTTTTGCTTACCAAAAATCCAGTCGAATCGGTTAACCATACTTTCATCCGGTTAAAGAGTTCTCCTTTTTCAAGGTTTTGCATAAAACTTACATGGTTATTGAAATATAGCGAAACGTCGGCAAAAGCAAGGATTATTTTGTCCTGAAAATGAGTGAATTCGCTTGTTAAATTTATAATTTGAGTTGAAAAAAAGTAAGTGGTTCCACCAATTAAAAAAAGCACTGTTAAAATGGAGAGAAAAGCAGCAAACGTTTTGCCGATTTTCCAGGTTTCAAACTTTTTTGCCAACGGAAGCAGAATGAATGAAATAAGCAGCGCAATGCTCAAAGGAATGAGAATTGGCTTTGCCAAAACCAGTATTGCAAACAGAGCAATTACACTGGCAATTGCATAAAACATTTTTTGAAACGACAGGTTCATTTTACGTTGAGTTTAGCTGCATTGACCAAGAATAACCCAGATGATTATAAAAATCACAATCGTACCCAAACATCCGCCACCTAATCTTTTTGCCCCGTAACCTGATATTAATCCTCTAAATAAATTATTCATTTGATTTTTTATTTGCTGAATTATAAAAACTGTTATAATCCTTGTCAAAGGTCGGGAGTTTTTAAGGCGAGATTATTACACAATTTTGAGAATGTGTTACAACATTCACACTTTTGCGGGGGAGAAAATTAGAAATTAGAAATTAGAAATTAGAAATTGAAAATTGGAAAACTGAAAAATTACCACATTTAAAATCTATGTGTTTTTCTATTGTTTACTAATGTGCCTATTGTGTTTATTGTTTTAACCTGAGTTGTTAACCTTTTTTCGTTAAGAACAATTCGCATCTGTTGCTGTTCGGTATTTGAAAGGGAATCTTAAAAACCCTTTTCATTTATTTCTAAATTTTTTAAAACGAATATCATGAAAACATTAACAGAACTGGAAGTTGCAATAATCCTGAAAGAAAATTTGAAGGAATGGGCTTTTAAGAAAAATACCATTTACAGAGATTTTAAATTTAAAACCTTTGTTGAGGCGTTCTCATTTATGACAGCAGTTGCGCTTGAAGCTGAGAAAATGAATCATCATCCCGACTGGAGCAATGCGTACAATAAAGTAAGCATAGTTTTAACCAATCACGATGCCGGAGGTGTAACCCAGCTTGATTTTAAGCTGGCTGAAATTATAGATCTTATATTCACCAAAAACTGAAATTAGTACGATATTTTGACAGGTGTGAATAATGTAAATTTTCCTGCGAATTCTGTAACAATCCTGAAAACAAATTATGACATCTTTGATTTGGAATGAAAGGGAAAATAGTTTTGAGGATTTTATTTGGGATAATTGCTTTCGCTCTGTTGGTGCTGCTTTTAACGAAAGTGGTTCTTGAACCGTGGATAGGTAAAAAAATTCAGACTTCGTTAGATGAGAATTCCGGTGCTTATCTGGTAAAGATTGAAAAGGTTCATGTTTCAATCTTTCGTTCGGGTATTGAACTTGAACACATCACAATTCATTCGAAACCTATAAATGAAGGACAACCCGGGTTAACCGGAGAAATTGAGTCTGTTAAATTCATAGGCATTCATCTCCTGAAAGCTTTATTCAAAAAAGACTACCATGTCAGGGAAATAGATATTTTCAACAGCCGTTTAACAGGGGAAGTTGCATTTCAGAAGAAAGCAGGGCCGGCAAAGATTTCACCCATTAATTTAAGGATTGAAAATCTGTTTGTTGACAAACTTTTTGTTGACGTTAAAGATACAGCAACAGTACAAACACTTTCATTAAAAGATGGTGTTTTAAAAGTATTTGATATCAACATTATAAAACAGGATACGTTATCACCCGACATCATTCGTCAATTCGATTTCAGTGTACCTGAACTAACAACAGTTTTATCCGACAGTCTGTACACGTTCAAAGTTGCGGGAATAAATTATTCAGCAGCAACAAATACACTTACGGCTGACAGTTTTGTTGTCATTCCAAATTATGCCGATTACGAATTCACAGCGCGAAGTCAATTTCAAACGAATCGTTTTGAAGCTAATCTCAATGGAATATCTTTTCACAATTTTTCTGTTGCCGGCTATATTAAATCGCGCAGTATTATAAGTTCTTATATCGAAATCGGAGAACTGGAAATGGAGGTTTTCAAGGATAAACGCAAAGAGTTCAGACATACTGAAAAACCAACATTTCAGGATATGATTTACAATTATCCCGCGGCGATGAACATTGATTCCATCGCGGTTTTAAGCGGAAATATTATTTATACCGAACATTCTGAAAAGGCCATTGAAAAAGGAAGTATCAGTTTTAAAGAAGTCAATGCCCTGATATACAAAATTACCAACGATACGATTTACAAAACTGGCAAAGCTTATTTTGAGTTGAGCGCAAATGCTTTACTAATGGGTAAAAGCAAAGTTAACCTTTCATTAAAGGCAAGAATTTTCGACAATCAGAACACATTTGCAATGAATGGAACCCTTTCTGGAATGGAGGCTTCGGAACTGAATCCAATTTTGGAGAAAAGCGCTTCCATATCAATCACTTCAGGGAAAATAAATACAATGAATTTCGGTTTTTCGGCAAATAACACGAGAGCAACCGGCAATATGAATCTGCTTTACGACGGATTGAAATTTGATATCATGGATAGACAAACAGGGGAAACCACCGCTTTAAAAGAACAGGTAAAATCGTTGATCGCCAATATCGTTGTGATAGAATCGAACCCAATGCCGGGCGAAGAAGTCAGACCGGGAATTATCGAATATGAAAGAGACCCCGAACGATATTTATTTGGTTATTTTTTCAGATCTCTTCTGTCGGGAATAAAAACAACTGTAACGAAAACGAAAAACCCGAAGAAATCAAAAAAATAGAAACAGGTGTTTGCTTTAAAGCCTATATTGTAAATTAAATGATTGAAAACAAATTATGAATAGCCTGCAAAAAATATTTAAACTTATCGGAACCGGGTTCACCAAAGACCAATATTATGAGTCGATGAATTTTGCTCTCAAAAGGTTGGAAAATGAACACACGATGCTTCATTATCCGTTATATGTGCACGAGTCGGATAGTTTCTTTCAGGCACAAAAAAACCTGACTGATTATTGTATTTCATTACTAAATCCCATAAAAAATAAAGAAATTGTTGAAATTGGGTGCGGAAATGGAGTTCAGGCACTGTACATAAATGCCAGATATTTCCCTTCAAGGATAACTGGAATTGATATCATCAAAGCCAACATTGAAATCGCGAATGGAGAAAAACATCAGAGAAATATGCATAATGTGCAATTCTTCATGGATGATGCTCAGAACCTTACACAGATCCCATCCAATTCTGTTGACGTTTTAATTAACATTGAAAGTGCTTTTCATTATCCTGATAAACCGGCATTTCTGAAAGAGGTGCACCGCGTTCTAAAACCCGGGGGAGAATTTCTTATTGCCGATATATTAACCGCCCGCAAGAAAAGAAGTAGATTTATGAAGTTATGGGGGAAAACAATGGTTTATCATTTTTAGAACAAAAAGCAATACGAGGAAGAATTTTTAAAATCAGAACTTGTAATTAATTCAAGTGAAGATATAACTCAACGTGTGATAAATGGCTGGAGCATTTACCGGAAATGGATCCCGAAAATAAAAAGGGAATTGTTTTTACAAAATTTAGCGTTCAAAATGTTTTATGTTATTAATGCCAGATTAAATATCTACTTTTTAAAGAGCCGACAGCAATATGTAATTTATGTTGGAAGTAAACCGCATATAAACTTTGTCGGGCTGAACTGATTGCTTATCACGGAATTCCAAAATCAGCTTAATTGAATTCGGATAACTAAGAATCCTGAAAAAACAAAAAGTACTATAATTACCGCGTGTTTATTTGGTGACTCATTCATTGTTTATTGTATAAAATTGTAATTAAAATCCTTTTATCTGTTCACATATTTAATACTTAATCGCTATTCAAAACATAACTACACATTTTTTCACAATCCATCATAAAATAAATAAAAATACGTATAATTGTATATTATATGATGAGTTAAGCTTATGGCAAAAAATACAATGGGAACCAAACTACCCCGAAAACTGGAACAAAAAATGCAAACGGTTGGCGATCAAATAAAGTTAGCTCGTTTGAGGCGTAATCTTAGCATTGCTCAAATTGCAGAACGTGCCATGGTCTCTGAGTTAACCGTTTCCCGCGTGGAAAAAGGCTTGCCAACAGTATCGGTCGGCATCTTTCTACGAGTATTGTATGCATTGCAACTGGACGACGACATTCTTTGTTTAGCCAAAGATGATGCAATGGGCAAAGCTTTGCAGGATTTGGGATTGAAAGCAAGAAAAAGGGCTGCAAAAAAGGAATAGGTTATGATAAAAATGTGGGTTTATGCAGATTTCGACTGGTTAAAAGACGTGGAGTTAGTCGGCGAATTGAGCATCGAAAATCTTCGTGGCTCCGAATCCTATGGCTTTCAATATAGCAAAGAATGGTTGAAAAAGCATGGCGATATATTGCTGGGCGATGATATCAACAACTATCCGGGTATGCAATATACCCAACCAGGAAAAGATATTTTTGGATGTTTCTCGGATGCGCTTCCCGATCGTTGGGGCCGTATGTTGCTCTATAGGAGAGAGCAAATTCTGGCTCTTGAAGAAAAACGACCCATAAAAAAACTTTCCTCATTCGACCATTTGTTGGGTATTGACGATTTTTCAAGAATGGGAGGAATTCGTTTCAAAACAGACCCCAATCAGGATTTCATCAATCAACACTCCTCACTCCAAATTCCACCATTGACAAGTTTGCGTGCGTTAATGCAGGCAACTTTGGAAATTGAGCATAGTGAAGAAAAAAACGAGTTGCCCGACAAAAAATGGATCAATCAATTGGTTCAACCTGGATCATCATTGGGAGGTGCGCGCCCAAAAGCCAGCATTATTGACGAAAATAAAAAACTATATATAGCAAAATTCCCGTCCCGCAATGACGAATACGATGTTGGACTTTGGGAACATTTTTCACATCTTTTGGCTCAAAAAGCTGGAATTAATGTGGCATCAACGCGGTTAATACTCGGATTGGAGAAATACCACACCTTTCTTTCTGAACGGTTTGACAGGACCAAAGAAGGCAGACGTATTCATTTCGCATCGGCAATGACAATGCTTGGACGCTCTGATGGCGACAATTATGCGAACGGATATGGTTATTTGGATATTGTAGATTTTATTTTGAAAGGCTGTACCAATGTTGAAGATAATCTCAGGGAACTTTACCGACGGGTTGCATTTAATATTTGCATCGGCAACACCGATGACCACTTCAGAAATCATGGTTTCCTACTGATTGCAAAAGGTTGGACGTTATCTCCGGCTTATGATATAAATCCTTCGTTGAACGATTACCAAAGTCTTCTTATTTCCGCCACATCCAATGAATCGAACTTAAATATATTGCTGGAATCATCCGAGGAGTATATGCTTGATAAGAAAGTATCTGCTGATATTTTTCAAGAAGTAGTCAGTGCAGTGAAAAGCTGGAAGAAACTGGCTAATCGACTGCAAATTCCAAAATCGGAAATGGATAGATTCAGTGCGCGATTCGATAAACAAATTAGTTAATGGTTATCACTATCCAACATTTTATTTCTCCTCAGCTTCTTTCTTCGCAGCCTTTTCCTTATCCTTGAAATACCCACGCAGTAAAAAATTGTGCTGGGCGGCTTCAAGGTCTTCATCTAATTTAATTGAGCTGCTTTCCAGTTTTTTAATCGTTTCCTTTAAGCGTGCGCCTGACTCTTCGTCGTGAAGCAAAACGCCAATGGTGCTGTTCGGGTTACTGCTCGCCATTTTCAGGTTGGAAACTATGGCAGTTGCAGAATCTGCAATTTGCTGCAGTTGCATTACAGAGGCTTTCACCGAAGTAAAAACCATAGTATCGGTTGTCAGTTCATTGGCCAGCGTACCTTTTTTATTCAGGTTCGAAGTAAAAATAGCCAGTGACCCAACCAACAGGTCGGCTTTTGCGGAAGCACTTTGAAGTGATGCAGTCGCGGCATTAATATTTAAATAAACTGAACTGTCGGCTAGCAGCTTTCCGATGGTTCCTTCGCCGGCAGCCAATGTTTTGCTGATGGTTTTAAAATCATCGGTAATTGCCTTAATATTTACATTATTTTCCTGAAGTGTGTTAATCATATCTTCGGAAGTGAAGGTTTTTTCAACACCCAAAGTATCACCTTCCTGAACTTCCGGCAATTGGTCAGTTCCACCGTAGATCACAAGGATTTTATTCCCGATTAAACCATCGCTGCTCAATTTAATTTTGGCATCTTTCCGGATATAATTCTGTACTTTTTTGTCAAATTTCAAGTGTACTTCCACCTGCGATCTATCATGAAAATCAAGACTGCTCACGGTACCAATTTTGACTCCCGAGAACCAGACATTGTTGCCTTTTTGTAATCCACCCACATCGTCGAAATGCGTAACTATTTCCATTTTATTGGTAAAAGTTTCGTGCAGGTTGCCAACCATCAGCGTTCCTGCAATCAGAAATGCAAACCCTAAAAAGACAAAAAGTCCTACGATTACCGCGCGTCTATTTGGTGATTCTTTCATTGTTCATTGTATAAAATTGTAATTATAAAAACCTTTTATATGTTCTTCATCCGATTCAAAAACGTCCTCAAATTTGCCGTCGATTATAAACTTGCCGCCAAACAGCATTGCTATCCGGTTACCCGTGTTTTTTGCACAGGTGAGGTCGTGTGTGATAATGACAGAACTTGTATTGTATTTTTGCTGAACTTCGTTGATAAGTTCAATGATTTCGGCACTTGTAATAGGATCGAGGCCAGAAGTTGGTTCGTCGTACAACATGATTTCGGGTTTCAGTATTAATGTGCGTGCAATGCCAATTCTTTTGCGTTGCCCACCCGAAAGATCGGAAGGCAATTGATTGATTTTATCTTTTAAACCCACTGCTTCAAGCACTTCTTCCACGGCATCGTCAACCTCTTTTTTACTTAGGTTTTTAACATTCATAGTTAATGGAAATGCCAGATTCTGATAAACATTCATACTGTCGTACAATGCGCTGCTTTGAAACGAAAATCCAATCCTCAGCCGTAATGCATCCAGTTCGGTACGGTCTAATTTATCGACCTGTTTTCCCAACACAAACACATCGCCTTTATCGGGTTTTAGCAATCCCACAATTATTTTTATCAGAACCGATTTGCCTGAACCCGATTTGCCGAGAACTGCCACATTTTCGCCCTTAAAAAGATTAAAATCAATTCCTTTCAGCACTTTCAGACTGCCGAATGTTTTATACAATCCTCTGATTGAAATCACCAGTTCTTCTTTCCTGATAATATGTTGTTCTGTCGTTTCCATTTCTTTAAAAATATCGTATCCAATTGGAGATCTGCACAAAAAACAGTTCCTCAATAAAAATCAGGAACATGGAAAGCACTACTGCCTGGTTTGCTGCTTTACCAACGCCCCGTGTTCCCTGCGTGGCATTGTATCCTTTGTAACTCCCAACAATGCCTATTGTAAAACCGTAAGCAATTGATTTAGCCACCGCTGCAAAAATGTCGAGAAAGCTGATGGATGAAAATGCGTTTTGATAATAGGTGAGCAGGCTTGTGGTTTCCTGGGCGTTAACATTGACAAAAGAACCCAGCAATCCGAAAAAACTGCAATACAATGCCAGCATTGGAATTGTGATTGTAGTGGCCAAAACACGTGTAACAACCAGATATTTAAACGGATTGATTGCTGAAACTTCCATCGCCTCAATCTGCTCGGTTACTTTCATGGAGCCAAGTTCGGCGCCAATGCCCGAACCCACTTTGCCGGCACAAATAAGGGCCGTAACCAATGGTCCCAACGCCCTGACTATTGCAATTCCAATTAACGACGGCAGCCACGATGTTGCCCCAAAATCCTCTAACGAAGGTCGCGATTGTTTTGTAAATACAACGCCAACAATAAATCCGGTGAGAGTAATTAACGGTAACGCTTTCAAACCTATCTCGAAACACTGGTGAATTACTTCGCGCATGTGAAATGGTTTTTTAACTACTTCTTTGAAAAAGAGCGCTGCAAATTTCCAGGCATCGTTAACTCCTGTAAAGTAATCGTCAATTCCTTTTGAAAATATGTACTTTTTTGTTTTTATTCTTTTCATTTTACCGAAGTGAATTATAAACCATCAGGTTCTTGTAAAACAAAACCAAAAGAATTCATACTATCCAATAAGTCAAGACTTTTCTTCTATTTTTGGATAATCCACTTTGTATTTATTCAGAAGCGAATTCAATGATTCGTAGTAGTTTTTTAAATGAGTCAGTGTTATTTCCGGATCATTTTCTGAAGGAACTGTCATTGGCATTTCTTCCAGATATTGAGATAACTCGGGATAATGATCCTTAATCTTCATGGTAATTTTCAGAATTTTGGCATTCAGATCATTTTCTATTTGTTCATTTGTATTATTTGTCTTTTCCATGTTATATATAAGTGATTTTACATTACTATTCATTTAGTAATGTTATCGTTATGAATTTTGAGGGAACTAAGTTAAGAAGATTCGACCCCGTAAGTGTTACAGAATTTTTGAAAAGAATTACAACATTCACACATTTCAAGATTACGCAATACGATATCGAACTATTAACTCATCTAGAAAATGGCGGTGTCCTTTGAAATGGTTTATATTGCTTATAAATAAAGTAATAAGGTTAAATCACTTGCATTCATTTTCTACTAAGGTTAACTAATTGAAAATAAGGTTTTTCTGCTTTTAAAATTACCTTATGTTTATTTTCGACCTTAATAGAAAGAATTGTACAGGAAAACAAACCTTATTACCTTATTAAAAACCTAATTTCTAAGCAGGCACCTTACCCGGTTTTTCGCGTTCCCAGAAACGATGTTGCGCAATTGCTTTAATAAATTCATTCGGATTACCATCAATTACAACTCCGGCTTCAGTACTCTTTTCAACTGTTTTGCTTTCACTTTGCTGTTTATCTCCCACAGCAGAAATTTCTATCAGTTTTGCGCCAGCACCAGTGGCGGCAATTGCTTTGCAATGTTTATAGGCTTCATTAACAAAGTGAACAGCATCAGGTTCTCCCTGTAGTATGGCAGCACTTTTGTCTCCATCCGCCACATATACGGCGTCGAATAACACCGAAGCAGATGTAAGGAAACTTTGATCTGCTTTTATGTGCTTGCCATTTACTGTCTCAATGAATCCCAAATGAGGTGCAACAATTTTTGTTTGCGCTCCTGCCGCTTCCAAAGCCTGTTTCATGGAATTGATTGAATCGTCGTCAACACCATCTGCTGTAAGTATTGCAACTTGTCGTGTTTTAATGGTATCCTTGATGGTATTTGCCATACTTAACGCTTTGGAAATTTTCAATTCAGGATGTACATCAACGGGTTGAAAAGCAGCCGGATTTCCATCCGCCGGAATATTCTGATTCAGATTTTCAGCAGGTTTGGGTACCGGCATTCCAAGTCCTTCAGCAACTTTTTCGGCAAGCATTTTATCTACCCGGGTTAGCATATCAAGCACCCGTTCGCGAATAGCAGGTGTTTCAAGTTTACCCAATTCAAACCGGAAAGCATCGATTATATGATTTTTCTCCGGCACACTTTGGCTGTTGTAAAACAGCGTGGCCTGGCTGAAATGATCAAAGAAACTCTGGCTTCGCGCACGTACTTTTTGTGCATCTATCCGTTCGTGGTAAGATACAAAACCGCCTTCGGCTGCTTTGGCCTGAAATGGACAGCCTCCTCCGGTTGTGTTGGGATGATAGCTCGATTTGCCTGCGTTGATGGTTTGCCGCATGTGCCCATCGCGCTGATTATTATGCACAGGCGCTATTGGACGATTGATAGGTATTTCATGAAAGTTGACACCGCCCAACCTGCTCAGTTGCGTATCGGTGTACGAAAATAAGCGGCCCTGCAGTAAAGGATCGTTACTGAAATCAATTCCTGAAACTACATGACCGGGATGAAATGCCACCTGCTCTGTTTCGGCAAAGAAATTATCTGGATTGCGGTTCAATGTCATTTTACCAATGATTTGTACCGGAACAATTTCTTCGGGAATAAGCTTTGTAGGGTCAAGCAAATCAAAATCAAATTTGAATTCGTCTTTTTCTTCCACAATCTGAACACCAAAATTCCATTCAGGAAAGGCGCCTGATTCTATGGCTTCCCATAAATCCCTGCGGTGGAAATCAGAATCCTTGCCTGAAATTTTCTGGGCTTCGTCCCATGCAACCGAATGCACTCCAAGCACTGGTTTCCAATGGAATTTTACAAATACTGACTCATTATTTTCATTAACCAAACGGAAAGTGTGTACACCAAAACCCTCCATCATGCGTAAACTTCGTGGAATGGCGCGGTCGCTCATAGCCCACATCACCGTGTGCATGCTTTCGGGAGTCAGCGAAACGAAATCCCAAAACGTATCATGCGCAGAAGCTGCCTGTGGTATTTCGTTATTAGGTTCAGGTTTTACCGCATGAATAAGGTCAGGGAATTTTATTGCATCCTGAATAAAGAACACAGGCACATTATTCCCGACCAGGTCAAAGTTGCCTTCTTCGGTATAAAACTTAACTGCGAAACCCCTTACATCACGCGCCAGATCTGTTGAACCACGTGAACCTGCCACGGTACTGAACCTGACAAATACGGGTGTTTTAGTGCCCGGAGTTTGAAGGAATCCGGCTTTCGTATATTTTGACAGTGACTTTGTAAGTTCAAAAACACCGTGGGCTCCACTTCCCCTGGCATGTACAATGCGTTCCGGAATTCTTTCATGATCGAAATGCATAATTTTCTCACGAAGTTGAAAATCCTCCAGTAAGGTTGGCCCCCGCTCGCCGGCTTTCAATGAATTTTGATCATCATTTATACGCAAACCCTGATTGGTTGTCATAAATTCGCCCTGTCCGCTTTCCGTGTTTTTAGCAAGATCATCTGTCTTGGCATTTTCATGCACTCTTTTTTTTGTTGGTTTCATACTAATATTTTTAAAGATTTTTTATTGCTTTTTCATTTTTATAAAGTATTCATTATGAAATTTATGTGAACTAAATTAGGAGATTGTTAAACTGCAAGTGTTACAGAATTTTTAAAAAGATTTACATGATTCTCACATTTTGTTAGGGATACTGAAAATACTTATGTGAGTGAAATTTAAGGTTTGGAGGTATGATCAGTACTCTTGCTTGTACTTTTTTTTGATTATGAAATATATTTTATGACCGCGTGTTAGTATTTCGTTTATCCATTCACTATTATGTCCTTTGCGGAATTAGGTAGGTTGCTGTTGAGTACTGTTATTAATTTTTCCTTCAAGATTTCTTCATTTCTTAATTCACACTCCCAAAGTCGAATAACAATCCAATCTTTTTTTATTAGGTATTGTGTCACCTGATTGTCCCGTAGAATATTTTTGCTAATCTTGTTATCCCAATATTCCTTATTATCCTTTGGTTTAGTATTCCTGCAATTGTGTCCATGCCAAAAGCACCCGTCAACGAAAATAGATATTTTAGTTTTGAGTAGGACAAAGTCTGGTTTTCCAAATAGTTTATAATTCCTACGCCATCCTTTGATTGACTGATTTTTGAAAAAAGCAATGAGTTTTAACTCTGTAGATTTATTACGACTGCTTTTTACTTGTCGCATTATAGCACTTCGTTTTTCCTTTGTGAAAGTATCAGTCATTTTTGTGAATTATCGTAATCCACGATTTATCAAATCCAAGGGCTGCTAGTATTATATCTTTGTCTAAAATTGAAGGTTGTTTGATTTTAATCACCAACCTTTTGTCTGGAACGTCTTCTATAATAGTGAATTGTGAGCCGTGTGGTTGCCAGGTAAAACAATGTTCACCAGTCTGTTTGTGAGTTCCAATTAAGTTATTGTTTTTGTTCCATTTCCAATTATAAAGTTCGTGGTCGTATCGAATAGTATCGAATTCAAAAACTACAACTTCTGAAAGGTCCTTGGATTTGAGAAGAACGATTGTTCTCAAATGTTTATACTTTTCACGAATTGAGGAAACTCTTTCATTCCAAATCTCCAGTACAAATTTCCCAATTAAATGTGCATCTGATTTTTGGTCACTTCGTTCCCCAAATGAATAATTTGGTGAATTACGACCTGAAATCAATCTAACTTTCTTTTGCGTAGAAGGATTGGTTGCTTTCACTGATTTTGCACCCCAAGCCGTATTTCCCATTACAATATCATCAAGTCCAACATTAGACGGTTTCCAGTCAGCGCCAATGCAGTGTGCAAACATACTCTCCCATTCGGAACCTTCAAGTTCTGGCTTTCCTTTTGATGCGAGCAAGTATATTAATTCTTTGCCAAGAGTAAATGGAAACTCTTTGGGGAACTTATTTAAGGGGAAAGCCGAAACGGATTTATTTACAGTTCGTAGTTTTGGCGCTTTATCGTTTTCCATAACTTACTTCATATTCTCTTAAAACCGAAGTCATATCCAATGAGGTTGCAACAAACGGGAGTAATTTTAAAATAACTGCTTTAACAATATTAACAGGAACCGCATTTCCAGCCTGTTTTCTGGCTTGTCCATCGGTTACTACAATCTTATAACTGTCTGGGAATCCTTGCAAACGAAGCATTTCTCTTGGTGTCAATCGTCTTTCTCCATTTACTAGTAAATAATTATACGAAGCTCCTGCGCGCAAAGCACAAGAATATGGATATGAGCAAATATTACCTGCTTTGTTTTCGTGCCAAATAGAAAGTTGATAGGCTGACTTATGTTTGTCTTTGCGTTTTTGTACAATGTAATCAGATGCTAAGTGCTTTTTGTCAACCTTTGTTTCAAGGATTTCAGAAAGTGGTTTAAAAGGTCTGACAGGCGATGGATAGCTAAACATTATAGGTTCACGATGTCCAACAATGATAACGCGTTCGCGCTTTTGTGGAAGTCCGTAATCAAGTGCGTTTAATACCGCAAATTGCACATTATAACCTAATTCCTTTTCTAAAGTTTTTATGATGGTTTTTAGTGTTTTACCGCCGTCATGTCCAACAAGTTGCTTTACATTTTCTAAAATAAAGGCTTTGGGTCTTTTATGTTTTATAATCCTTGCAATGTCAAAGAATAGAGTGCCACGAATGTCGTTAAAACCTTGCATTTGTCCTATAATGCTGAAGGGCTGGCAGGGAAAACCTGCAAATAAAATATCGTGGTCTGGTATATCTTTTTCGTCGATTTTGGTTATATCTCCTGCCGGTCTGTGTCCAAAATTTGCTTCGTAGCTGTCTTGACAAAATGTGTCAATGTCTGATGAAAACACACAGTTAGGAATGAGGTCATTTTCGATACAAGCTTGATCCATTGCAGTTCTAAAACCTCCAATTCCGCAAAATAGATCTATAAATTTTATTCTCTCCATAAGATTTACTTTATAAAAAACCAAATTTAAGGCTTTATGGCTTCTAATCACTGAAATTCAAATGAAAAGATTTTAGCTTTTTTATTAACCGACAACCATTTAATGAAGCACCTGCAATTGCCCACAACGGGCAAGAGCAAGTTTTCGGCCCGTATTCGTAATGAATAATAGTCAACAAAATACAAAATATCTAGCGATATGAAATACATGAATTTAACACCATAGCCGGGATGAAATTTGCACAATGTTACCTGCTGGGCTTTATTCTTCATGTCACTTAATTTTCAATTTATTGTTTTACAAATTTTTTCGTTATAATCCCTTTGGCTGTTTCAATTTTCAATATATAAATACCGCTTTTAAGTTGACTCACATTTAATACTTGATTATTTTCAGAAATGGGAATGGTTAGCATCTGTTTCCCATCCATAGAATAAACTTTAGCAATATTTTGGTTTTCAATTCCTTTTATATTTAAAGTTGTACTTGCTGGATTAGGGTAAATTGTAATAATATTGTTTTCATTTATATCGTTTATTCCCGTAATTTCAACCTGAGTCCAATGAAATATCATTTTATTTCCTGCTCCATATGTATAAAATAGTATTCCATTTCCAAATTTTTGCACCGGAAAATTCCAAATTTCTCCCGAATAGGTTGTCTTAATAAATATTCTACACGGTTCTGACCATTTGTGTTCCCATTGGTTTAAATCAGAGTTCAATGTTAAAAAATCCCACGTTAACAAATTTCCATTCGAATCGTATGTATAAATTTCTGATTCACCGATTGAAAGTAAATTACCATTTGAATCATATTCGTAGGTGGTTGTGCCAAATTCAGTCGCATATGGTTCATTGTTGTAATCTAAATTTTGGTAATTTCTTTTTTCGACACTTCCATCAGCATTATATATGTACGTAAATAGATTTCCATTTGACCATGTATTTAATGAATAATACTGAGATAACTCTGTAATTACATTATTGTTTGAGTCATAAGTATAAGTTGTTTTTTCTTCATATAACCAAGGATCGCTACCGTAATTATAGGATAATATCGTTAGTAAATTACCTATAGAATCATACGAATACTCATAACGTCTTGCATTTACTAATGAATCGTCTATTATTTTCAATTCTTCAGTAGACAATAAGTTTCTATTATTGTCATAGGTATTAGTAGATCTCGATTGATACGAAATTTCCCAGGAACTGTCTGTCCATTCCTCGCTAAAATATTCCGTTTCATTTCCAAATTCATCATATGTAGTGAAACCTCTATAATCACCTATCCAATTATTATTCTCCCATACTTCATATAAATATGTTATTGGATTACCTTTTTCATCGTATGTATAAGATTCTCTATCATCATTTTCCCATACTGGATTTACATACAACTGGCCTGTCCAGGAAAGGAAATTCCCGTTTTCATCATAGGTGTGTATACTTCTAGTTGTATCTGCTATGTGATACTCAATAATAGTGTCAGGTAAGGACAGTGTTACTAAATTTGTTTTTGAAGTCGGATTCATCCAACTGTAGGACTTCAATCTTTCCATTGGCGAGTTGCTAGGTAGATGTGATCTAAAATCTTGAGAATAGTAATTCTTTAGACTAGGCTTTACGACAGACTGGGCAAACAAAAATGATTGTTGAAAAATTAGAATTAGGACAAAAAGTAAATTTTTCATATTAATTTAAATGGGGTATCCGATCTTCTCCCGCAAATATTTATCTTTAGTGAATGAATTATCCGGGAAATCAAATGGAGTTTGAAGCAATGTTTAAAACTGAACAAGATTGCATTAATTATCTCGTATCAATTAGGTGGCCTCAT
>JBGSRA010000111.1:0-4843 GCA_041737765.1 Draconibacterium sp. | reverse complement strand
GTAGCTGATGTTAACGCCGAGTTGTTCTTTTTTTCTTAGTTTTTTCATTTTTTGTCCACTGGCAAAGACGCTTCGCCACTTCAGTCCCAGTCGAACGGTCAAGTCCGATTTGTCAAGGCACAAAAGTGTCGATTCGAATATTTTCCCTACTTCCCATCTCCATCTATATAATAAAATCCGATTCCGTGTCTACTGGTTAAAATCTGTCAAAACCCTATTTGTCAGCGGATTCTGTGTCAGGCAGCAAAACTCTCTCGAAAAGCGAGAATCTGTTTTTCCTGGATGTTTATTTCAAATAAATTGCACAAAGGATAATAACTATCACTAAAACAATTAGAAATACCCATGTCATTGGTTGTCCAAAATTTAAAATCCAGCCATCTCTTGGATATGGTCTGGGAATCATTAATCTCGGGTCTTTTTTGTCATTGATGATTGGATCTGTCCAAATTGATCGTTTCATAATTTTTGAATTTATATAAATAGCTCATTCTAATTGTTTCTAAATATTCTGTCAAAGCGCGACTACAATTGGCCATAACGTTCCGCAAATACACGCAGGGCGGGAGTTTCCCGTTGAACTTCCTACGAAGATTTGCTTTTCTAAATTTCAATTTCCTGTCCTACGAAGCTGGCTGCCCGACTTGCGGGTATTTTGCTGTTAGGTGCTGGCCTTCATTTCAATTAGTTTACATATCAAAAGTAAAGTATTTTGTCAAGTTAAAGGCTTGTCTTCGCTTTTTATTTCAAATACAAGGCAGAACGGTTGTTTGGGGTTTTAATTTTTTGAGGGAGGGGGGTTTTAAAACCTTTCAAGTACCGGTAATGTATCCTTGCGGGAGGGAAAAAAGGCAAGCTCTTTTGCAATTTTTGCCCGGTGGGGGGCTTGTGCGTGAATTGCAAATGTGCTTGCCTTTGTGCGATTGCTTGCTACAAACTTCACTAACCAGTTTTATATTATCCGGCGGTTGTCGCAACTTAACGGATGCTCGTCGCAACTTAACGGACGCTCGTTACAACTTTGCGGATGCTCATTTCAACTTTACGGACGGTCGTCGCAACTTTACAGACGCTCGTTACAACAATACGGATGCTTGTTACAACTTTACGGACGCTCGTTACATAAAATAGGTAGCTTACTTTAAAAAACTACTTGTTGCTTGTAAATTTTAGGCCGCTAATTGTTTTGTATTGGGGACTTGTCGCACCGAACACAGATTTGACATAAGTTTTAACGTCTACAGAAGTGTCAACCATGCCTGTGCCTGTTTTATAAAGTATGTCATTTCTGGCAATGCGGGCATTGATTAAAGGTGCTTCGGCTGTTATAACGGCAGTGTTCTTTGTTGTTAAGTCAGTGTAGAGGGTAGTCAAAGCGGCAACATTTAAATCTGCCTCATTAGGGGCGTAAGCTGTAACCGATGTAAGGAGTTTAATCAGTTTGTCGAAGTTGTCTAAACGATTGTCGAAGCTCATTTGAGAGGATGAAATTTCTGTTACTACATTACCTGCCTCAGCTGCAACTTTCTTTTCGTCTTCGGTCATTTTTGGGGTTGCTCTGCGACCTTGCAATTTACGAATCAGAGTCATTGCACTTTCAACTACCTGAGAGGTGGTGTCGGATGCTTTCAACGCGTTGCTTACCCGTGTTATTAACTTGCTTAATGGAGCAAAAGCGACATCTCTTGCACTTACCGCGATTTTAAACGCAGGCTCGGACGAATTAACCGCCGCAATTGCCGTTCTGGCCGCAGTTAACTGGGTGTTTAATGCCGGAAGTTTTAAACTTGCTTTTGAAGGATTGTAAGGAATTCCTAAAGCGGTGATGCTAGCAATTAGTTTTTCATAGTTGGCCACATTCTTTGCATGGCCTGTTTCTGATGTTGATGGCATGAAATTAAATTTAATGGTTTTTTATGAATAAATTGACTCCACTAAATATACAAAATAGTTATGTAATTACAAATAAAAAGTTTGAAAAATATGAATTAGTATGATAAATTATACTTTCAGGAGTGTGAAGATATATTTTTTGATGAATCATCTGGATTAAAAACCCCGAACTAAAAAGTGGCGATTACAAATCGCCACCAGCATAGGAGCTGAAGAAGATGATACCAATCTAATTATTCAGCTCTAATAATGCAATGATCCGATTGGTAAAGCCATTCGCTTTTTCGTAAAGCTTCAACACAGTTTCTTCGTCGTACAAAATAAAATCGTCGTAATCTCCGGTTTGCCTTCGGTCATATAAATCCGAGAAAAACCGACCATCTTCCTTTGTGAGTAACTCAGACTGGATAAAATGAAGGCCGAACATTTGCCTGATTCCCTTGTGTGAATTGGTTTCAATACCTTTCTTCAACAAAAGTGCGCTTACAGCATAATAGCAAGCATAATAAATCCGATTAACCGCAGCATTCCAGAAATTATTCTGAATCATTGCTTCTGCCTCCCGGAGTGTTTCCGAAGAACGCGAAATCCGATATTGAATCAAATCTTCCAAATCGCCCGTCATAGCAGGATTCCCTCCTTTTTAATGTTTCGGTATAATGGAGTTATCCTATGTCTGGATTCCCAATCTTTCCGGCTAAAAATAACCGGACTAATGATTTTTCCGGTCTCAAATTCCAAATCATAAAGGGGGTCTTTTATTCGCTGTTCGTCCGAATAAGAAATTTTATCCTGATCAACCAGAATTAGTAAATCAAAATCAGAGTCTTTACTGTTTTGATTTCTGGCGCGCGAACCAAATAAAATAACGGTTGCAGATGGGTCTGTAGAACCAACCAACTGCTTTATTTTTAGTAATATTTTCTCATTTCGTAGCATGTTCAAATATACAAAAATTTACATGTCATTAAAATCAACCGATTCGTCTTCGAAATCCTGAACCCGGAATCAAACTGAAGCTGAAATAGGAATTTCCTGATCATTTGGTCACCTTTCCCAAGGTTCGATCATATCCTTGTTTCCCAAATTTATCTTAACGCTATATTTAACGGGGTCTTCTCTCTTTACTTCGAGGTGTTGTTTAACTTTCCCAAAAATATCAATCTCCGTTTCAACATCCTCTAAGTCGTTTGTAATATAATTTCTAAAATTCATTGCATCTTCAACAAATTCAGCATAGTTAGTATCACCCCAAATTCGTTCCCCGTCAAATTCTTTATTGAAGTTGATTGTATTGTCAAAAATCCATTTTTCGTCTTGATAGCCATCTTTATCGGCATATTCTTCAACAATATTTATTTGAAGTACTCCTAACTCAAACCAAATCACCCATCTTTTCCAATACAATCCTTTGTTCTCTTCATAATTGCGGCCATAATGACCACTTTGAATCATGGGATCATAAATATCAATACAAGTATTCCAATCGTCTGTGAATGTTTGCGGCTTGCAAAGATTTTCAATAAAACACTTTACTTTTTCCGTATTGGCTTTATGTTCTTTGGATGTTTCTTCCTGTTCTGCAACAAAATCAACAAACTTTTTAAGTTTCTGAAGTTGATTAAAGGTTTCTATGTCAGGAATCCAAAATTCCGAAGCGGCATGGTGGCTCACAATAATGGATTATTTAGGTCATCGCCCATATAAAATTCATGCGGGTTAAAATCGACTGCCCAGTTCCATATCCATTTTTCAACACCTACATCGTTGACATAGCAGCCTGATCCACTATGTTTTCCTCCGGGAACGGTTACATTGAAAGAGCAACGGTAATAATAAACTGAACCTGTAAAGAGATCGATCAGAAAAGTAAACCGACGATCTTTTCCAAAATCGGTCTCCAAATACTTCATCGATGGGCAATTGATCAGGTCAATATCCGGAAGTTTTACGCTTGAAATAAACAGTTCCCTGAATTTTTCGCAAGTGATAAATTCTCCCTGAATAAATAGTTTACCGGCTTTGCGGCAAGCACTTCGAAGCCCTCCTTCTATCAATATTATTTCTCGTTTTGTATCCATATTCAGGCAAAAGGGTAAGCAGCAAATTGTAAACGGTCAATTACCTTAATTCATTTTTATCGTAATCCCAAAAGAATCCACTGTCGCCAAGATTCTTTTTATATTTCTTCAAATCGGTCTTGCTTATAACGCAATTTTCCATTTTATGTAAAGGCACAATAAACAACTCATGAGGTTTTTCGGGTTCTCCGGCAACGCCAATGACCACAAAAACAGGAATTTTAATCGTATCGGCGTATTCTTTATAATTTCTGATTTGGTAATCGCGTGCCCATTCTATGCTATTTTTAAAATAGCTTTTTCGCCATTTACATTCAATTGCAAATAGTTGTCGAATGCCTTTTGATTTCAAAACAAAAATTACTTCCAAATCAGGAAAATGGCTTGAAATCGGATAAATACCATCAACATATTTATCGCCGCGCCACTCCTGTAAAGTGAAATAGTTAGTGTCGAAATTCTTTACTACAAATCGTTCAAAAGCATCGCCTTTGGCCTTATTCTCGTCGAAACTCTCCTGTTTAATATTTTCATTTACGGCATGATTCTCCAAATCATTTTCCGGCAGTACAAATACTTTTTGGGGGTTTTCTGCCTCTTTCGGTTTAACTACAAGCACTAGTCCCCATAAAACTATAGCAAACCCGATTACTATTAATAGATATCCCATTTTTCTGTTCATGTTATTCAATTTCAATCCAATCAATTTCTTTCATCTGTGATTTAAACTAATATTCATTTCCTGAAAGCTTCTTTTGAATCAAATCCCACCTATTTTCATATCGTTCAAATTCAATCATTCGTTTTTTTGTAATCTTGCCCCATGAATTTCCTTCATCTCTGATTTTAAGTACATAATCAATAGGAAA
>JBGSRA010000086.1:0-73978 GCA_041737765.1 Draconibacterium sp. | reverse complement strand
AAAATGGGGTATCCGATCATTACCCGTGATTTTCATTAATAATTTTTTCATATGATATTGGAGCCATTATTACTGCCTGTTCAACTAATCGTAAAAAGAGGAGTCCTCTACTCTTTGATGTCCTCCTATTATATCTAAACACATATTCATCAAGGTAGTACTCCAATTTGTTTTTATTCAGATAACTCTGATGCGTACCAAGCAACCATCTTTTTAAAAGCGATGATATTCTGTGGACATTTGGCAATATTTCTTCATCACCATCTTTTACTTTTGATTCTTGTATCTCATGTTCATAGCCTATTTGAGACAAGCCATTATAGCCCAGCCATCCATCAGTAATGATTTTAGAAGGTTTTTCAATATTACCCTCTATGAATTTATGCAAACTCTCACTGGATGCATTTGGTATTTTCGCTAATCGCATCCTACCAGTTTTTCGCCCAGCTATTTCCACGGCTACTGCAACCAAACTTTTCCCCTCGGCACCTCGCCCTCTTTTTCCGGGTTTCTTTCCTCCGACAAATACTTCATCAACTTCAACTGCTCCTTGTAACTTGCTTCTACCGCTTAAAACCATAAGCCTCCTAAATTTATGCAACCAAGTCCATGCTGTTTGATAGCTGCCAAAACCAAGTATTTTTTGTAAGCCTTTTGCACTAACGCCATTCTTTTGGGCTACCATCCACCATATTGCCCGAAACCAAACCAACAAAGGTTTAGTTGATTTATGGAATATTGTTCCATTGGTTACAGTTGTTTCAGTATGACAATCTCTACATTCAAATCGCCCTTTATTCTTTCCCCAGTAACGGATAGAACCACAAACCGGACACTCAAAATCATGAGGCCACCTAATTGATACGAGATAATTAATGCAATCTTGTTCAGTTTTAAACATTGCTTCAAACTCCATTTGATTTCCCGGATAATTCATTCACTAAAGATAAATATTTGCGGGAGAAGATCGGATACCCCATTATAAACAATTTCGCCACCCGCCGATTTTACTGTTACCAAAACCGGTTCTGAGATAACTGTTTGGTTGGTATTGTCGGTGGCACGGGCGGTAAAAGTGTGCGAACCTGCTGTTACATTTAACACAATTACCGAAAAGGGTGGGGAAGCAGCTTCACCCAGTTTTGTAGTGCCATCGAAAAACTCAACTTTGGTGATGGTTCCGTCGCTGTCGGATGCTTCGGCTGTAATTTCGATGGGTGTGCCAAATGCATATTCATCATTGTTAACTGGTGAAGTGATTGTAACAACCGGCCTGGCTGACACAGTAACATCAATCTTTATTTTTTGTGAGTAATATTTTGTACTGGTGCTGTCGGCAGCAACTGCCGAAATTTCGTAATTTCCAACAACTACATTAGTCCAGTTATACTCAAAAGGCGAAATACTGTCCGTAGCCAGCAGATTTTCCTTTTCGTAAAAAAACACTTTTTTGATTGGATTTGAGTTATTCAAAACTTCTGTTTTAATCGAAAAACCGGCAGGGGCAATTGAGGTAGTATCTGTTTTTGGCGAAGTAATTCTGAATATGGTTTTGTTGGCAGGAATTTCTTTCCAGATTCCGTAACAACCTCCGGCAGCCCATAAATCGCTGGTGGCGGGGTTTACACGGATTGCAAACACTTCGTTTGCTCCGTCGCCCAATTCTTTTCCATTGTTGGCGCGGCTGTTCGGCGTGATAATCATCCAGTTAAGACCGCCATCAGTTGATCGTTTCACACTTGCATCCGATTTATAAATGTTGGATGCACCGGCTGTATAAACTGTGCGTGGGTTGTTTGGGTCAACTGCCACAGTCTGAATAACCCGGTTGCCATATTGATCAACAGGAATTCGGCCTGTAATTTCGGTGAGTTTGCCACTTTCAAACTGAAACAGCCGGTTTCCCGAAGTAACTATATACAGCCTTTTGTTATTTTGGTCGTAACCAATATCGGCAACAGAAGCTGGTAACGAAACCACTTTTGTCCATGTTTCGCCTTTATCAGCCGAAGTAACCACATCATTATTCACTGCTCCGTAAACCTCTTTTTTGTCGAATAGATTGGCAATGAAAACCCCTTTGCAACCATTCATTTTGTTCCAGGTTTTACCAAGGTCTTTGCTGTAAAAATTGCTGAAATAGATAATGTTCGGGTCTTTCGGGTCGCCGCAACCAACGTCAGGACCTTCGCAGATAAGTGAAGTGTTTGTAAAAGAAACGCCACCATTTCGGCTGACGGAAAGATTTCCGTTCTGACTCCAGCCCGCTGAATTCTGGGTAACCAGCACATTTTCGCTGGCAGCATATGCACCGTATGTAAAACCACCCCAGCCCAGGTTGCTGGCATTACAATACAACCACGATTTGCCGTGATTTTTGGTAAAAGCTCCATTATAATCCTGAGATGCAACAAAAAGCAATTCAGGATTAAATACATTAAAATTGAAAAAACCACCTACCAAAATTCCATTGTAGCCGTTGGCATCCCAGCCAAAGCTCTTCCCTCCGTCTGAACTGCTTGAAATCCAGTCGCCACCCAGCGCCCAAACCTTATTTTTGTTGGTTGGGTGCCATGTAAATTTTTGTTCCCTGTCGTTATATGGCATAAAAGCATTCTCGTTGCTGCGGGTAGCTTGTTTCCAGGTTTTTGCACCATCCTGAGAATAATAAATGGGGCCGCCCCAGTCGTTTACCTTATTGCAAACCGCCATGTAACTGGTATCGGCAGGACTGATGTTCAATGATACAATACCTGACGGGAAAGCTTGCGGAGTAATTTTTGTAAATGTTTCGCCCTTGTCAACCGATTTGTAAATGGCATTGGCTGTGGTAATAAATACCGAATTCGGGGCAGTTAAAACTACTTCCATGTCGCGAATGGCAAGTGTACTTTTTTGAGTGAAAGTAACTCCGCCATCGGTGCTTTTAAAAAAGCCGCTGCTGTTGGTAACATAAACGTAACCGCTGTCGGGGTGTACTTTCAGGTTACAATTGCCATAATTTGAATTCACTTTTTTCCAGGTTCCGCCTCCGTTTTCCGACTTATATAATCCACCCGACGGGCACGACCAGTATGCAGTTTTCGAATAGCCCAACGTTGTGTCGTAGCTTCCCCGAACAAATTCAACTTTATCTTTAAAATCCCTGTATCCTTTATAATTCGAAATGGGTAAAACCTGTTTCCAGCTTGCTCCCTGGTTGGTGGTGAGGTACAAACCATGACTCTGGTTTTCGATGCTGTTTCCGCCAACAGCCAGTGCCCGCTGATTGTTTTTGGGGTCGATGGCAAAACCTGCATTACCACGCGGCGAATAGCCAATATTGCAGGGCGACCAGTTTTTACCGCTGTCGGTGCTACGGTAAATTCCGCCAACATCGGTGCCCATTAACAGAAACGAACCATCGGTGTGGTCGATTTCAATGGCCTGAACCACCTGGCAACCCTCGCCTCCGGTAAAACCGTTGTTTAGTATTTTCTGAGAAACAAGCGGAACAGCGTCCCAGTTTTGAGCAAACAATGAAAAATTATAAATTATAAATGATAAAATCAGAAGTGGTTTTAGAATGTTTCTTTGCTGCATAGGTTTTCGAATTAATTTCGTTTTTCAGGTTTCCCCGGTTTTGGTTTCAAAAATAGTCAGTTTTGGTTTGAATTTGTTATTTCTCAGCAATGGCGGTAAAAAAAGAATCCGGGAATTTGCAGTTCCCGGATTCTTTGTAATTTTTTCTGATTGTCCGCAAGTGTGTCAACAGAATTAGTAATAAATTGAAAATGAATAATTTCATATTTTTCACTCACCCTGATTTGTCTTCCGCCAAATCGTCCCTCTCTTCGCAAAGAGAGGGAGAAGAGGGTGAGTCAATGTGTTAAAAATCAAAGTATAAAAACGGATAATCATAATTTTCAATTTGCGAAATATTAATCGGTCACTAAAATTTTAATGTTGCGGTACCAAACATCGTCGCCATGATCCTGTAATGCAATTACACCCGATTTTGGAATATTTGCCCAGTCGGGATTGAGTTCCGGAAATTTTGAGTCTGCAACCAATTTATTCCAGTCTTCGGTCCACAAATGATATTCGAGAACAGTTTTACCGTTTTGACGGTGCCATACACTGCCTTTGTACACTTCAATTTCAATTTCGTTCCATTCGCCTGCAGGTTTTGCATTTTGCGGTTTTGCCGGAATCAGGTCGTACAACGAACCAGCCATGCGGTTTCCATCTTTTCCGGCACGGGCATCAGGGTGTTTTTCGTTGTCGAGAACCTGCATTTCAGGTGCGGTTTTGTAAATTGGCCAGTCTTTCACTTCTTTTCCTAAATAGAAAACACCCGAATTTCCGCCGGGAGCAATTTTCCATTCCATTTTAAGCCTGAAGTTCGAGAAATTTTTGTCATATAAAATGTCGCCGCCATCGTTGGCGCCGGCTTCTCCCTGTCCCGACCCTTTGCAGTGAAGGGTTCCGTCAATCACTTCCCATCCTTTTGGAAAATCAGCGCGGTTGTTTCCACGCCATCCTTCGGTGGTTTTACCGTCAAACAACAAAACCCAACCTTCCTTTTGTTCTTTTTTTGTCAGTTTCGTTTGTCCCATAGCTACATTTTGACCGGCAAGCCCAATTAAAAACGCTATTGCCAGAACGATTGATAATAATTTGTTCATGAATTTAATTTTTTAAAATGGTTAATAATTACTGTTTATTAATTTTTATATATAGTTAAAATCAGATTCTGACAAAATTAATATTTTCAGTTATTCTTTTGTAATTTAGAAATTTGAAATTGTTAAAAATAAAATCAGTAATATAATATGAAAACTTCAGCGAAACCAAAGAAAATAGGGATTTTAACTGCCGGTGGCGATTGCCCTGGTTTAAATGCTGCCATACGAGGAGTAGGAAAAACTGCAATTGTTGAGTACGGAATGACTGTCCTGGGTTTTAATGCCGGTTTTTCAGGACTGATACATAACGATTTTATCGAATTAAAAGAATCGCAGTTGTCGGGTATTTTAACTATTGGTGGTACCATTCTGGGCACCTCGCGTGAGAAACCCTACAAACTGGTTGCTGAAGATGGAAAGGAAAATCACAAACCAGAAAAAATTATCGAAAATTACCATAATCTTGGTCTCGACTGCGTGGTTTGCATTGGCGGAAACGGAACCATGAAAACGGCGCATTTGCTTTCAAAGGAAGGTTTGAATATTATAGGGATTCCGAAAACCATAGACAACGACGTTTGGGGAACCGATATTACTTTTGGTTTCGATTCGGCGGTGCAGATTGCTACCGAAGCCATCGACCGTTTGCACACTACTGCCAACTCGCACCAGCGGGTAATGATTATTGAAATTATGGGGCACAATGCCGGCTGGTTAACACTTTACTCGGGTCTGGCAGGTGGCGGCGATATTATTTTGATTCCCGAAATAAAGTTTAATATGCGGGCGGTTTACAAAAAAATCCAAAAACGGTACGAAGATAAAAAAGCGTATTCGATTGTGGTGGTTGCCGAAGGAATTCCGCACCCAAGTAACCGGAGCGCCGGCTCTCATATTGCAAAACTGATTCATGCCCACACCGGAATCGAAACCCGCGAAACTGTGCTGGGCTATGTTCAACGGGGGGGAAGCCCGTCGCCAATGGACAGGATTCTGGCTACACGTTACGGCGCATTTGCCGCGCAGTGTATTGCCGAAGGTTGTTTCGGAACTATGGTTGCCATTCACAAAAACGAGGTTACAACGGTGCCACTTTCTGAAGTTGGCGGGAAAATGCGTTTGGTTGATCCCAACCTAGGTCTAATTCTGAAAGCACGAAATATGGGAGTTTCGTTTGGGGATTAAGAAATGCGTGAATGCATAAATGCTTGAATGCGAGAATGGGTGGTACGATGACAAAGAGTGAATAATTGAAATTTCGAGTTGGTTTTGGATGTAAAATATTATATATTTTGACTTCATACTAATAAGTATTCTTTTTGCGTTCAAATTGAAATTTTAAGATGATTATCAAATGAAAAGACTAAAGAAAATTTCAATTAACCTGCCAGAATACCTTTTAATTGCCGCAGTTATCTTTTATTGGACTTCGTCTGGGATGGTAATTAATCCTATTGCAATTGGTTTAATAATTGTCTTGATTCTTCAAATAATTTTTAAAAACAGGATTGTTGGAGTTTTAATACCAAGTCTATTAATAATGACAAACTTATATATGTTAATGGCACTATTGTCAGAGTTTAATGAGTTCCCAACTTTTAATTCCGACGCGAAGAAATTACTTTTTGCTGGATTATCATATTTTATATCGACCATAACTGTTTCTGGAATAATGCTTTATAAGTATATTACAATAGAAACTAAAAATGACCATCAACCAATGTCGCATAATTAATTTTAAAGAAAACTAATTTCGAAATAATTGTCATGAGTATTGGATTTGACCAAAAGAAATAAAGCCCATAACTTCAGCTACCCGTCAAGCTCAGGAGCTGTGGTTTTCGGTGTGCATCTTTCCGCTCAGGCTGCTTTGCGACTTGACAGGAAATCGATTTGACAGGAAATCGCCCGCAGTTTGTCCCTGCGTGTAGCTTCCTAATTTACCAGCATTTCGTTTGTATGAATGAATTATTTTTCCGCGAATATTTCTTAAATTCATCCTTTATTTTTCCAAAAAAACCAAATCAGATGAAAACCGGAAATAAAATTTTCTTTGTGCTTTGCGCACTTACAATTATTGTTAGCGCAATAATTTACCTTGAAGCATCGATATACCAGAAAAAGGCAAAAATCACGGATGGAACAGTAATAAACACAGGTATTTCAAGTTATGAAATCCATTATACTTCAGAGGATGGTGTGGAGCGGGTTTACAAGGGAAATCACGGCAGCAGCAAAGGATGGAGCTACCATGACGGCGACGTAGTAAAGGTTTTTTACAAAGCCGATAATCCCGATAAAATGCGGTATTCGGATGGAGTCAGATTTGGAAGGAAAGTAGTAATCATTGGCATCATCATGCTCTTGTCCAATTTGCTTTTAGTTTATTCCAACAGAAAAAGAACCAGATTGGAAAACAATTTCAAAGCAAACGGCAGGAAACTGGAGGCACAGATAGTAAATACAGGTACCGATACTTCGATTACAATTCAACGGAAGAACCCGTTTTTTGTCGATTGCAAATGGACAGACCCCGCTACCGGCAGGGAATATACGCACACCATCCGTTACATCTGGAAAGATCCGAAAATACTTCTTGCCGGCAGGGAAAGTGTTGATGTTTATGTTGATCGTAACGATCCGGATAAATATTTTCTGGATATTTCGTTTCTTGGAGCGGCAGCCAAATAGCATACTTTAAACTAAATGATTAAATAAAATGGCTTCTACTCAAAATTTCGTGGACTTCGTATTGGAACAAATAAGTATTGCAGGCGTAATAACTGCAAAAAAGATGTTCGGTGAATATGGAATATACGCTGATGGAAAAATTTTTGGACTGATATGCGACAACAAACTGTTTGTAAAACCTACAAAAGGGGGGCGGGAATTTATTGGCAATGTGGTTGAAGCGCCTCCGTATGAAGGAGCAAAACCAGCTTTTCTAATTGAAGACCAAATTGAGGACAGGGAATGGTTAAGCGAATTGATACAAATTTCGGTGAAAGAATTACCCGAGCCAAAGCCAAAAAAGGATAAGAAATAACTTTTACCTGGATGATAAACTCAGATGAAATTATGAATAATGCAAGCATTGCCCCATGTGGCGTAATTTGTGATATCTGTCTGGGTTTTCAGCGAAGCAAAAATAAATGCGCAGGCTGTAACAGTAATGGTAATAAGCCATATCATTGTACAGTTTGCGGTATAAAATTATGCGCAGAAAAAAAGGGTTATGAAAACCTGCTTTGTGTTGAGTGTGTAAAATTTCCCTGCAGGCGAATCAGGGATTTGGATAAGCGTTATACAATAAAGTATGGCGAAAGTCCGATTCAAAACCTACTCAAAATAAAAGAAACAGGATTCGATACATTTATAAATCTCGAAAACGAAAAATGGAAATGTTTAAAATGTGGACATTTGTTATGTGTTCATAAAGAATCGTGTTTAATATGTGGAAATAAAAATGTATTTTTTCCACAAGTACAATGAATTATTTATAGACTAGATTCCGTCCAAAATAGCAAATTCAGAAGGGAATAAATTTACCCTCTCCACTATTGAAACAGTAACACAGTTGGAGAATACTTACAATGGCAAATGCACCACCTTTTTTGTTTTAAAGAATTCCTCCTCAAACCAGTCGGATAAATCTTTAACAAACACTTTCTTTTTAAAAGGTTTGGTTTCTTCCTGCAAATCGCCACCTTTTAAATAAATAATACCGTTTGGAAAAGAATTAATCTGTTTTCGCGCAATGTTATTCTGTACCCACGGCACAAACTCGCTCAGACGGGTAACGGCGCGGCTTACCACAAAATCGTATTTCTCGGTAAGTTCTTCGGCACGTATTTGCTGGGCAGTTACATTTTGCAATCCAAGCGATCCAATTACGCTGTTTACCACCTTTATTTTTTTGCCAATCGAATCAACCAGGTGAAACTGAGCTTTTGGGAACAAAATTGCCAGTGGTATTCCCGGAAAACCGCCACCGGTGCCCACATCGAGAATTTTTGTATCGGGTGAAAAACTGATAAGTTTTGCAATGGCAAGCGAATGTAAAACATGATGCTCGTAGAAATCGGGGAAATCCTTGCGCGAAATCACGTTTATCTGTGCATTCCATTCGGCATACAAAGGTTCCAAACGTTCAAAAAGGGAAAGTTGTGTTTTGTCGAGTTTTGGGAAATATTTGGTAATAATGTTCATGCTGAAAAATTAGTGATGGTCGTTCATTTCGGTACTTTCAATTAGTTTAAACAACATCTGGCGGGCCCTGAATAACTGGGCTTTAACCGTACCGAGCGGCAATTGAAGTTCCTGTGCAATTTCTTCGTACGACAATTCATTGAAATATCTTAATTCAACCAAAGTCTGATAATGAGGTTTCAGACGGCGAACCACTTTATGCAGCAAAATTGCCTTTTGTTTTCTTATCAGTTTTTCTTCGGGATTTAAATCTTTCGATTTCAATTTTGCAGTTTCGCTCATTTCCAATTGCTCATTGTCATTTTCCAGCGGAATCATCACTCCCTTTTTTTTGCGCAGGAAATCGATGCAATTGTTCGATGCTATTTTGAAAAGCCAGGTGCTGAATGCGTAAGTGGGAGAATACTGATGTAGGTTTTTAAATGCTTTACCGAAAGCTTCAAGTGTTAAATCTTCTGCGTCGCTACGGTTATTCAACATTTTAAGAAGCATAAAATAAATGGTGTCTTTGTATCGGCTTAATAATCGGGCAAAGGCTTTTTCGTCACCCAGAAGGGCTTTCTGCACCAGGTCGTAATCCTGAAGCGCCTTATCCGACAATTTTAAACCTTCACTTTCCATTTTTGTTTCTGTCCCCGATTGTTAAAATACCAGCGGTAAAATAATTTAAAATATGGTAGAATCAAATCGTACACTAACGAAGATAGGAATATTTTACGTTCATTCAAACGATTTTGCATTATTTTTATGATAAACAACCTGGAAGTGAGCAAGATAAAAAGCAATGCCGACAGCAATGGCCAAAGGTCGAACAACAGGATAAATACCGCAATTGTTAATGGTGGAAACACTATTTTGGTGAACTCGTCGAAGGCAAGAACAGCCTTTCTGGAACCGGTTAAATGTTTTTCGATGCGTAAACTTTTTTTAAGAATATCGAGATAATCGTTCCAAATCAGGTCTTCGGTTTTTTTAATGGCAGTATCGGATTGAAACAGGATTGTTGTTGTTTTTTTCCGGATAAAAAAATTGATGAGCAATTCGAGATTTGCATAAGGTTCGCTTATTTTTAGTCCGTGGCCTCCAATTTCGAAATATTTTTTCTTCTGAAAGGCAACGTTTTCTTCGGAATATATAAACGGTAAATTATTCAATATAAAGCCAACACTCTTTGTAAACGATAAATAGTTTTCAATACGATAGATGCGGTTGATAAATCCACCTGAATTTTGCGCGCTGCAATAACTTAAAACAACAGTTTTGCTGTTGTCAAGTGCATTCGAAATTCCAGATATCCACTCGGGTGTTGCATTTTCGTACGAAATGGGTACGGTTAAGATCCAGTCGTAACTGGCTGCTTTTAATGCCAGATTTTGCGCCATTTTAGTCGAAAAACGGGTTTCCTGCTGCAGGGTGGAAACTTTCAAACGGTCGCTTCTGCCGCGCAGCATTCCCAAAACCTGGAACGAATTGTCCTGCGAAAAATCGTCAACCACAATCACTTCAAAATCAACCCCGTTAATCGATAAAACAGGAGCCATGTTATTCTTTAATCTTATTTCTTCATTCCTCACCGTGTATATTAGCGAAATTGGCGCTGCGGTTGTATGGTTTACTTTCTTCCGGAACAAAATCCTTCCGGTAAACAGAAAGAGGAACAACATGCGGATGACAATTAGTAGGGCAAAAACAATGGCAAGAGCAAGGTCGAAACCGTGCAGATTTAACAGGGTATTATAAAATGTTTGAATCATTCGGATAAATAAAATTGAGTACAATTTAAAACTGCCCAAAATTGGAAACATTATCACCAATTTCAAGCCTGTTTTTATTAATTTTTTGAACGCTTCAATTACAATTTATTAACAGGTTTGCCGCTTTTGGCTTCCTGTTCAATTCAAGTTTAATGGTTATATTTGCCAACTTTAAAAAGAAAACGGTTGATGAATTTTGAATTGGTAAAAGTTTCTGAAAATTCCCGGGCGAGGGCAGGTGTTCTGAGCACAGCACATGGAAAGATTGAAACTCCTATTTTTATGCCCGTCGGAACAGCAGGTACAGTAAAGGGGGTTCATACCCGCGATTTGAAAGAAGATGTTCAGGCCCAGATTATTCTGGGTAACACTTATCATTTATATCTCCGCCCCGGAATGAATGTGATTGAAAATGCAGGTGGTCTTCATAAATTTAATGGCTGGGACAAACCCATTTTAACCGACAGTGGTGGTTACCAGGTTTTTTCGCTGGGCGACATCAGAAAACTGAGCGAACTGGGTGCAAAGTTTCAATCGCACATCGATGGTTCCTATCATCAGTTCACACCCGAAAGTGTTATCGATATTCAGCGGATTATCGGCGCCGATATTATGATGGCTTTTGATGAATGTACTCCCGGCGATGCCGATTATGATTATGCAAAAAAATCGATGGAACTCACGCATCGCTGGCTCGACAGGTGTTTCGAACAATTTTATAAAACCGAACCCAAATATGGTTACCGGCAAAGTCTTTTCCCAATTGTGCAGGGCAGTACTTTTGCCGATTTGCGGAAACAGGCGGTTGCACGGGTAAAAAATACCGAAGCCGATGGTTATGCAATTGGTGGGCTTTCGGTTGGTGAAAAAGAGGAAGTTATGTACGAAATGACAGAAGTGGTTACTGCCGATTTACCTGAAAATAAACCCCGCTACCTGATGGGAGTGGGAACTCCAGAAAATATACTCGAATCGATTGACCGCGGTGTTGATATGTTCGACTGTGTTATGCCATCGCGAAACGGACGAAATGGAATGCTGTTTACCGCCGATGGCAAAATAAACATCAGAAATAAAAAGTGGGAGAACGATCATTCGCCCATCGACGAAAACGGGGTATCGTTTGTTGACAGCTATTCAAAAGCATACCTACGTCACCTCGTAATTTCGAACGAAATGCTTGGCGCCCAGATTGCAACCCAGCATAACCTTGCATTTTATTTGTGGCTGGTAAAAACTGCCCGCCAAAAAATTATTGACGGTAGTTTTTTGTCGTGGAAAAACGAAATGCTTGTGAAATTAAAACAACGATTGTAATTCCGTATGAAGTTTTACAAAACCATCGATTTTTACATTACCAAAAAATTTCTTGGTACCTTTTTTTATGCCATTGCGCTTATTTTAAGTATTGCGGTGGTTTTTGATGTATCAGAAAATCTTGACGAATTTCTTTCGAAAAATCTTCCGGTAAAAGAAATAATTGTTGATTATTACCTGAATTTCATACCCTATTTTGCCAATCTTTTCAGTCCGCTTTTTACGTTTATTGCAGTTATTTATTTTACGTCGAAAATGGCTTATAATACCGAAATTATTGCCATTTTGAGCAGTGGGGTTTCATATACAAGGTTAATGCGGCCGTATATGGTTTCGGCATTGATTCTGGCAATTTTTAGTTATGCACTCGGGAATTATATAATACCGCCGGCAACAAAAACCATGAATGAATTCAGGTTGAAAAATATTGAAAATGCCCGTATAAATGTTGAACGCGACATACACAGGCAAATTGAGCCCGGAGTTTTTATTTACATGCGGAGTTACACACCAAACGATGTTGGAAACAACTTCACACTTGAACGCTTTGAAGGGTCGAAACTTACCGAAAAACTTACGGCGGATAATATCAGATGGGATAAGGATATGGGAAAGTGGGTTATTAATAATTACTGGAAACGAACCATTTACGATAATTACGAAGTACTGGAAACCGGTTACCGAATCGATACTACTTTAAACATGAAACCCGAGGAATTCAGGTTTGTTAAAAAAGAAATGGAAACCTATATAACACCCGATCTGAACAGCGAAATTAAAATGATGAAAACCAGGGGAGTTAATACCATTGAATGGGAAATTGAAAAACACAAAAGAATGGCAACTCCATTTTCGACATTTATTTTAACACTGATTGGTGTTGGACTGGCTTCGCGGAAAATAAAAGGGGGACTCGGGTTTCATCTTGGACTCGGACTTGCGCTGAGTTTCTCGTATATTCTTTTTATGCAGATTTCAACGGTTTTTGCAATTAGTGGTTCGGCTCCTGTTTTTGTATCGATGTGGATTCCCAATATTTTATACAGTTTAATTGCACTTTTTGTATTTCGCTGGGCCGCCAAATAGAGCATTTATTTTACTTTTTGCTTCAGATAATCGTTTAAAAGTTCGTGTATTTTTACTGAATAATGGTGTACAAACCGTTTGGTTCCCACACCCAGAATCCATTGAATTCCATGTTCTTCACTGGCAAGAAAAATTTCATTCATGCGGATAACATCCGCGTTTTCAATGCTGTCAGACTCAGAGATTTTTAAATTTATTTTTGGTGCAATTTCCAGAATACAGCTTCTTAAATTGTCAGTATAACAACCGGTTTCAATCGCAGGAGTGTACAGCACTTTTCCCCTTATCATGTAAATATTGGCTGAAATACAATCGGAAACAATTCCTTTTTCGTTCAAAAAAATCGAATTATTGTGAATTGATTCCCTGTTTTTAGATGCAGCAGTGGTCCAAAGCGGAACATTAAAAAAACCAAACCGGTTTAGCGGATTGCCAGTAAATTTTACAAATTCCGAAAAATCAACTATTAAACCCTGTTTTATAAATGGAAAATCGAAATCCGTGAAACCGACACTTGAAAAAATGGTATTGGTTTCTGTTTTCCCGATAAAAATCAGGCAGGTAATAATTCCCGAGCGGAAAAACCTGTTTTTATTCAACATGCGTTTTGTAATTCTGAACAATTCACTTTCATCATTCAATAAAACCGGAATATCGAAATTCAGTGTTTTTAAGGTAAGTTTTATGTTGTCGAGGTTCTCATGAAACAACGGTATTCCGCCAAATCCAAACCACATTTTTTGAGATATCACAAACGGCTCTTCCCATAAGAAAGGAGTAAAACCAGTCTCCGGTTTTTTAACTATTTCGCCGTTTACTACAATGTAGTCCATTTAATACAACCTTAAAGAAACGAAAATAACTGATCGATAAACTGACTGAAAAGTGCTGGTTTTAAAAGAATGGGAAATACAAATCCGAAAATTGCTCCTAAAATGTGAGCATCGTGGGCAACATTATCATTGCTCTTTTTACTCATTTGATACGAATAAAACAGGTACCCGAGTGCAAATAAAATTCCGGGAATCGGGATTACTGCAAAAAAGTAAAGTTTTTCCCACGGATTAAAAAAAATAAATGCAAAGAGCATTGCCGAAACCGCTCCCGAAGCGCCAACCGCATTGTAATAATAATTATTCTGGTGTTTAATTAAACTCCAGAGGTTTGATGCCAGAATTCCGCCAAAGTATAACAAAAGATAATAAACAGTTGCCCTTATTCCGAAATAGTACCCAAAATACTGCTCAATTCCGCGGCCAAAAAAATAAAGTACAAACATATTTACAAGCAAATGCGACCAGCTTGCATGGATAAATGCATGAGAAACCAGCCGGTAATATTGTTTCTGATGGATTACTTTAGCTGCGTTGAATTGTAGCTTGTCCATTAAATCGTGGTTTTGAAAAGCCAGGTACGACACTACCACAGTAACTCCAATTATTATCAGTGTAATCATTTAATGTAAAATTTTGTAAAGCATTTCTTTTTGTAAATCAGCCGTGCTAACCATTCCCGAAACTTCAAAACCCTTGCTTTTCATATCGTATTCGCGCAAAATGCCAATTATTTCGTACAGTTTTGTTGGCGTATATTTTTTAGCTGCAACACTTAAAAGTTTTGCAGTGTACGGATGAATTCCAAGTTCAGCCGCAACATTGCTCTCCGACTTGTCTTTTAAAAAATGAAATGCAAACATATTTGAATAATAACCAAACAACATTACAATTGTTTTTTGAATTGGGTTGGCTACCTGATTTGCACCGAAGTACTGAATTATCTGGTTTGCTTTAAAAATATTTCTTTCCGAAAGTGCATTCTGCAGTTCCAAAAGGTTGAACTCTTTGCTTAACCCGATATTCTTTTCGATGTGGTCGGCAGTAATTTTATTGGTGTCTTTAACTGCGATTATCAGTTTGTTAAGTTCGTTAACAACTTTACCCAAATCGGCTCCCAGGTAGGCAGTTAAAAGCTGTGCTGCCTGCGTTGTAATGGTAAAATCGCGCTGCGACAGGTAGTTGTCAATCCAGTTGGGTAGTTTAAATTCCTTTAATTTTTCAGAGGTAAAAATAACACCATTCTTTTTAATTGCCTTGGCCAGTTTTGTTCGCGAATCGAGATTTTTGTATTTGTAGTTTAACACCAAAACAGTTGATGCCAGCGGTTTTTCGGCGTAAGAAGCAAGAATTTCAATTTTCGCCAAACTCTGTGCTTCCTTTACAATAATCACCTGTCGTTGTGCCATCATCGGGAAACGCAAACAACCTTCGGCGATGGTTATTGCGTTTGAGTCTTTACCATAAAAAACAGTTTGGTTGAACCCTTTTTCGGCATCGGTCAATACATTTTTTTCGATGTAATTTGATATTTCATCAATATAATAAGGTTCTTCACCCTGTAGCAAATAAATGGGGTGAATAATTTTCTTTTTCAGATTTTGAAGAATAGCGTCGAACTCCATTTTAAAATCTTAAGTGTTTTACAGAAAGACCATTGTCTTTTATTTCGCAAAGCGCTTTTATTCCAGTATCGATATGTAAATCAACAAATTCTGAAGAAACCTTTTTGTCGCTCTCTGCTGTTTTTACACCGCTTGAAATCATAGGCTGGTCAGAAACAAGTAAAAGTGCTCCTGTAGGAATTTTATTGGCAAAACCAACGGTAAATAATGTTGCGGTTTCCATATCAATAGCAATGGCGCGTGTTTTTGTGAGGTGTTTTTTAAATCTGGTGTCGAATTCCCAAACACGCCGATTAGTAGTGAAAACAACCCCGGTCCAGTAATCTTTGCCAACATTTCGCAGAACATGCGAAACCGCCCGCTGCAGATTAAAAGCAGGCAGTGCTGGTATTTCGGGGGGCATGTAATCGTTTGAAGTTCCTTCGTTTCTGATTGCTGCAATTGGAAGAATTAAGTCGCCAAGCTGATTTTTCTTTTTCAATCCACCGCATTTGCCCAGAAAAAGTACTGCCCTGGGCCTTATTGAACTCAGCAAATCCATAATTGTTGCGGCATTTGGACTGCCCATTCCAAAATTGATGATTGTGATTCCCTCAGCTGTTGCGCAAGGCATATTTTTGTCACTGCCTTCAACCGGAACATTGAAACGTAGTGCAAATTTCTCTACGTAACTTGTAAAATTGGTTAGTAAAATAAAACTTCCAAAATCTTCCAGATTTTTTCCGGTATATCTCGGTAGCCAGTTGTCAACAATCTCTTTCTTTGTCTTCATAAACCATTTTTTTACCTTTGAACAAAAGTAATTTACTTTTCGTTCGGTATTGATGCAAATGTATATTTTTAGATTTCTTCAGCCAAAACGGTTATAAGCGAATAATAACATGTAAACATGCAAAAACTGAATTTGCCCGAATATGATTTCAGAACAAAAACTGAAGAAGGAAAGGTCTTTATTTTTGATAATCTCAGAAAAAAATTTGTGGTTTTAACTCCTGAGGAGTGGGTACGTCAAAACTTTATTCAGTATTTGAAAAAGGAGAAGAATTATCCCGAAACTTTGATGGCTGTTGAGAAACTCATATTCGTAAACGGCAATCCCCGGCGTTTCGATTTACTGATTTATTCGCGAAATGGCCAACCTTATTTAATTGCCGAGTTTAAAGCACCCGGTGTTAAAATTTCACAGGAAACTTTCGATCAGGTAGTACGGTATAACATGGCGCTTCGGGTCGAACGGGTTGTGGTATCAAATGGTTTGCAGCATTTTGCCTGCGAAATTGATTACGTGAAAAACAGTTATTTGTATCTGCCCGAAATACCTGCCTATTGCGAAAAATGCCGGAATGATGGAGTGGGTTTTTGCTGAAAGTAAAACGGTAAAGAATGAAAAGAATAGCAAACTTTATTTCTGTTGCTGGCAATCCGTTATATACAATCCCTCTTTTTGTTTTGATAGTAATGTTTGGAAAGGAGGATTTTTCAAAGGCGGCTTTGATTTCATTCCTGATAATCGGATGTATTTTCATCCCTGTGATATTGTGGATGTATATAAAATCAAAAAATGGGACTTATTCCAATTTCGATGTTTCCGACAAACATCAGCGAAAGTCGTTGTTTTGGTTTGCTTTTCCATTGATTTCGACAATTACAGTTTTGATGTTTGCTACAAATCAACCCAAAAACATATCAATCAGCATGTTGTTCGCTTTAATATTGGTGGTTACATCGCAGATTACCAATTTATTTATTAAAAGCTCATTGCATGTTTCGTTAAATATTTTTCTGTCAGCATTGATTTTTACGGTAGATTATAAAATTGGATTTGCTGTTTTATTGTTTACAGGTTTGCTTATCTGGTCGCGGTTAAAACTGGAAAGACACACGGTAATGGAAGTTTTGACTGGATTTGTTATTGGAATCGTGATAAGTTTGATAATGTTAAAAGCAGAAGGTTATTTCTAATTTAAGGATTTTTTAGTCGTTGTATGTTTAATGCCTAATTATCAGGCTCTGAATCCGGATAGTTTTGGAATAAAAATGATATTTCAATTTTAAAAGTCACAGCATTTTCTGCATAAAAACCTCATCTTCCCAGCCAGTAATCGTTTTTAACCAGTTTTTTTTGATGCCCGATTGAGTAAATCCCACTTTTTCGAAAAGATGAATGCTAACTTCATTTTTCAGGGAAATGTTGGCATACAACTGTTTCAATCCCAAAACTTCCAAAGCATAACTAAAAGTTGCATTTAATGCATCCGAACCATACCCTTGATTACGGTTTTCGGTACAGTGAATTAAAATCCCGATTCCCGCCCGCATGTGATAAGGATCGAAATCGAACAAATCAACCGCACCAACAGGCACTGAGTTTTCATTTTGAATAATCAGCCTCAATTGTTTTGTTTCATAAATGTCTTTGGCCGATTCCTTTAAATATTCAGCAAGAATATATTTTGAAAAAGGTGTTTTGGTATTGCTGACATTCCATATTTCCATGTTGTTTTCCCATTGGTAAAGCAGCTCTATATCTTCGGGTTCAACCGGGCGGAGCGTGATTTTTCCGTATGTAAGCTGGTTGTTCATTTAATAATGACCTTTGCAGGAAATAATTTCAATTTTATCGGTATAGATTGTGTAAACCAATCTGTTCTCTTTATCAATTCTTCTCGACCAAAATCCGGACAACCGATATTTTAAAGGCTCCGGCTGACCAGTACCTTCAAAAGGAGTTCTGGTTATTTCTTCAATCATCGAATTTATTTTCTTTAACTTTTTCTGATCGGAATTTACCCAATATAAGTAATCAATCCACGCTTCTTTGGTGAAAGAAATGGATTTCACTTTTCAAGACTTTTAAGTTCTTCCAGGGTAACAGTTATCGTTTCCCCTTTTTCAATCTGTCTTATACTTTCAAAAAGGTGTTCTGCATTTTTTGGAGAACTCAGCAAATACTCTGTTTCCTTTTGCGAATTGTATTCATCAAGCGACATCATCACAACACTTTTCCCACCGGGCCTGTGAATAATTAACGTTTCGTGATTTTCGCAAACCATATCAAGATTCGATTTTAACTTGTCTCTTAGTTCTGTATAATTTACTGTCTTCATAATTTAAATATTTAAGTACAAATATACGTACTTATTTGTCGAAAATGAAAGTATTATCTGTCCAGGTTTTTCCAGCCTTTTAGCAATATTTCTGTATCGGTTGAAAGGCTGTAATCTTTGGCATACAGCATATTAAGACGGTTTATTTTCTCAACGTCGAGCGAAAGTTCAGGGAAAAGATCTCCGGGATTTAAAACTGCAGGTTTAAGTAATGGTAAATTATAAGCAGTTTTCAGGGTTGGGATATATCCTATCCACGATATTTTTCCAGTCATCACCTTGAAAATATTACTTATAAAGCGCTTTTTATTTTTGAAAATCCAAATCACCAGCGGGCTTAAAAACAGGTAGATCAAGGCAATCACAACATCAAAAGTTCTCTTTTTTCGTTTGTTTGATGGTTTCGAAATTGCGTTAATATTTAACACGTACAAATCGCCGGCTGTATGAATAGAGTTACTCCCAATGATACTGATACTTTCGGGAGGTGCAATTTTATATTCAACATCGAGTTGGGTTAAATCGAGCATTGCACGAATTATTTGAGCAGAACTAATATTTTCGGCGCAAAAAATTATTTCGTTAATGCGGTTAATTCTGATAATTTCAGAAAGCTGTTCAATTTGGCCAATATAATTTTGTCCTCTGTCTGTATTGTCAAGCGCAATAAAACCAGTTAATTCCGATTGAATTTGAGAATCATCGAGCAGCTTTTTAACTCGTGTCGCTTCTGTTGAATGACCAACAATTGCAATTCGTTTTGCATTTTTTACATCGAGTCTGTAGTTTTTCAGTTTTAACCAATGAAAAATTATACGCGAAAAGATCAGCACAAAAACCGACCAGATTGAACCCAATATTATTAACACCCGCGAAAACCTTAATTCTTCGCCAACCAGCGAGTACACCAGCAAAATGGCAATTGTTCCCCAAAGCAGTCCGCGGGCAATTTTATAAAGGTTAACCGGTTTTTTATACCCACCTGAAAACAATATTCCGGCGAGCCAGAAAAGAATATAAACCGGAACAACAATCTGTAAAAACGCGGGTGGATAATGTCCGGGTTCGAATCGGAAATTCTCCCACGCAGGTGTTATTAAAAGAAATCCTGAAAAAATTAGAAGTGCATCGAATACAGGTAAAATAAATTTATCCAAAGCTCGCCTGAAAATGGAGATAAACGCCCTGAACCAAATGGCAAGATGAATGATTACCGAAAAAACACCTGCTTTTCCACCCGAAAAATGTTTGCGGGCAAAAATTATCATGGCAGTGTAAAACACTTTTACATAGTTGAGCGAACCTTTTTTTGTGCTTTCACCTTTGTAATGAATAATGGTTGTTTCGGGGAAATAGTAGTTTTTATATCCTCCTTTTATTATGCGGTATGAAAGGTCGATGTCTTCGCCGTACATAAAAAATGTTTCGTCGAGCAGTCCAACTTTATCGAGTGTTTCTTTGCGCAGCAGCATAAAAGCGCCTGCCAGAATTTCAACATCGTGTATTTCGTTTTCGCTTAAATAGGAGAGGTGATATTTCCCAAATTTCCGTGATTTTGGAAAAAGCTTCGAAAGGCCGAACATTTTATAAAAAGCAACCCAGGGTGTGGGCAGTCCACGTTTTGATTCGGGTAAAAACGTACCTTTCCCGTCGATCATTTTAACTCCCAGGCCACCGGCTTCCGCGTGATTGTCCATAAAACCGGTCACTTTCGAAAAAGTATCTTCCTCAACAACTGTATCAGGATTGAGCAGTAGAATATATTTTCCTTTTGCAAGTTTGATTGCCTGGTTGTTTGCCCTCGAAAAGCCAACATTTTCCTTGTTTTCGATGAAATTTAGGTCAGGAAATTTTTCACGAATCAATTGGGCTGAACCATCGACCGAATTATTGTCAACCACAAAAATTTCAGTTTCAATCCCTTTCGCGGCTTTATAAACCGAATGAAGGCATTGCTCCAGAAAATGTTTTACGTTGTAGTTGACTATAATTACCGATAGTTTCATGTTTAAAGATAGTCGGAAGTCGGAAGACCGAAGACCGGAGTTTTTAAAAGTTCAATATTCAAATGTAGATATTCCTTTTGGATAACGAAAAACGGATTGAAATCTGATATGTAAGTTGAATTATTTTCCCATCGAACTTTCGTACGGAACACGATTGGTAAGCGAGCGTCCCAGCGTAATTTCGTCGGTATATTCCAGTTCGTCGCCAACCGAAACTCCGCGTGCCAGTGTCGAAATTTTTACTTCCTTGTCTTTCAGTTTGCGGTAAATATAAAAGTTGGTTGTGTCGCCTTCCATTGTGGTCGAAAGTGCAAGTATCACTTCAATAATATCACCTTTTTCAATGCGGCTGACGAGCGACTCAATTTCGAGTTCGGCTGGGCCAATTCCATCCATCGGCGAAATTATTCCACCTAAAACGTGGTATAATCCGTTAAATTGCTGGGTATTTTCAACTGACATTACATCGCGTATATTTTCCACAACACAAATTACACTCCTGTTGCGTGAGTGGTTATTACAAATCTGACAAATATCTGTATCTGAAATATTGTGGCAAATTTTGCAATGTTTTATATCGTTGCGAAGCTGAATAAGGCTGTTGCCAAAATAATTTACAGCTTCAACATCCTGGCGTAACAAATGAAGCACCAGTCGCAGCGCGCTTTTCCGACCGATTCCCGGCAGTTTTGAAAACTCGTTTACAGCGTTTTCAAGTAATTTCGATGGATATTTATCGATGTTCATTTCGTTTAATTTTCAGGCTAAAAGTAAAGCGAATTATTGACTATTTCCTGTCAAGCGGAGAAATAACTTTTGTTGGATCTTTTTTAGCAGCCCATAAAATCAAACGCAGCGACTGGTCGTAAGTGAGGTAATTCCACATCCAGTTGATAAAAATAAGCAGACGGTTTTTAACTCCCACAATAGCCATCAAATGCACAAACATCCATGTAAGCCAAGCAATAAATCCACTGAATTTTATAAACGAAAGATCAGCAACAGCCAGGTTGCGGCCAATGGTTGCCATCGATCCGCGATCGATATATTTAAATGGTTTCAAAATATCCTTTTTTTTCATCCACAGAAAATTCTGTGCTAAATTTTTACCCTGCTGTATGGCAACCTGTGCAACCTGCGGATGACCATTTGGGTATTCGACAGTTGGCATATTCGATACATCGCCAATGGCAAAAACATCTTCAAATCCCTTAACCCGGTTATATTCATCAACCCAAATTCTTTTTCCCCTGTTAACGAGTTCGTCTGAAAAACCTCCGGGTACGTTTCCGCAGATGCCTGCAGCCCAGATTACAGTTTTGGTCTCAATTTCTTTATCATCATCATAATAAAGCGTGTTTCCATCGAAATTTTTCACCCGGGTATTAAGCATAACTTTTATACCTGTTTTTTGAAGATAGTACAAAGCTTTTTCTGAAGCATGTTTCGACATTCCACCTAAAAGTGTTGGTGAACCTTCGATCAATGTTATCTGCATTAAATCGAAATTCAAATCGGGGTAATCTTTCGGAAGTACAAACTTTTTCATTTCGGCAATGGCACCTGCAACCTCAACGCCGGTAGGTCCGCCGCCAACCACAATGATATTCAGTAAAGCTTTTCTGGCATTTTGGTCGCGAAGAGTAACTACTTTCTCAAAACTTTGAAGTAACCTGTTTCGCATGGCCATAGCTTCCGACGCCGATTTCATCGGGATTGCAAATTCTTCCATGTTTTTCATTCCAAAAAAATTGGAATTAGCCCCGGTGGAAATTACCAGGAAATCATACCAAACCGCATCAAGACTGGTTTGAAGTTCCTTTTTCTTTGTATCAATCGAATAAACTTCGGCCACACGGATATATACGTCTTTCTGGTTCTGAAATATTTTCCGCAATGGAAAAAGTATGGAACTGGGTTCAATCCCGGCAGTTGCCACCTGGTAAAACAAAGGCTGAAACTGATGGTAGTTGTTTTTGTCGATAATCACGATCTGATAACCCGATCCGATGAGTTTCTGAGCTAATTTAAGACCACCAAATCCTGCACCGATAATTACAATTCGTTTTTGAGCCGTTTCCGGAATATTGACTGGCATAACTGAAAATTAAAAAATATTTAAAGAATCAGATTGATTGCTTTAATTGGTTTTTCTGTGAGTTAAAACACTTTACTACCGCTGAAAGTTTTTGGAAATGAGAAGTATTTATTGTGAATAGTCCCTTTTTTTCAATTTGAAATAATTCACATTTATTTTCAAAACCAAATAGATTTCGATAAATTTAGCTTTCTGAAATTCATCAAAATAAAAAGAATATGAATACAAAATCAACTTTAAACTTATCGCGCCGGAAATTTATTGGTGCAACAACAACTGCTTTGGCAGGATTCACTGTAATTCCCAGTTTTGCAGTTTCGGGACTTGGTCATGTTGCTCCTAGTGATAAACTAAATATTGCCGGTATCGGAATTGGCGGCAAAGGACAAGTTAACCTGAAAAACATGCCGGGCCAGAATATTGTCGCACTTTGTGATGTGGACTGGGAATATGCAAAACCTGTGGCAAATACATATTCAAAGGCAAAGCAGTATGACGATTACAGGAAAATGTTTGATAAAATGCATAAAGAAATTGATGCAGTGGTAATCGCAACACCCGACCATACCCATGCAATAATTGCAATGACAGCCATGCAAATGGGAAAACATGTGTATTGCCAGAAACCTTTAACGCATACAGTTTGGGAATCACGACAACTGACAGAAGCTGCAAAAAAATACAAAGTAGTTACTCAAATGGGAAACGAAGGACACTCAAGCGATAGTGTTTATGAAGTAGCTGAAGTGGTTCAGAGTGGATGCCTGGGCGAAGTGCGTGAAGCACACGTATGGACGAACAGGCCAATCTGGCGGCAGGGAATGCCCCAGCCCCTGAAAGAAGTAAAAATACCTAAAACATTGGATTGGGATTTGTTTATCGGTCCGGCAAGGATGCGGGCTTATAATCCTGAATATCATCCATGGATTTGGAGAGGTTGGTGGGATTTTGGAACCGGTGCTCTTGGCGATATGGGATGTCATTTGCTTGATGTTCCTAATTTTGCGCTGAAATTAGGTGCACCAACGGCATTTCAGGCCAGTTCTTCGCTGGTAAATACTGAAAGTGCTCCGGTTTCGGCAAAAGTCTCCTTTCTTTTTCCTTCTCGTGAAAATTTACCTTACTGTGCAGCACCTGAGTTGGAATTAACCTGGTACGATGGAGGGTTGATGCCCGCTCGACCTTTCGATTTGCCGCAAAATACCCCAATGAATCCCGGAGGCGGCTTTATGTTGGTTGGTTCTGAAGCAACACTAATTGCCGAAGCCTATGGGGAAGACTGGAAAGTATATAAAAACGGGGCTGAAATCGTTCCTGAAACCAAGGTAAAACTTGAAAGGATTCCTGATGATCCGAATGGAGGAGGCCGGCATGAAATGCATTTTGTGAACTGCTGTAAAAATGGTGGTAAACCTGCTTCAAGTTTCGAATACGCAGGTCCTTTTAACGAAATGGTGGTAATGGGAAACCTGGCAGTTCGGATGCAATCGCTGCAAAAAACCCTTCTTTGGGATAGTGAAAATATGAAAGTAACTAACCTTACACCGGATGAAAAACTTAAAACAACTAAGCTTTTGCCTTTCTCTTCTGATGAGGTTACAAAAAGAGTTGACGATCAATCGAAACAAATAGTTGAGTGGAATGCACAGGAAATGTGCGAGGAATGGATTAAACATAAATACCGCGATGGCTGGAAATGGTAATTGATAATATCTGATTAAACCATTTTATTCGTTCGATGTTATATTCAAACATAAATAATTTCGGGTATAAAGGTTTAACTTAATTAGATTTCAAATTGTAATACTGCCACAAATGACTAAAGTAGCTTTCATTCTCATTCTTTTCGTTTTTATATCGATTACAGGTTTTGCACAAGACACGGTTCGAATTGAAACTGTTCGGGTTGATACAATTAAAGTTGAAACTGTAAGGGTTGATACTGTTTTGGTTCAACCTGTAAATGCCCAGCCGGTTGTTCAGGCAACTACAGTACAATCTGCTGAACCGCAGAAAAAAACAGCAATTAATCCGAATAAAATGTATTTTGGCGGATATGTAAATGCCAGTATTGGAAGTTACACTGCAATTGGTGTTGAGCCACTCGTGGGTTATAAATTAACTCCAAAATTTTCTGTTGGTGTAAAATTATCTTACGAATACATCAGCGATAAACGATATAGTGAAGACTATTCTGCAAGTAATTACGGGTTTAGTTTATTTACTAGACTCAGGGTTACACAAAGACTTTATGCACATGCAGAGTATTCGGCTATGAATTATAAGCTTTACGATTATTTGGGGGATAGTGAGCGTGAGTGGGTGCCGTTTTTGTTTTTGGGAGGTGGTTATAGTCAACCCATTACCAAAAACACATGGTTAACTGCCGAAGTTTTATTTGATGTTTTACAAAATGAAAATTCGCCATACAAAAACTGGGAACCATTTTTCAGTGTTGGATTTGGTGTGGGTTTTTAGGTGAATAATATGAAATCAAAAATGCCATCTGTAAAAGCGGATGGCATTTTTATTCTGAGTTTTTTACTTTTCGGTTACTTTTTGTTAGTCAATTGTTATTGAAGTTTTGAAATTTATCCAGCATTCAACATCCAGTATCCAGCATCCCGAAACCTGGGCTCAAAGTTGTACACGTCCAGTTAATTTATGTTTCTGCCGATTGTGCGTCAACAACTGCAATCGAAATCATGTTTACAATTTCCCTTACCGAACTGTCGCGCTGTAAAATATGAACGGGTTTTTTCATTCCCATTAAAATTGGGCCGATTGATTCGGTTGTTCCTATCGACTGCAAAACTTTGTAGGTAATATTTCCTGATCCTAAATTGGGGAAAATCAAAGTATTCGCGTCAGCATCACCCAACTTGTTAAACGGGTAACGTTTAAACCGTAATTTCCCATTTAATGCATAGTTTGCCTGCATTTCTCCATCAACAATCAGATCAGGGCATTTTTCGTGTAGTATTTTTACAGCTTCCCTTACCATTCCGGGACTTCCCTGTCCTTTGTGTTCTCCGAAATTTGAGTACGAAAGCAAAGCAATTTTGGGTTCTATATTAAACCGTTTAACTTCGGCTGCAGTTAATTGAGTTGTATCTGCCAGAATTTGTGAAGTTGGATTCATGTTTACAGTGGTATCAGCCAAAAAAAGCGTTCCCCTTTTCGATAACAAAATATACATTCCCGCAATGTGATTAAAATCTTCCTTCACGCCAATTACCTGAAGTGCCGGGCGAATTGTATCAGCATATCTTCTGGTGAAACCTGAGATAAAAGCATCAGCTTCTCCGGTTTCAACCATCATTGCTCCAAAATAATCCGGATTATTCATGTTTTCAAGGGCTTCGCCAAAAGTCATTCCCTTTCGTTTTCTTTTTTCGTATAGAATGCTGGCAAAATGATTTCTTTTTTCGTCGGAAACATTTTTAATGATATCGATGATGGGAATGTTCTCCAGATCGAGCTGGTTTTCCTTTATCAATTCACTGATTTTTTCCTCGTTACCTAAAAGAATGGGTTTTGCTATTTTTTCGCGGACAACAAACTGTGCAGCTTTTAATATTTTAAAATTATTGGCCTGGGCAAATACAATGCGTTTTGGATCCTGTCGCGCCTTTTGCCTGATTGATACCACCAACTGGTTGTCGAACCCAAGACGTTCAGACAGTTCCTGTTTATAAGCCGACCAGTTTTTAATAATTTTTCGTGCCACACCTGTTTTAACGGCGGCTTTGGCAACTGCCACCGAAACAGTGGTAATTAACCTTGGATCAAGCGGCTTTGGAATAATGTAGTCTTTCCCAAAAACAATATTTTGCTGATTATAGGCTTTTGCTACCATATCGGGAACATATTCCCGCGCGAGCGATGCCAAAGCATGAGAAGCCGCTATTTTCATTTCTTCGTTTATGGTGGTAGCCATTACATCGAGCGCTCCCCTGAAAATAAATGGGAATCCAAGTACATTATTAATCTGGTTTGGATAATCGCTGCGGCCGGTTGCCATAATAATATCTTTACGGGCAGCGGTGGCATCTTCGTAACTAATTTCGGGCGTAGGGTTGGCCATAGCAAAAACAATCGGGTCCTTTGCCATCGATTGTATCATTTTTTTTGAAACCACGTTCCCAACGGAAAGACCCAAAAAAACATCGGCATTAACAAAAGCTTCTTCGAGATTCGTAATTTTCCGTTCGGTTACAAACTGTTGCTTAATTTTATTCAGGTCGGCGCGTTCTCTGTTTAGCACTCCGCGACTATCTACCATCACAACATTTTCGGATTTAACACCCATGCTGATATACAGTCTGATACACGATACCGCTGCTGCACCGGCTCCATTTACTACAACTTTTATATCCTCGATTTTTTTACCGTTAATTTCCAGTGCATTAATTAGTCCGGCTGCCGAAATAATTGCTGTTCCGTGCTGATCATCGTGAAAGACAGGAATATCAAGTTCTTTTTTCAATGTTTCTTCAATTTCGAAACATTCGGGTGCCTTAATATCTTCGAGGTTTATTCCTCCAAAAGTAGGAGCGATGGCTTTTACGATTTCGATTAACTTTTTAGGGTCTTTTTCGTTCACTTCAATATCAAAAACATCAACATCGGCAAAAATTTTAAACAGCAATCCTTTCCCCTCCATAACTGGTTTGCCCGCCAAAGGACCAATATCACCCAAACCCAAAACCGCAGTACCATTTGAAATAACAGCCACCAGATTTCCTTTGGCTGTATATTTATAAGCATCGGCCGGATTTTTTTCAATATCCAGACAGGGTTCCGCCACTCCGGGAGTGTATGCCAACGATAAGTCGTACTGTGTGCTGTGTGGTTTTGTGGGAACAACTTCAATTTTACCTGGTCGCCCTTTTTGATGATAATTTAAAGCATCAATTCTGCTGATTTTAGCCATGTTTAAAGTTTTATTGATTTCGTTTAAATTTAAGGAATAGGAAGTTGTGTTTTCAGGATATTGATCAGGTTTTCAGGGTTTTTGAGGAAGATTAAAATTTCGAGAATCTTTGAGAATTTGTTTCAATTGAAAGGTTTTTGTTCCCTTTAAATATTAAACATAAAAAAAGAATCAAATAATAGTTGTTATTTTTGAAAGTGTAGTAAAAAAAGACATCAATAGAAATTGATGCCTTTTTGTAACGAGAGCTGGGCATGATCCGGCGACCTTCCCGATAAAAATCGGGACGCTCTAACTAACTGAGCTACCAGAAAATATAAAAAGGTCATCCCTTTTACGGAACGACCTTTTTTTGTAGCGAGAGCCGGGCATGATCCGGCGACCTCATGATTATGAATCATGCGCTCTAACCAGCTGAGCTACCTCGCCATTATTTCAAATTTTGAGCGTGCAAATATAGTATTTATTTTTATTTCACTTTATTATTTGGTTAAAAATTGAAATTGGTTGAAATATGAATTATTTTATCAGTTGTAAGTTACAATCAGAATATATATATTGGCACAAAATCAAAAAATGAATGATAAAACCAAAATACAACTTGAGTACGTTCTAAACTGTTCACCAAAAGTTTTGTTTAATTGGTTGAGTACAGCATCGGGTTTAAACGAATGGTTTGCTGATGATGTAAAAGTTAAAGGGAAAAAATTTACTTTTATATGGGAAGGTTCAGAGCAAACTGCCGAAATGACTTTAATAAAGGAAAACAAATTAGTTCGGTTTACTTGGTTGGGCGAGGAAGAAAGTTATTTTGAATTCAGAATTACCCAGGATGAATTAACCGGCGATGTTTCTCTGATTATTATAGATTTTGCTGAAGAAGACGAGATTAAGGAAACAAAAGGATTATGGGATACTCAAGTCGCAGATCTGAAACACATTCTTGGTTCGTAATAAGTTTTATCTTGTTTTAAGTTCAATACTTCAGGTTAATTTAATCAAATAAGAGGTTTGTTAACCTTTTTTTACTCTACATCTAACTAAAAAAACTTAGTTTTGCACTTGTTTCCATATCGAAAACATTAGCATGAAGCGGCTACACCTCTACGTTATTAAATCTTTTCTGGGGCCATTTGTTATGACCTTCTTTATCGTGGTATTTGTGCTTCTTATGCAGTTTTTGTGGCGATATGTGGGCGATTTGGTAGGCAAAGGATTGGAATTGAAAGTTTTGGGCGAAATGCTGTTCTATGCATCATTCGGTGTTTTACCATATGCTTTCCCGCTTGCCATGCTACTTGCATCAATTATGACTTTCGGCGCACTTGGCGAAAACTACGAACTGGTGGCAATGAAATCTGCCGGAATTTCACTTTTCAGAATTATGCGGCCATTAATTGTAATAGCTGCTTTTGTCGCCTTTGTTGCTTTTTACTTTTCGAACAATATTTTGCCAAAAACTAACCTGAAATTTACAACCTTAATGGTTAGTGTAAAACAACAACGTCCTGAATTGATATTGCAGGAAGGTGTTTTTACAAACGAAATTGACGGGTACAATATTAAAATTGGGAGCAAAAACAAAAAAACCAATGTATTATACGATTTACTCATTTACGACCATACAAAAAACAAAGCAAACGAAAGTGTTATAGTTGCCGACTCGGGCTACCTGAAAATAACCGAAGACAAAAAATACATGGTGCTTACGTTATACGACGGAGTTAATTATTCTGAAGAGCAACCCAAAGACAGAAATGAAATTAATAACAGGCCTTTCCGACGCGACAAATTCGATGAACAAACAATCAGGGTGAAAGTAAATAATTTTGATTTTAACCGCAGAGATGAGGGTATTTATAAAAATATGTACCGTATGTTAAACATTAGGCAACTAAATCTGAGGACAGATACCTTGAATGAAAATTACTATGATCAGGTGCGAAACTACCTGTTACAAATCGAAATAAATTCTACCTTTTCGAGACATGTTTACGATTTAACTGTGTTACACGATTCGTTAAAACAAAAATCAGCAATTGCTCCCGATTCAATTTTTAATTTTGATGAATATTTTACAGGCATCGATAAATGGGTAAAAGCTGAAATTGCAATGCAGGCGCTCGACAGGGCAAGAAATAATATGCAAAACCTGAATTTATACCAGGGGCAGTTAACCGAAAGGAAAAGAATTATCAATAAACACTATATGGAATTGCACCGAAAGTTTACGCTTTCTATTGCAGTTTTTATTTTCTTTTTTGTGGGTGCCCCACTTGGAGCAATAATCAGGAAAGGAGGTTTGGGAATGCCGGTTGTAGTTTCAATTCTGCTTTTTATTGCATATTATATTGTATCGATGACAGGCGAAAAATCGGCACGTGAAGATGTTTGGCAAATGATTACTGGAATGTGGTTCTCTACTTTTATTTTTTTTCCGGTTGGGATTTGGTTATCGTACATGGCTGGAACAGATTCGGCAATTATGTCGGCCGAAACCTATGTTAAAATTTTAAATAAAATTGGCTTAGGTAAATGGTTAAAAAGAGGAAAGAAGCAATAGTTACGGTAACTAATTCTGTTTCACGAAATTTTATGTTATTTGTAAAATGTTTGAGATAAGGATGTTTTTAAAATATTGAATAATATAATACATGAAAATTCTTCAGGTTACAAATAAGGTCCCATACCCCGTTAAAGATGGCGGTGCAATTGCCTGTATGAATTTAGCACGTGGATTCTCGCTTTTAGGTCACGATGTTACAATTCTGGCAATGAATACGGTAAAACACCACATCACTTTAACCGAAATTCCTGAATCGGTAAAAGAACTGGCCGAATTTAAACTGGTGAATGTACCGGCGAGAATTTCTCCGTTTAGCGCACTTATGAATTTGCTTTTTTCAAGAAAACCATACAATGCAACAAGATTTATTTCAAATGATTTCTCGAACGAACTTAAAAAGGTTTTGCAGGAGAATGTGTTTGATATCATTCAGTTGGAGGGACTTTATGTATGCCCGTACATTCCGTTAATTCGTGAGAACTCGAAAGCAAAAATTATATACAGGGCACACAATATTGAACACGAAATCTGGAGCAGGACCGCAGTAATGGCTCACGGACTTGAGAAATGGTACCTGAAAGATCTTTCAAGAAGAATAAAACATTTTGAGGTTCAAATTCTGAATAAATACGATTTACTGGTGCCAATTACGGGTCGCGACGGGGCATTTCTGAACAAACTGGGTAATAAAAAACCGATGCATGTTTCGCAAACCGGAATCGATTCATCGGTATTAATCCCGAATTCAAAAAACCTGAAACATCCAACATTGTTTCATATCGGATCGCTGGAGTGGTCGCCAAACCAGGAAGGTTTGATTTGGTTTTTTGAAAACTGCTGGGATACTATTCGCGAAAAGTATCCCGATTTGCAGTTTTTTATTGCTGGTAGAAATGCTCCACCCTGGTTTCAGAAAATGCTGAATTTACCAAACGTGGTTTTTAAGGGCGAAGTAGTTGATGCCTATGAATTTATCAATTCGAAATCGATTATGGTTGTACCTCTTTTTTCGGGCAGCGGAATGCGTATTAAAATTATTGAAGGCATGGCTCTGGGGAAACCAATTGTTACAACAGCTATAGGAACAGAAGGAATTTCAACCACTTCCGACGTTAATATTGTAATTACGGAAGATGCAGCAGGATTTGTACAATCCATTTCAAACCTAATCGAAAACCGTGAATATTTCGATAAAATTGGTAAAAATGCAATTGAATATATTCACGAAAATTTTGATAATCTGTCGTCGGCAGGTGCTCTTATCGAGTTTTACAAAAAACACATTTAATGATTGCTGAAGTCGTTTTTTGGGTATTGCTTCCTATTCTCTTTTACACTTTCATTGGGTATGCAATTTTGTTATATTCTATACTGAAAATCAGAAATATACTATTTGGGAAAAGAAATTTGAATATTGATTCGGAGTACGAACCCAATGTATGTTTATTTGTAACCGCATTTAACGAAAAAGACTTTGTTGCGCAAAAAGTGGAGAATTCTTTTTCACTTGATTACCCGAAAGAAAAAATCCAGTACTTATGGATTACCGACGGGTCGAACGATGGCACGCCCGATTTATTAAAAAAATATGACTCGCTTGAAATACACCATTTACCCGAACGAAAAGGGAAAATGCATGCAATGAACCGTGGGGTGAAATTTGTAAAAGCACCGATTATTATTTTTTCCGATACAAATACAATTCTTGGCAAACAGTCAGTAAGAGAGATTGTTGCCCAATTCAGCAATGCAAAAACAGGTTGTGTTGCTGGAGAAAAACGAATTGTTGAAAAGGATGCTGATGCAGCTGCAGGGGCAGGAGAGGGATTGTACTGGAAATTTGAATCGTGGGTTAAAAAAATGGATGCCGACTTAAATTCTGCAGTTGGTGCAGTTGGTGAGTTGTTTGCCGTTCGGACAGAACTTTTCGAAGATGTTGAAGTAGACACCTTACTCGACGATTTTATGATTTCACTTCGGATTGCCCAAAAAGGGTTCAGGATTGCATATACTCCCAATGCCTTTGCCGAGGAAACCGCTTCGTTAAATGTTAAGGAAGAACTTAAACGGAAAATCAGGATTGCGGCAGGAGGCATTCAAACCATTTTCAGGTTAAAAGGCTTACTGAATCCGTTTCGGTATCCATTACTTTCCTGGCAGTATTTTTCGCATAAAGTTTTAAGGTGGTCATTGGCTCCACTTTCACTTTTTTTGATTTTACCTGTAAATTTGTTTATTGTTTCGCAGCAAAATAGCTGGACTGAATTTCAATTTTTTACGATAATGTTTTATGTTCAGCTGTTATGCTATTTAATGGCTGCATTAGGCTGGTATCTCGAAAACAGAAAACTTCGGTTTAAAATACTGTTTGTGCCATATTATTTTCTCTTTATAAATTACACTTCTATTCGTGGAATATTTCGTTATTTTAAAGGCAATCAATCGGTAGCCTGGGAAAAATCGAAAAGGGCAGCCCAATCATAATTATCCATTATTTGTTTTAATTTTGCAGCTGATTTTAAAGGATGAGCTAGAGATGACAGAAATTGTGCTTAATACCATTCCTGAAGCAATTGCTGCAATTGGCAGGGGTGAATTGATAATTGTAGTTGACGATGAGGATCGGGAGAATGAGGGGGATTTTATTGGTGCATCAGATTTGATTACTCCTGAAATTATCAACTTTATGACCATTCAAGGTCGCGGATTGATTTGTGTGGCGCTTACCGAAAAACGTTGCAAGGAACTGGATTTGGAATTAATGGTCGGCAAAAATACCTCGTCAAACGAAACACAGTTCACCGTTTCTGTAGATGCAATTCATCCAAATGTAACCACAGGAATTTCAGCTTCCGATAGGGCTATTACCATAAAAATGCTGGTTGATCCAAAAACAAAACCTGAACAATTGGGACGACCCGGACATATTTTCCCGTTAAAAGCCAAAAACCGGGGTGTGCTCCGGCGCAGCGGTCATACCGAGGCAGCAGTTGATTTGGCGCGCCTTGCAGGTCTCAATCCGTCGGGTGTTTTAGTCGAAATTATGAACGACGACGGCAGCATGGCGCGATTACCCGAACTTTATGAAATTGCAAAAAAATTCGATTTAAAACTGGTCGCAATTAAAGATTTGATTTCCTATCTTTTTCATCGCGAGAGTTTGGTTGAACGTGGAGACCAGGTGGTTCTCCCTACCCAATTCGGTGATTTCAGAATAATACCGTTTAAGCAAAAATCGAATGGCGTTGAACATGTTGCTTTAATAAAAGGAACCTGGGAACAAAACGAAGCCATTTTAACACGGGTACATTCATCGTGCATGACCGGTGATGTATTTGGTTCAATGCGTTGCGAGTGTGGCGACCAATTGCACAAAGCAATGGAAATGATTGAGAAAGAGGGTAAAGGTGTTATTGTATACATGATGCAGGAAGGTCGTGGAATTGGTTTATTTAATAAAATTGCTGCCTATAAATTACAGGATCAGGGATTGGATACGGTTGAAGCAAATTTGCATTTGGGTTTTAATCCCGATGAACGCGATTATGGTGTAGGAGCACAAATATTAAGCAATCTGGGTGTTACAAAAATGAAACTGATGACCAACAATCCGGTAAAAAGGGTTGGTTTGGAAGGTTATGGACTTGAAGTAACACAAGTTATTCCGCTCGAAGTTGAACCAAACCAACACAATCAGAAATACATGAAAACCAAACGTGACCGAATGGGGCACAAACTTAGCGATTTCAATTATGATGTTTAAATTCTTATGAATTCGAAAGTATTCTTTTTCATTCTATTTATTTTTTCTTCATTTCAGGGCATTTCTCAGGATTGGCCCGATTGGCGTGGAATTAACCGCGATGGAATCTGGTCGGAAACCGGAATTGTTGAGATGTTTGAATCCGGAAGATTAGCCGCAAAATGGACTGTCCCGGTTGGTTCAGGTTATTCGGGGCCAACAGTTTCTAAGGGGAAAGTATATGTTACCGATTTAATTAAAAATCCTGCCCAAACCGAAGGCATTTTGTGTTTCGATGAAAAAACCGGAGAAAAAATTTGGGAATTTCGTTACCCATGTGAATACAGTGTTGGTTATCCGGCAGGTCCGCGTGCTTCGGTAATAATAAACAATGAAAAAACCTACTCGTTGGGAACAATGGGAAATCTTTTTTGCTTAAATGCTGACAATGGAAAAGTAATATGGCAAAAAGATTTGAACAGGGAATATGAGATTAGAATGCCAATCTGGGGAATTTCAGCAACACCGTTAATTACCGGCGATAAAATTATTCTTCAGATCAGCGGAAGCAACAATGCCTGTGTAATTGCTCTCCACAAAAACACGGGAAAAGAAATCTGGCGAAACCTTGATGATATTGCTGCTTATTCAGCGCCCATCATAATCGAAAAAAATGGGAAAAAGGTTGTAGTTGTTTGGACAGAAGACAGTTTGTCGGGGTTAAATCCGGAAACAGGGGAAGTTTTCTGGAGGTTTCCCTGGAAAACGGGTTCAGGAATGAGTATTGCCACTCCGGTTTTATATAACGATTATATTTTTGTTAGCTGTTTTTACAGTGGCTCGCTGCTTGTAAAACTGGGTAGCGATTACACTTCGGCCGAAATAGTTTGGCAACGTTGCGGCGAAAGCGAACGCAAAACAGATGCTTTGCATTGTGTAATGAATACTCCCGTAATTATTAATGATTTTATATACGGAGTTGACAGTTACGGCGAATTACGCTGTCTTGAATTGGCGACCGGTAACAGGGTTTGGGAAGACCTCACCGCGGTGAAAAAAGATCGGTGGGCAAATATTCATTTTATTCAAAATGGCAATAAAACCTGGATGTTTAACGAACATGGCGAATTGATTATTTCTGAACTATCGCCAAAAGGATTTAAAGAAATCAGCCGAACAAAAATAATTGAACCAACCAAAGAACAGTTACCCCGGGGAGTAACCTGGTCACACCCGGCATTTGCCAACAAGCATGTTTTTATCAGAAACGACAGGGAGTTGGTTTGTGTTGACCTTTCAAAATAGAATTTGAAATTCTTGTTTTTAGAATCGAAACAGGAATAATCTTTTTGATACTTTTCTTTAATTCCTTAATCATTTATTCTTTAAGTACTTGTGTTTTTTAAATAAATGCCTTACCTTTAAAAGATAAAAACATCTTAAATTCTCAGATATTTTTGTGTGAATAGTTATAGAGGTTCTATATTCAATAATTATAAATATAAAAATTATGAAACATTTTACTTTAAAGAAAAATATTCTGGTGTTTTTAATGATTGCCGGAATAGGAATTCAAAATCAGGCACAAATTCCAAATACCCCTTCAATTCAGATGTTACTTACAGATAATTCGGGGAAACCCGTTTCAAATGGATCTTATGGTATAACTGTTTCGTTATATACAAATCCAACTGGTGGTTCAGCGGTTTGGAGCGAATCACAAAATGTAATTGTTACCGATGGTCTTGCAAATATTGAAATGGGGAAAAGTACCCCATTAAATGTGATTTTTAATCAACAATATTTTACAGGAATTGCTATTGGCTCAGGGAGTGAATTAACTCCACGCTTACCATTGAATCCTTCAACTTACAGTTTGGCTGCCAGAGCAGTGTTTGGATCGACAAATGTTTTTCCTGAAGATGGAAATGTTGGAATTGGAACTTTACAACCGATGGCAAAATTAGATGTTGAAGGACAATTGCGAATTGGCGAAGTGCATGTAGTAAACGAAAGCAAGCCAAATATTTTAGTACACGATTCGAATAGCGATCAAATAGTTAAACAAATGCCTTTTGATTCTCTTCTGGCGAAAGTAAGTGGCCCCGGAGTTGTAGGGCCTCCCGGACCAATGGGTCCTGCAGGGCCTCCCGGACCTATGGGATTTCCCGGACCAATGGGGCCTCCCGGGCCAGCAGGTGGTGCCGGTGAACCTGGTACGGATTTAATAGTAAAAGATTCGATGGGTAATGAAGTTTTTCGCGTAAATGCAATGGATGGAACTTCGTTGCATAAAGGGAGAGAAGTTTTTGAAGGTGGTTTGTTAGTTGCAAAAAATGATTCAACTGCAGGAATTGAATTATTTCCAGATGGTAGTTTGGCAATTTATGATTCTACTGGAAGCTGGTCAACTTTTTTTGACGCAGATGGAACTTCACAACATAAAGGGTTCGAACTTTATTATGATGGTATTCGTGTTGGTCATCCCGATAGCAGTTCTTTTCTTGAAATTGGACTAAACGGAGAAATTGGTATTTATGATTCATGGGGATTACCAATGTGGCAGGTAAATGCCGATGGAACTTCGGAACATTACGGACTTGAGACATATTATAAAGGAATTCATATTCCAATGGACGGTGGATTATTTACATCAGGTGGTATCTCATTAGATCCTGAAAAGGGTTTAATAATAACAAATCCGAGTGGAGATACTGTAACAACTTTTGGATTTAATGGGGATTCGTTTCATAAAGGAGAAGAAATTTATACTGGGGGTATTAAAATAGGAAATCCGGATAGTTCATATTTTACGGTACTAAAAACGGGTGAATTCGGGATTATTAAAGATGGAAAATGGACATCTCACTTTCTGCCCGATGGTACCTCTTTTCATCATGGATCTGAACAATTTACAAAAGGAATTTTTGTTGGTGCGCCGGATAGTTCTTATTTTCATGTTGGGAATAATGGTGAATTTGGGATTATTAAGGATGGAAAATGGACATCTCATTTTCTGCCCGATGGAACTTCTTTTCATAATGGAAATGAACAATTTACAAAGGAAATTCGTGTAGGTGCTCCGGATAGTTCGTATTTCAAAGTAGGAAAAAATGGAGAATTCGGGATTATTAAGGATGGAAAATGGACAACCCGTTTTCAACCCGATGGTAAATCGTTCCATTATGGCAGAGAACAATTTGAGGAAGGATTGGTAGTTGGTAAACCCGGAGGTTCATATACAGGAATAAATCCGGATGGTACAATTTCGATAGTAAGCAGTGATGGCAAGGTTTTGACACAATTTAAACCTGATGGAACTTCATTTCATAGTGGACTTGAAACTTTTGCTGGTGGCATTGAAATCCCTTTGACCGGTGGTGGGAAAGTTGTTATATCAAAAGATCCGGAAATTGGATTAGCCGTTTTTGATGCCGGGGGAAATTTCATTCAACATATTCGCGGTGATGGTGCTGCATATCACTCAAAGGATCTTACGGTTGGTGGAACTATTACTGCACAAAATCTGAATGTAACCGGTGAAAAACATTTTATGATCGATCATCCGCTTGATCCTCAAAATAAATATCTTGTTCACCGAAGTATCGAAAGTAATGACCGCTTAAATTTGTATAACGGAAACACAGAACTTGATAATAACGGAGATGCAATTGTTACGCTTCCTGGTTGGTTTGAAGAACTAAATGAAGAATTTAGGTATCAGTTAACAGCCATTGGTGCACCTGGTCCTAATTTGTATGTTTCAGCTAAAATTAAAAATAACCAGTTTAAAATTTCGGGCGGAACAAAGGGAATGGAGGTTTCATGGCAGGTTACCGGCAACAGAAAAGACAAATATGCAAACGGAATGCCTCCCGAAGTTGAGATTATTAAGGAATCAACAAGTATTTCCTCAGGCTCTGGTCTTAAATAATTTGAAATATCAAGGTCATGAAAAGGAAATATATTTTAACTATCATATTCAGCGTAATTTTGTGTTCTGCTTTTTGTCAGTTTAAAATTCCGCTCCATGTTTCGGGAAATACGGCAGGTATGTCAACCAGTTTTGATAATTCTATTCTTTCCAATACCGGACAGAATGCAATTGGTGTTACCTCCGATGCAAATAACAATGTTTTCCTGGGACTTCTTGCACCTGTGAGATACGTATTAACTGATGCAAATTCTGAAGTGTTTGGAACAACCCAATTATTTCAGAATTATCCAAATCCATTTAATCAACAAACCACAATTTCATTTGAGATTTCGAAATCTGAAAATGTAAAAATTACAGTAATCGATGTTTTAGGACAACATGTTGATTTACTTCTGGATCAGGAGCTGCCACCCGGAAAACACCTGGTACATTTTAATGCTGAAAATTTTAAGCCTGGTTTATATTTATATCGATTGGAAACAAGTGATTTTTTGGCAACAAAAAATATGATTTTAACGCATTAGATTCTGGGTTGGAAATAACCGTTAATAGGTAATTCTGATTCTTGAACCTTGTTGATCATCTTTTTTATTAACTCGTTGGGTTTGACTTTATACAATTAAGTTTTTGCTCTGGTATTTTACAAAATCAGTTCCCATCCATTTCTGGGTTTAAGATTTATCAGACTTTCTGCAAATTCCAATGCATTGATTATTTCGTATTCAGATTTATATCGGGGTGAAGTTTTGGTTGTATCTAATTTGACCGATTTGGGAACTCTTAATTCTTCGTCAGCATTAATGTTGGTAAATTTCATGTTTTCACCATCCCATTGCAATACCCTTTGCAGGCCTGATAATCGGGCAGCAACTGTTCCCATAACAACTACTTCGTTAAATGGACCAGCATAACCAAAATCAGATTTTGTTTTTACCCTTGTAATGGGATCTTCCTTACATGCTCTAATCCAGTCTTTTTCATGACCATCCATTCCTTCCGGAACCAATCGTTCATTTATTACAGGTGAATAGTCTGCAAATTCTTCGGTAGGTAACCGTCGTGGATTTCGGGCATAACATCCACACAATATTTTCCCCTTGCTGCCAACAAACAAAACACCACCGTCGTTGTCGCCCATTTTCTCGCCATCTTTAAGTTCTATTGGTCTGTCGGGCATTAAACCGCCATCGTACCAGGTAACTTTTACTTCCGGCATTCCAACGTTTCGGTAATTATCTCTTTTGGGAAAGTAGTAAGTTATTTTTTCTGATTCAGGAGGTGATTCAAGTGTCCATCTTGAAGAACTGGCTTGAATACCCGTTGGATATTGGAGACGCAAACTACGCATAACAACATCAAGAATATGACAAGCCATGTCACCAAGCGCTCCTGTTCCAAAATCAAACCAACCACGCCAACTCCACGGATGATATTGAGGAGAATATGGACGAACAGGTGCAGGTCCCAACCACAAATCCCAGTCTAAACCAGCAGGAACTGTAGGTGTGTCATCCGGGCGATTTAATGCCTGAGGCCAGATGGGGCGGTTGGTCCAGGCATGTACTTCTGTAATTTCGCCAATGTCGCCATTCCATATACTTTCACAAATCCAGGCAGTGTGATCGCCCGATGCGCCCTGGTTTCCCATCTGTGTTGCAACATTGTATTTTTCAGCAGCCCTTGTCAGCATCCTCGACTCATAAACCGAGTGTGTCAAGGGTTTTTGGCAATACACATGTTTCCCTAGTTTCATTGCATATAAAGTAACGATGGCATGCGAATGGTCGGGCGTGGCAATAATAACCGCATCAATTTGATCGCCGATTTCGGCAAACATTTTTTTATAATCCTGGAATTCGTATGGAATTGTTTTATCTGGATATTTTTCTATGAAGCTTTCAATCCTTCCTTTCATTCGCTCTGTGTCAACATCGCAAAGTGCAACAATATTCTCATCAATGCACCTTCCCATATTTCCAAATCCCATACCAAGCCCGATAACTGCAATGTTCAATTTTCCTTCAGTCCATTTTTTAGGTTCCTCTTTTTTTTCTACGGCACAGCTTTCAGTCAATAATGCTGGAATTGCTGCGACTGTTGCAACTATAGCAGTGTTTTTTATAAAATCGCGTCTTGGTATTTGATTTGATTCTGTCATATTAGTTGGTTTTTAAAGATTTCAATTTGCTATTTCAGTGTTTTTCAGGAAAAATACTGAATAAATAAAAATGGTTCTATTATTCAACTTCTGGTTAAAGATTTCAACACGTATTAAATTAAATGCGGTTGTAAAAATAGAAATTAGCACAAATGGAAGTTCAATAATCTTGCTTCATTTAGCACAAATAATACCATATAGTTGATAAAGGTATCAACAAGACTGAATCAGTTACTTTTAAAAAAAATCAGAGCACCACCAAAACTTAGCAGTGCTCTTAATTGTACAAATTCTTAATTAGATTATACTAATCTAACAGCTCCGTAAAGGGTTACTTAAGTGTAATATTAATTATTCCGGAATCAGTTGCTCCTGCAAAAGTAACTGTTATGGCATCGCCAACATTTACTAAACCCGCTTCTGTCCTGGTAAAAGTAACAGACGTTTTCAGATCAGCCCCAACTGTAATATTCTTTGGTGTACCATAAGGCAACAGTTGTAATGCACCTTGCGGATTCCAACTGGGAACCTGGCGTTTTAACACCTGAGCTATCATTACATCTCCTGACTTTGCATTTGGAAAATAGCAATTAATGGTGAAATTTTGATTTGCAGTAGTAACAGGATCGGCTGTAATCTTCGAAATTTGAGTGATGTAAACATTCCCGTTTTCATCATATGGGATGTCGTAATAAGGCTGATCCGTACAACTGATCATTATCGCCATTGTGACGATGAATGATAGTGATAAGAAAATTTTTGCTTTCATATTTTTCTTAATTAAATAATTATAAAATGCAATACTTAATTCTGTGTAGGCAAATACCCACTATTCTGTTGCGCTAACCCGTTTCTGGCACTTTCGTTACCTGGAATAGGTGATAATAAATGCATTGGAGCAAAAGCAAAGTTGAAAATTGCAGGCTGATGACCAACGAAATTCTGAATAGCTGAAATTTCGCCATTGCCATATACAACACATCTTCTCGTACGACGCTGATCCCAAAGCATTTTATTTTCAAATATCAGCTCATATGCTCTTTCAGCTAAGATTTCTTTCAGACCAACCTGACCTGCTGTGTAAGGAGCAAGTAATGCTCTGGCCCTGATTTCATTGATTCCCTTTACGATGTCATTGTCAGATACCGACTGGCCTAATTGTTTTAATGCCCAGTTCACTTCTGTGAGCATCAATAAAATTTCTCCATAACGGTAATGTGTCCAGTTCAGCCCGGAACCATCTGTTCCTTTAACTGACGCAGTAACGTATTGCTTATAGAGATGTGGAACATCAAAACGCACTGTATCTTTTACATTGGAATATTTAGTATCCCATGTGAAGAAAAACTGACGTTCCTGTTTCCTCAAGTCATTATCAGAATAGGAATTGTAATATCCAACCCACGGAGTAAATGTACCGTTTTCTTCTTTTGGGGAAATCGCACTTAGCAAAGGAAGGGATGGTTGTATAACACCATTACCTCTGAGTGTCGCATTATATTGCACCTGAAATATTGCTTCCCCCTTATTGTTCATAGCCGGATCGTGCAAATTAGCATAGGTCCCCAATGTATATGTATTATTATACAGCGCGTTAAGTTGTGCTTGTGCCTTTTTTAAGAATTCAACACCACTTGGAACCGGATAGGCCTGCATTGACCAGGCTGCTGTACCGCACCAGTCTTTTTCCGGACTGGAAGCTACTTCCTGATAAGGATAACCGGCAACGGTCATATATACATCTGCCAGTATTGCCCGGGCTACATCCTGTGTTACGCGACCAATTGTGGATCTGCCTGCCGGAAGATTGGCAACTGCGAATTCAAGGTCAGGAATAATTACTTCATCATAAATTGTTTTCAGACTGGTACGAGGCAACTCTGTTGCCCACACATCTGTTACTGGTTCTGTTGTAAGAACAGCATCACCCCAGTAACGTACAATACAAAAATAATAGAATGCCCTTAAGGTACGAACTTCTCCCAAAGCTTTGTTAAGGTCTGTCTCACTCATCTTAATCAATGGAAGTTGCTGGATAGAGAGGTTACAGTCTTGTACACCTGAATACCAATGAAACCAAGGATTGTTGTAATCGTCGAGTAAACTACCTGTTACCTGATTGGTCGCAAATTTATTGAACAGAACGTGTGGCTCATCTGTGTATGCCCCGCCGGTGGGGTACTCAATTGTAGAGGGAATATTATTTCCCCAATCCCCCGCACCACCGGTCCAGTCTGCCAACCTTCGGTAAGGTCCAACTGTAAAAGGTTCTTTATATTCTAAACTTGTTAGATCTGCTGCAGTGGTTAGTTGATTTGTAGGCACTTCCTCCAGAAATTTCTCGCAACCACTCAGGGCCATCAGGAAGATCACCAAAAGCATAGTGAATCTTAATGCTATATTGTTTTTTAATATGTATTTCATAATATAAAAGTTTTAAAATTAGAAACTGACATTAACACCCAAGCTGAAGGTTGTAGGAACCGGATGCTGGTATTTATCAATATTTGGCACCCTTTCATTAATCTTCTGTATAGCACTACCTTCAGGATCATAACCTGGAAGTTCAACTGCGGTCAACAAAAAGAAATTATCTGCAGTGGCATAAACTCTCAATCTATCTATACCACCAAGGTTTCCGGAAAAGGTATAACCCAGTGAAGCCGTCTGCCCCCTAATGTAGGCAGCGTTCCAAATCATATGGGTGTCAGGGTATGAGTCATAGCGTGCACCGGCATTACCGGCACGAACCTGGGCTATCATTGTTTCCTGATGATCTGGACGCCATCCATCCATAACTGTATTCATCATACCATTTACAAACTGGCGGTCTTCTGCAGACTCATGTACGATAGCTTTGTCAACTCCGCCTACAAACATAATGTCGATACTTGCATCAAAGTTTTTATAACTAAATGTGTTGTTAAAGCCACCATAGAATTTCGGATATGCGTGACCAATTACATCACCGTCAGTTAGCAACTCAATTTTACCATCATTATTTTTATCTTCAAATTTCAAGTCTCCCGGTACTCTGCCATAACGCGCTGCTTCTGCTGCTTCCGTAGTGCCCCAGGTTCCCATTCGGTTCAATCCAAAGAATGTTCCGATTGGTTCTCCAACTCTGTAAACGCTGGTTCCGTTACCTGCTCCGGTATCCGTGTAAATGTCGGCACCAGTAGGGCCGAGTTCCGTAATCTCATTTTTATTGGATGATATTGTAAAGAGAGTTTCCCACGAAAAGTTCTTCTTTTGGAAATTGACCGTGTTCAAACTGAACTCGATACCGGTATTTTTAACCGAACCATAGTTTACGTAAGCATTACCCGTTGTAGTTGATTGAGGTAACGGAAGATTAAACAACATATCGTCTGTTGTTTTTTGGTAAACATCAATCACAACATTAATTCTGTTTTTAAACATGCCAAGATCGAAACCAATATCGTATTGTGTTGTTGTTTCCCATTTCAGGTTATCGTTACCGGTAGAACCTGGATAAAGGCCTGCATTGTAGCCATTTGCCAATAAAACATTTGTGGGACTAATGTAAGTTTGTGTTACAAAATTACCAACTTCCTGGTTACCGGTTTGTCCGCCAGTTAAACGCAGTTTAAGGTTTGATATTGTTTCGCTGTCGGCCAGAAAACCCTCCTGAGAGATTCTCCATGCAACACCAACCGATGGGAAAAATGCATATTTGTTGTTTGTTCCGAATTTTGATGAACCGTCATAACGCCCGGTTGCTGTTAACATATATTTGCCCAGATAGCTATAAGTAGCACGGGCAAAATAAGAGTTTAACGCGCCCCTGGTATTGCTGGAGAATACTGTAGGTGGATTGCTGCCCGCACTTAAATTGTTCCATAAGTAAAAATTTGAAGAGAATTTGGATGCACGTGCTTCTACATAGTCATATGTATTTTCAGACCATGAAAGCCCAACCAAACCGGTTATTTGATGATCGCCTATTGTTTTATTATAGTTGAAATAGTTTTCGGATTGCCAATATTGCCATAATTGATGGTAACCATTTGCATCTGAATTACGCCTGCCCTGGTAATCTCCGCTATACCATCTACTCGCCAGATTTCTGTTATCTACAGAGAAGTTTGTTCTAAAAGTCAGGTCTGGTGTAATTTGAAAATTTAGTTCAAATGATCCGGTAAATTCGTCTTGTACGTAATAGCCTTCGTCCTGATCCAGCATAAAAGTTGAACCTGGCCGGTTCTCACCAACATTAAAGTCTCTGGCAGTTGGCCATGTTCCTGCATAAGCTCCATATGTTGCAGGATCATTAGGATACCGATATGCCGGCAAAATAGCAAAATATTCCGAAGTATTTCTCATCAAATCACTACTCATCCGGTCGTTTTTACTTTTTGCATATGCCATGTTGGCGCTCATAGTGAGCCATTTAGCAAGTTCAGTATCCAGAGTCATTCTGACATTCAACCGGTTATTGTATGATTCTTTCAAAAGTGATTCCACGTTGTCATTACCTAAAGCTAAAGAGTATCTTCCTTTTTGCGTTCCGCCGCTCACTTCAACACGGTTTTTATATGAAAAAGCGTTTCTGAAAACTTCATCTTCCAGCAATGTGTTAAATCTTGGTTTATAGTAATTTCCGTCGTTACCAATAAAATTAAGACCAGGTAAATACGAGTCTTTTGCTACCTGTTCAAACAAATATGGCATATTATTCCATGAATTTCCTGCTGCATTTGGGCCGCGAAAATCCTTTGTGGTTACCAGATTTCCATACTTAGGCGTATTGTTAAATGCCTGTTCATAAAGGTACATAAACTGGTCTGCATTTACTGCGTCGTTTCTTCTTGTCTTGATACCAACTGAGGCTGAACCTTCATAGTTGACTTTTATATCGCCTGCAACTCCACGCCTGGTTGTTATAATAATAACACCGTTGGCTCCACGTGTACCGTAGATAGCAGTAGCCGACGCATCTTTTAAAATATCCATAGTTTCAATATCTGAAGGATTGAGGTTTTGCAAGGCATTTATCACACCAACAATTCCATCCACAACAAACAGAGGATCAGAACTGGTATTAATGGAGTTTGTACCCCTGATTCGAATTTGAGGCCTACCGCCCGGATCCCCGGCAGCTTGCCTGATTACCTGAACACCTGCGACTTTGTTCTGTAGTGCTTGTCCAACGTTAATAACAGGCCTGTCAACCAGTTTTTCAGGTGTTACACTGGAAACGGAACCGGTAACGTCACTTTTTTTCATTGTACCGTAACCCACTGCTACAACTTCTTCAATGCCAATATAATCGGCTTCCAACGTTACATTGATTTGAGTTTGTCCGCTAACCGGGATTTCCTGGGTAATCATACCCACAAAAGAAATTACCAATACAGGGGAGGTTCCTTGCGGAGAAATTGAGAAATTTCCATCAACATCTGAAACGATACCATTGCTTGTACCTTTCTCAACAATTGTTGCACCTGGTATTCCTGCACCTTTAGTATCAGTAATCTTACCTGTAACGCGCTGTTGATCAACAGTTACTGTTGATTCGATAGGATCGCTGCTGAAATCATTATTTGGTCTTGGGTTAGAGTCGGTTGCTGAAACCCTGATAAATGAAAACATAATCAAAAGAATTAAGAGTCGCCTTCCAGGTAGAGGAAAAGCTATACTTTTCTTTTGTCGAAAAATCATGATAATTCTATTTTTCATAATTTTGTTTTAGTTTTTTAATTTTAGTTTATTAATAATTATTAGAAAATTGAAACGGTAATTGAAAATTAATTTTCCGTTTCTAAAGCGATAAAGGATTGTTTCATAGGCAGTTATTTTATAAGATTTAAAAATTTTGTTTATTATTTTTTCAGTTTAACATTGTGAAATTTGATCACTTAAATGTATGGGCTTTATTTTCAATATCTTGGTATTTACATTTTATTAATATTCTTTTAATTTTTTTAAAAACCGTCCTCTTTACGGACGGTTTTAATTAACTAACCAAATCTATGCTTCCAGGTAAATTGCCGGAATAAAATTGCTACTACCGGGAATGAACTAACCAAATCGATTTTTCATTTAGTAAGAAATTAACTGGAGAGAATTCTTCAAAAATTCATATAAGCAATTTAAATAAAATTAATTTTAAATACTACTGATATATTGAAAAAGAAACATTAAATATTAACCCGGTATTTAGTGTTGCAATATAATTTAAAGCATATTGTGTCAATATATTTTATGGTGTAAATATTCTTATATAAGTCAGGCAGGACAAGCTTTTCGTGCTAAATCAATTTAGCAATTATCAAATAAAAAGAGATGTTTTAATCGTTTTTTAGTTGATTGACAAATAATTTAAATAGGTTAATTCAATTTTGTTCTGTAAAAAATCATTAACTGATTGAGTAATTGTAATGTTAAAAATTTGAATTTGAAATTATCATAAAAGAGAATATTTATGTACATTTCGTAAATCTTAAATCTAAAAATCATGGATGGAAAAACAAAAGCAATTGTAGCACACATTACCTGGATTGGCTGGTTAATCGCATTAATAATTAATTCGAGCCAGAAGGATGAAATAACCAGTTTTTATATCAGGCAATTGCTTGGCCTGTATTTGTTTGGAATGATAATAACATTTATCCCGGTTATTAATTTTATTGGATGGATAATCGTTCTTGTTTTATGGATTTTAAGCCTGATTGGCGCGGTAAACGGAGAAATGAAAGAATCACCTGTTGTAGGAAAATATTTTCAGGATTGGTTTAAAGGAATTTAAAAAACGAAATAATAAGCATAAAAAAAGACAAGTTTTTGCTTGTCTTTTTTTCTTATCAATTCAGAAAATCTTTATTTCGGTCCCTTATCACCTTTGTCGCCATCGCGATATTTTCGAATCATATTCATTCTGAACTCATTTTCAGCTTTATATAATTTTAGTACTTTTTTTGCAGGAAGTACTTTTAATAATTTTTCGTTGTAGCCCGACATAAGTGCCCCCTCATTGGCCATACTACCCGCAAAGTCACGGGTAAGTTTAACTATCTCATTTTCAGAAAGAGATTCTTCCGCTTCACTAACCTTGTTTTCAAGGTCACGGCGTGCTTTTTGAGCATCCCAGCGTTGTTGCTCCATTTCATTATAAATAGGCCAGAATTTTTGGGCTTCAGCCGGTGTAAGGGAAAGTTGAGTAGTGATAAATGCCACTTTTTCAGCTTTGATTTTTTCCCAACGGGCTTCGTGCGACTGGTCCTGACCCAGTGCTGTCCCTATAAAGAAAAACAAAAGGCCTGTAAATGCAATAAATAATACTCTTTTCATGATTATTTTTATTTAATGAAATTCAAATTTTCAGTTCAAATTAATTACCGGTAGTTTCAGTATAAATTTCGTATTCCGAACTGTTTGTGTTCAAATAGATTGCCATATCTTCATCACTGAGTTGTACTGTAACTTCCTGTTCATCGAGCATAGCATAAAACGAATTTTCATCCATTCCTTCAACCAGACTAGTAAATATTATATCGTCACTATCTGCTTGAGTAGTGCTGTTGTTTGCTTGCTGGTTAGGTGTTAATTTTGTTAACGGCCAGTATGCCAGCATAAAAATAAGTGCAAAACCCGCAGCCAAACCCAAGGCAGGTTTTAGAAACTGAATAATTCTGCTTTGAGTTTTGGTAGAACCTTCTTTTTCTGTTTCCAGCTTTGTTTGAAGCCGGGCGGAAAAATCGTCGAAATAATTTTCGGGAACCCGAAACGGGTTTTCCTTTTTTATTTTCGACAATTCAGGTGCTATTTTTTCTAATTTATCCATCACTTAATTATTTTGTTGATTTGACTATTTCTTTTCTGAAAGGTTTAATTTTAATTCTTTAATCTCTGTTTTTCAGGTACTCTTCTATTTTTTTTGCTGCATGATGAAATGATGCTTTCAACGCTCCAACCGATGTGTCAAGTATTTGCGACATATCTTCGTATTTTATTTCCTCAAAATATTTCATATTAAAAACAATTCTCTGTTTTTCGGGTAGTTTTAATATGGCTTCCTGCAACCTCAATTGAATTTCATCACCTTCGAAATATGGATCGGCTGTTAAGTTATTCATCAGAAATTCGCTTGTGTCGTTCATTGGAATCAGGCTTCGCCGTTTGTTCGAATTAATAAAGGTTATCGATTCATTGGTGGCTATGCGGTAAAGCCATGTATAAAGGGTCGATTCCTCGCGAAATTTGTCAATGCTTCGCCAAACTTTTACAAAAGTATTTTGTAGAACATCGTCCGCATCATCATGGTCCATCACAATTTTTCTGATGTGCCAGTATAAACGTTCCCGATATTTTTTTACCAAAGTTTGAAAAGCAAGATCCCTTGTTTTTTCATTTTTTAAATTGGTAATCAAATCCAGATCGCTGTTATCCATCAGAAAAAAAATTTACACATTGACATTGTAACTGATAAAAGGTTTAATATGACATTAAACCGTAAATCTTTATAATTGACAAAGCTACGAATTGAAGTTTAATACAAGTCTGGTTTTTTAGAATTAACAGCAAAAATCGATTTTGGTTATCTAATTTCCGGACTGCCTGGAAAATCCAAAACAATTCAGAGTAAAAAGAATTACCTTTGCGCAAAATTTAAGAAAAAGAAATGGCTTTAAAATGTGGTATAGTTGGTTTGCCGAATGTAGGAAAATCAACGCTGTTTAACTGTTTGTCGAGTGCAAAGGCTCAATCGGCAAATTTTCCGTTTTGCACAATCGAACCTAATATTGGTGTTATTACGGTACCCGATCAAAGATTGATTAAACTTACTGAAATAGACAAACCCAAAAAGGTTGTTCCAACCACTATCGAAATTGTTGATATTGCTGGTTTGGTTAAAGGAGCAAGCAAGGGTGAGGGTTTGGGCAACCAGTTTCTTGGAAACATTCGCGAAACCGATGCCATTTTACATGTTTTGCGTTGTTTCGAAAACGATAATATAACCCACGTTGATGGTTCGGTAAATCCGGTTCGTGATAAAGAAGTAATTGATATCGAATTACAGTTAAAAGATTTGGAAACCATTGAAAATCGTATTGATAAACTCGAAAAGCAGACAAAACACGGTAGCGATCATAAAACAAAAAGAATGTATGAAATTGCACTTAGATATAAATCGGTGTTGGAAAAAGGATTGTCGGCCAGAACTGTAAAGCTTGATGAAGAAGACACAAAACTTGCAAAAGAGTTTTTTTTACTGACCAACAAACCAGTAATGTATGTTTGCAATGTGGATGAAGCTTCGGCAAAAACAGGAAACAAATTTGTTGAAGCAGTTAAAGAAAACATTAAAGATGAAAACGCTGAACTGCTTGTAATTGCTGCAGCCACAGAAGCCGACATTGCAGAACTGGAAACTTACGAAGAAAAGCAGTTATTTCTGGAGGAACTTGGATTAGAAGAACCAGGAGTAAACATGCTCATTCATCATGCATATCATTTACTAAACCTGAAAACCTATTTTACTACCGGACCCGATGAATCGAGGGCATGGACTTTTACACAGGGAACAAAAGCTCCGCAGGCTGCGGGCATCATTCACACCGATTTTGAACGCGGTTTTATCAGGGCTGAAGTAATAAAATATGACGATTATGTCTCTCTCGGTTCAGAACACGCTTGTCGTAATGCAGGTAAAATTGCCATAGAAGGAAAAGATTACGTAGTGCACGATGGCGATATTATGCATTTCAGGTTTAACGTGTAAGAAAGTCCGAAGTTCGAAGACCGAAGTCCAACTTTCTGATTTCTTATTATGTTATTCCTTATTTTGTTATTTTAGATTTAATGCTCGAAAACGCAAAGCAAGTGTAAATAAAAAGGGTTGACTGTTTTACTGCAGGCAACCCTTTTTTATTGAAAAAATTGAGATTAACGTGTTTGCACGTCGCTCATATCTTTTATAATTCCATTTTTATCAACTACAATGTCAACGTCTTTTGCAATTTCAAGGATAATTGTGGTTTCCTTTACTTCTACTATTTTACCGTAAATACCACCAGTGGTAACAACTTTATCGCCCTTGGCAAGGCTTTCGCGGAATTTGCGCACTTCTTTCTGTCGTTTCATCTGCGGACGGATCATAAAAAAGTAAAAAACTACCACAATTAATAAAAGTGGTAACATACTCATCAGCGGATTGGTTTCCTGCCCTGCAGGTGCGGCCATTAAAATAATATTCACCATAACCTTCAATTTTTAATTTATCATTTTTAATTTTTAATTTCAAATAGTTCATTTTCAACTTCGGCAAAAATAATTAAATGTTTTGGTTCTTTGCTATTCGATTGAATTTCTATTGTTTTTAATTGTTTTCCGAATAACCCGGACGAATTAAATTTTACCTTGATAATACCTTTTTCTCCTGGTTTTACCAATTCATTTTGAGTGGTTGCCTGTAAACAACCGCAATCGGATTCCGCTTTTATTATAATCAAATCGCTTTCTCCCGTATTGCTGAAAACAAATGAATAACTTAATATTTCACCCGATTTTATTTTCCCAAAGTCGTGCATTTCGGAGTCAAACACTATTTGGCTAATTTGTTCAGTATTGTTGATTTCCCGGTTTGGTTCAGATTTGTTTTCCTTCTTTTTTATTGAACACGAAATCAAACCAATAATTAAAGCTATAATAACTACTTTGTTCATTATTCGCCAACCAAACCCCTGCCGGTTTTCTTAATTTTATCCTCTTTTTTCAGATCTTTCAACGTTTTATCGAGAATGCCATTAATAAAATTGCGGCTTTTTTCGGTGCTATAAAATTTCGAAAGTTCAATGTATTCGTTCATTGTAACTTTTGTCGGAATCGACGGGAAATATAAAAATTCTGTCAGGGCCAGTTGCATCATTAAAATATCCATGAAAGCAATTCGTTCAACATCCCAGTTACTCGAATGTATTTTTATTAATGCCTGTAACTCTTCGTGATTAATTATTGATTTTCGCAACAAATCTTTTGCAAAATCACGATCTTCATCGTCTTTGTAAAGCGGCATTAAACTATGGCTTGAATCGCTTGATTCGTTAAACCGTTTAATGGTTTTAACAATAACTGCAATAACAAATTCAATATCATCATTCCAGTAAATACTTTGTTCTTCTAAAACCTGGTACAGCTCTTCGGAAACCAGGAAAATCTTGTTGAATATTTTTTCAACAAACTTTTTATCGTCCATGTACGAGCGAATTTCGTTTTTGAGGTACGACTCATACATTTCAGACTCTGTTAATATCAGGTAAAGTTCTTTTATCAAATCAGGATGATTTACCCAACTTAGCTTTGTTTGGTTCAAATAGGCATTTAACTGGCGGTTTTTTCGCAGTTGCTGAATAAACAGGTTATTTACAAATTTGGTGTTTGGATTTAAATCTTCCTGAGTAGGCAGGTGTTTGTTTTGCTTGATTTCGATTCGGTTCTCGGCATAATCCGCAATTTCCATTACCAGCAACAGTAGATAATGGTAAAGGTCGTACGATTTATGGATGCAGAAAAAGAGTTCTTTTTCGGTATTGTTAAGTGATTTCTCTTCTGAAGAGTAGTAGGCGTATAAAACTTGTAACACCTTCGTACGGATAATCCTTCTGCTAATCATTTTTAATGAACTTCGTTTTTTTACTGGTGGCAAAATTAACTTTTTTTTGAAAACCGAACGCTTTCTTTTTATTTTATCTGAAATTGAATGCGAACGTTAATTTTACTCAATATCTGGTTTTTAAAACTCCCCGGTATGACTTATATTATTCTGTCTTTTAATTTCAAAAGGCATTTCCCGGAGCGAAATTATTTCTTCCGGTTTATCAGATTGTACAGAATCTGTTTCATTTACATTATTTTCGCCTTCGCCTCTGTCTTCGCCTTCTTCTCCTTCCTCTTCCTCCTCTTCTTCCCAATCAAATTTATCGCGGCGGATGATATATTTTCTGTAATGCCATGCGAGTACAACTCCTGAAATGGCACCCCACAAATGGCCTTCCCATGAAACATCGGGATTAATCGGAAACATTCCCCAAACCATTCCCCCATAAAGGAAAACAACAGTTACGGATAACGTGAGTAAACGAGTATCGTTTCTGATAATGCCACTTATAAAATGAAATGCAGCCATGGCATAGACAACTCCACTTGCGCCAATGTGCCATGCTTCGCGCCCCGAAAACCACACACAAATTCCAGATAGGAAAAAGAGTTGAACAAAAATTTGGTACGAAATACGCCGGTAGAAATAAATAAGGGTAAACATTAGTATGAAAAAGGGAATCGAGTTCGATATCAGGTGATTAAAATCAGAATGAATAAATGGTGAAAATAAAATGCCCGGTAGTCCTTTCAAATGTAACGGGTAAACACCCAGTCTTACAAAGCTGATCCCGGTGGTTTGTTCAATAAGTTCGACAACCCAAAACACAAAAACAAATGCTGCCGGAAAAATCAGGCTGTGGAAAAAAATACGCTTTTCCATTTCCGGATTCAGCTTTTTGGGATTGCTGGGAAAGTACTTAAAAAGAGGCATAATTTTAAAGTTCAAACATCAAACAACAAATTTCAAATAAAACTTAAGTAACAATTTTTAGTTTTTGTTTTTGGATTTTATTTGTTTTTTGCATTTTGAGATTTGGATTTTATTGTTCATTTCTGATTAATTCTTTTATCAAATCCACAAACTCAAAAATCTCTTCTTCAGTTGTATCGAACGATGTCATCCAACGAACTTCGGATGTTATATCATTCCAGATATAAAAGAAGAATCTTTCCTGCAAAGGTTCAATGATTTTTCGGGGAACGACGGCAAAAACTCCGTTGGCATTTACCGGTTGTGTGATTTTTATTTCCTGAATCTTAGTTATTTCCGACTCCAGAAGTTTAGCCATTTTATTGGCATGGGTTGCGGTTTCTTTCCACAAATCGTTTTCGAAATAGGCAATAAACTGGGCACCCACAAACCGCATTTTCGAATACAACTGCATGCTTTGTTTTCGAATGTATTTTGTTTGCGAAGTTAATCCGGGATTGAAGAAAATAACAGCTTCCCCAATCATCATTCCGTTTTTTGTGCCTCCGAATGAGAGAATATCCGCTCCGCAATCTTTAGTAAAAGCTTTAAAATCGAGGTTCAATGCCACAGCAGCATTGGCAATTCGGGCGCCATCCATGTGAAGCAGCATATTGTTTTTATGAGCAAGTTCAGCTAAAGCAATAATTTCGTGAGGTTGATAAACAGTTCCCATTTCTGTTACCTGCGAAATTGAAATCACGCGGGGTTGCGAATGGTGCTCAAAATCAAAACCTTTCAGGTGGTGCTGAATGGCTTTGGGAGTAAGTTTTCCATTCACAGGTTCAACAGGTAGTAGTTTGCATCCCGTAAATTTTTCAGGAGCTCCACATTCATCTTCCTGTATATGTGCTGTTTCGGCACAAATTACCGAGTTAAAACTGTGTGTTACTGTTGAAAGTCCTAAAACATTGGCGCCGGTTCCGTTAAAAACAAAGAATACTTCAGTTTCTTCACCAAACTTTTCTTTAAATATTTCAATTGCTTTTTGAGTATAGCTATCGTTTCCGTAACCGACAACATGTCCACGGTTGGCGGATTCCATGGCTTTAAAAATTGCCGGGTGAACACCCGAGTTATTATCGCTGGCAAAACCTTTTTTTACTTGCATCCTGTTTTCAGATATTAGTTGATATAGTTGATTCTTTGTAATTTTATGCTTAAAATTGAGTGTAAAGAAATAAAAAATCAAAACCATAAAAAAATGAATCAGCCATTTCCTTTGTCTCAAAAATTGTATCTGCTTGGAATACATCCCGAAAAAGGAGGATTAATTTCGGCGTCGTATTCGGTCATGAATTTTATTCTGATTGGGTCGGTATTGCTGGAGCTTTTTCTGAATAAAAATATCAGCTTCGATCAGAAAAGAGTTGTTCTTCTGAACGATAAAACAACTGACCCGATTCACAGATTGATTCTTGACAAAATAAAACAAAAACCTGAACCATTAAAAGTATCAAGTTGGATAAGTAAACTTCAATTTTCACAAAAGCAAATTCGAAAAGGAGTTCAACAGGGATTGGTGAATAGGCGAATTATCAGGATGCAGCCTCATCAGTTTTTGTTTTTCAAATGGAGCAAATCGGAAATTATCAACAAACAACCGATGTATCAATTGGTTTCTGAAATCGAAAATCAGATTTTTAAGGGGACTGAAAGTGATGAGGAAATAATGCTTTTGTCGATGTTAAAACCTGCCGGACTTTTAAAACGCATTTTTCCGGAGAAAGAAAAGCGTGCCCGCGCAACCGAAAAACTAAAACAAATGTTACTTGGCAACCAGGTTTCGGAGGCGGTTTCAGAAGCAATTGCAGCAGCACAATCGGTTGCAGCATCGGTTGCTGTATCTGCAGCTGTTGCAGGTGCGCACAGATAATATTTTCGAAATTCCGTATTAAACCAATTGATATTAAAATTGTTGGAACACCTGATATATCAGCTTGAAAAATAAAATGAAACTTAAAATAGCTATATTCTGGTTTCGGCGCGATTTGCGGTTAAACGATAACACCGGTCTTTTTCATGCCTTAAAATCAGGTCTTCCTGTTCTTCCGGTTTTTATTTTCGATACTACGATTTTGGAAAAACTAAGTTCAAAATCAGATGCACGGGTTTCTTTTATTTACGCCGAAATCGAAAAGATTAATTTCGAACTCCTAAAATTTGGAAGTTCGCTGAAAGTGATGCACGACAATCCTTTGGCTGCCTTTCAGAAATTATCTGTTGAATTTGAAATTGCAGCAGTTTACACCAACACCGATTATGAACCGTATGCAATTCGGAGAGATGATGAAATTGAGGTATTTCTGAGAAAGATAGGTGCAGTATTTCATTCATTTAAAGACCATGTTATTTTTGAACACAACGAAATTGTTAAGGATGATGGAACTCCTTACACAGTTTTTACCCCTTACAGCAGAAAATGGAAACTGATTTTAGGAAACAGTAACATTCCAGAATTTCCTTCTCAAAATTTTCTGAATGGTTTTATTAAAATAAATCCATTTCATTTTCCTGAATTGCATGAGATTGGTTTTACGAAAAGTCAGATTCAGCTTCCTGTCATGAATATTTCGGAACATGTAATTAAAAACTATGCCGAAAAACGCGATTTGCCTGCATTGGATGCTACATCAAAATTGGGTATTTATTTGCGTTTCGGAACAATCAGTATCAGGGAATCAACACGAATTGCCCTCAATTTGTCGGAAGTTTTTTTGAACGAACTGATTTGGCGGAATTTTTTCAGCAATATTTTGTGGCATTTTCCTCAAGTTGAAAGCAACGCATTTAAACCGAAGTACGATTTTATTCAGTGGCGGAACAATGAAAAAGAGTTTGAAGCCTGGTGTAGCGGAGAGACAGGTTATCCGCTTGTAGATGCCGGAATGCGGGAATTAAACGAAACAGGGTTTATGCACAATCGGGTTAGAATGGTAACTGCCAGTTTTTTAACCAAACATTTATTAATCGACTGGCGTTGGGGAGAAGCAAATTTTGCCGAAAAACTACTCGACTTCGATTTGGCTTCAAATAACGGGAACTGGCAATGGGCGGCTGGTTGCGGCTGCGATGCAGCTCCCTATTTTCGGGTATTTAGCCCGGAAGCACAACAAAAAAAGTTCGATGCTAAAGCAGAATATATTTTGAAATGGGTACCCGAATATGGAACTGTGTGGTATAAGCAACCAATTGTTGATCATGCGTTTGCAAGAGAAAGAGTGCTTCGGGTGTACAAAAAGGCATTGGAATAGAAATTAAATACCAAAACAAAGAACACAGAATAATAAATCCAAATGAGGAAAAACTTATATATTCATTAATTTCCCTTTGTTTGATTTTTTATCTTTGTGAAGACAATGTATAATAATTATGAATATTCAAGCAAAAAAAATAGAGTTAGTCCGCTTGATTCTCAATACTGAAAAGCCAGCTATTCTTGAAAAAGTAGCCAAAATATTTCAACAAGAGGAAACTGATTGGCGGGAAGGATTACCTGCTGAAGTAATTAAATCTGTTGAAAGAGGATTACATCAATCTAAAACAGGACAAACGGTATCACATGAGCAGGTAATGGAAAAATACCAAAAATGGCTTTAAGAATAAGATGGACCCCGGAAGCAGAGGAGAATTTTGCATCTATAATAATCTACCTTGAGAAAGAATGGTCAGAAAAAGAAATTAGGAAATTTGCGCAAAAAACTCAAAAAGTAATCCATCAGATTTCCTCGAATCCAAAGCTTTTTAAAGCTTCAGGAAAAGAAGAAATCAGGAAAGCAGTTATCACCAAACAAACCAGTTTGTTTTATTGTAGTGATGAAACTGCAAATTTAATCACGCTTTTATCTTTTTGGGATAATAGGAAAAATCCCAAACAACAAAAATATTAAAATTGAAAATGAAGGTCTGAAATACAGATTTAATTCAACCAAATCAATATTGTTATTCCATTAGCCACTCAATCATCCTTGTACTTTTTGGACTGGTAATCGGTGAAAATGAATCAACAATTTCACCGTTTTCGTCAATAATGAATTTCTGATAATTCCATGTTACTTTCGATTCCAAAGAGCCGTTTTCTTCGCTGCTGGTGAGCCATTTGTAAATGGGGTGCGGATTGTCACCTTTTATTAAAATCTTTTCCATCAGTTGAAATGTGACTGCGTATTTTTCAGTACAAACTTTACTTATTTCATCATTTTCGCCCGGTTCCTGCTTGCCAAAATCGTTGCAGGGGAAAGCAATAATTTCGAAATCATCGCCACCATATTCTTCGTATAGCTCCTGTAATTTTTTTAATTGTGGTGCCAGACTGCATTCAGTGGCAATGTTCACAATCAAAACTTTCTTTCCTTTTAAGGTTGAGAAATCAAATTCACTGCCATCAATTGCTTTTGCCTTAAAATCGTGGAGCGTTTTTTTCTGCCCCATAATTTGAATAGAAATGAGCACCGAAAGAATAAACAGGTTTAGTTTTATCGCATTCATTTTAAATGGTTTTTAATTTCAATAACCCGAAAATGCAGGTGTTTTTGATAAAAATAGACAATTGTTGTTAATAAAAAAATAGAGGTTAAAAAGCAGATTTAATTATCTTTGGTCACTTATTGCGTAAAGCGAATTTATGGAGAACTTTGTTGTTTCAGCAAGAAAATACAGACCCGATACTTTTCAAACAGTTGTCGCTCAGGCATCGATTACAAGTACGTTAAAAAATGCCATTAAAAGCAGCCAACTTGCTCATGCATACCTGTTTTGCGGTCCGCGTGGAGTTGGGAAAACAACTTGCGCCCGTATTTTTGCGAAAACAATAAATTGTACAAGTTTGTCGGCCGAAGTTGAGGCTTGCAACGAATGCGATTCGTGTAAAGCGTTTAACACCAGCCGTTCGTTTAATATTCATGAGTTGGATGCAGCTTCGAACAACTCGGTTGACGATATTCGCAATCTTACCGACCAGGTGCGGATTCCGCCACAAATGGGAAGATACAGCGTGTATATTATTGATGAGGTACATATGCTTTCTTCGCAGGCTTTTAATGCGTTTCTGAAAACTTTGGAGGAACCGCCAAAACACGCCATTTTTATTTTGGCAACAACCGAAAAACACAAAATTATTCCAACTATTCTGTCGCGTTGCCAGATTTTTGATTTTAACCGCATTGGAATAACCGACATTTCGCGGTATCTTGAATTTGTAGCAAAAAGCGAGGGTGTTGAAGCGGAACCTGAAGGATTGAATGTAATTGCCCAAAAAGCTGATGGCGCAATGCGGGATGCACTTTCAATCTTCGACCAGATTGTGAGTTTTTCGGGAAAGAAGATTACTTACCAGGATATTATTACAAATCTGAATGTTTTGGATTATGACTACTACTTTAAATTGGTAGATCAGTTTCTGAAAAACGATGTCACGGAAGTTTTACTCACTTTTAACGATATCTTGAATCATGGTTTCGACGGGCACCATTTTATAACCGGATTAAGCAGCCATTTGCGCGATTTGCTGGTGTGCAGAAATCCTGAAACGGTGCAGTTGCTCGAAGTTGGCGGCGAAACAAAACAAAAATACAAGGCACAGGCTCAATTTGCCGATCCGGCATTTTTGCTTGACGCACTGCAAATCAGTAACGAATGCGACATGCAATACAAACTCAGCATGAATAAACGTTTGCTGGTTGAATTGGCATTGATTCGGATAGCACAGCTTACCTTAAAAAAAAAATAGCTGACTCCTCAGATACCGATGGTTTTCTTGAGCCCATTTTTTCTGGATTGAATATCACCGAAGAAAAAACCGACGAATACAAGCACACTCCTGTAAAACCAACTGTAAAACTGCCTGCTCCTCCCGAAAGTGCTGAAATTAAAAAAATTGCGAGACGAACGATAAGCAATATCAGCACACCTTCGATTAAAAGTGCGCTCGAAGGGAAATTGGATGAAAATAAGCTTTCGGCAATAGAGCAACACCAGATTTACTCAAAAGCTGATGAGAAAGAAGATTTCACTGCAGACGAACTAAAATTAAAATGGGAAGCTTTTTTGAACAGGTTGGATGATCGTCCAAACCTTCAGTCAACGCTTTCAAATTTGCCAGAAATCAGGGAAAATTACGAGTTGGTTCTGGAAATTGAAAACACGGTTCAGGAAGATTTAATCAGCAATATAAAACCGGAACTTGTTTCGTGGCTACGAGTTGAACTTAAAAATTCAGCAATTCAATTAACCACAATTATAACCGAAAAAGTTAAAGGTCGAATTATTTATACCGACGCTGAAAAATACGATGAATTGGTAAAAGTTAATCCCAGCCTGGCTTTGTTACGCCAAAAGTTTAATCTCGATTTTGGGCATTAATTTTTTCGTTACTGGATGCTGGATGCTGGTTACTTGATACTGGATATTTGTTGCTGGTTAAAAATCCTTTTGACATTTTTTTTTCACTATAGCATTATAGCATTCTTGAATTAATCAGGGAGCAAGTCTTGAAATCAACCAGTTATTGTTATTTTTTTCGTATAAAATGCGGTCATGTAAGCGACTTTCACGTCCCTGCCAGAATTCAAATTTCACGGGAGTAACTACATATCCACCCCAGTTTTCAGGTCTTATTATGTTTTCGGTCCGGGCTTTTTCCTTATTGGTTTCAAATTGAGTATTAAGAAATTCGCGCGAAGGAATTTTGCTGCTTTGAGTTGAAGAGATGGCCGCAATCTGGCTTGAAACTGGCCGTGAATAAAAATACCGATCAGATATTTCATCTGATGTTTTTTCTGCATAACCTGAAATCCTGATTTGCCTTTCTAGTTCAGGCCAGAAAAAGTGCAGACTTACCGCCGGATTTTTTGCTATTGAAGCTCCTTTGTTGCTGATATAGTTGGTAAAAAAAGTAAATCCATTTTCATCAAAATCTTTAAGTAAAACAATCCTGGATTCAGGAAAACCATCGGTTCCGCAAGTAGCAACCGACATAGCTGTTGGCTCATTCACCTTTGAATTTAGTGCATCATTCAGCCAAATCTCAAATTGTTGGAAAGGACTTTTTGCAATACTGATTTCTGACAATTCAGCATATTTATATTCGTTTCTTATCGAATGTAATTTCATGAAATTCTGTTTATTAAATTAACTTTTTAACGTTGATAATGTTTATTTTTTACTCATAAAATGAACCTTTTTTTTTAATAGTCGTTTGAATAAAAGAGTAAATAGTATTTTAATAATTTAAATATGAAGCTATGAAAAAGGTAATTTTTGTTTTGGTGTTGGCTGCTACGGTAACTGTTTTGGCAGCTAGTAATAATGGGAAACTTGGAATTGGCGATAAACCTGTTTCAACTGAAGTAAAAATGGATGATGTTTCGGGCGCAAAAATTTCTCTCGCCGATGTAAAAAAGGAAAATGGACTATTGGTTATTTTTTCAAGCAACACTTGTCCGTTTGTTATGCAGTGGGAGGGCAGATATCCGGATTTGAAGGCATGGGCTGATAAATACAAGGTAGGAATGATTGTACTAAATTCAAACCACCAGAAACGTGACAGTGATGACTCGTTTGATGCCATGAAAAAACATGCCAAGGAAAAAGGGTACAATTTTTATTATGCACTCGATGACCAAAGTTTAATTGCTAATACTTTTGGTGGTCAAACCACCCCACATGCATTTTTATTTAACGGTAAAATGGAATTGGTTTACAAAGGTGCCATTGACGATAGTTACAAAAGTGTAGCTGAAGTCAAACAACCCTATTTGAAAGATGCAATTTCAAGTGTTGCAAACGGAAAAGAGATTTCAACAACTGAAACAAAACCGGTTGGATGCAGCATTAAAAGGAAAATAGAGTAATTCTTTAAATTTGTTTTTATGAAAGCCTTTGTAGAATAACAAGGGCTTTTTTATTTTTCGAAAAAACTGAAATTTACTTTTCCGTATTTTCGATTTTCTTTAAAATGCTGATGTTCAGAGAAATCAAATTCTTTTGGATGTTCAAGGATAAAAAGTCCATCCTTATTTAAAATATCAGTATCCAAAATAGCATTTGGTACTTCTGTAAAATTCTTAAGATCGAACGGTGGATCTGCAAAAATAAAATCGAAACTGCCTTTATAATTTTTAAGGAAAGAAAATACATCAGATTTAAAAATTCGGGCATTGTCAATTTTTAATGTTTTCAGAACTTCGGCAATAAAACGATTGTGTACAAAATCCTTTTCAACCAAAACAGCTTCCTTACAACCCCTGCTTAAAAACTCATAACCAATACTTCCTGAACCTGAAAACAAATCCAGAACAGTTTTATTCCCGAAATTGTATCGGTTTTCAAGAATATTAAACAGTCCTTCTTTGGCAATGTCGGTAGTTGGTCTCGCCCTGAAGTTTTTACCGGGAGTAAAAATTCTACCTTTGTATATTCCACCAACAATTCTCATTTGGAAATTAATTTTGCGTAATGCATAGCAGAAAACGATTCGTTGTAATTTCAGAATTTACAACCAGTTCATCGGTCTTCAATGGCATAATGTTTTCAAAATATGGTTTTAACAATCGAATAATCTCAGTGTTGTCAGTAAAAACATCGGCTATGAATAGGTCTGTTTCGCTTCTGGCTGTTTCCAATTGCTGAAAAGTATTTATAATATTATAAACCAAATCGTTATGGTGAGAAATCTGAAAACTGTTTGCAAGAAGCAAATGATTGTTTCTTAATACGATTAAGTAAAAATAATTTTTAAAAGTAATTATAACCGACCTGTTTCTTTTATTTATAAAAAGCGGTATTTGTAAAAGTTTTGTTAGCGGATGAAAATACTGTGCATTTGTGAAGTAAAGTTGCAAAACCTCAAAAATTTTAGTAAGAACAGGAAAATGCAAATGGGCATTTATAGATTCAACTTTATTTTCAATTAGTGTGTAATCCGTATTCTGTTCAAATAAAACCGATGCCAAATCACCGGAATATTCATCTGAAAAAAATTCATTGGGAATGATAGTAAACTTTTCTGAAAAAATAAAAACGCTTACTTCTTTGAATGGATTACGGAGAAAATCTTCAGTTTCAAGCCATTCTTTTAAATGGCGGGCAATTAATTTTTCGTTACTGATATTTAATGGAGTGTTTTTACATGCCACAATTTTATTTTCGGATGGTTGTACCGATAAAAAAGAAAATCCATCCAGGCTAACCTGAATGGATAATTTATACTGATTTGTTTTTTCGATGTCGAATGAATCGGTTGTAATAAAATCAAACATTTTAAATTATTCCCAGTTTCCGGCGTTGTTTATGGTTTCGGTTAACGAACCCACAGTAAGTCCGGGATATTTTTCGTTTGTTCTTCTCTGGTCGTTTAAATTAATAATTAACTGTGGATCCAATCCTCTCAATATAACATTGTTGTGCGCTTTAGCTTCAAATACCGGAACTCCGATACCCGAACCTGTGATAATTACAGTTGCTCCAAGATGAAATTCGGAAGGTTCTCCAGGAACGGGAACATATTTCAGATTTTTTGCATCATATCCATTTCCAAAAATCGCTTCCAGTGCACTAACCCGAACACTGTCGCGAGTGATTAATCCCATTTCAATAGCTTTCTTTTCAGTAATGCCTGCTTCAACCATGCTGTCATTTAATTCGCCTACTTTACGAACATTAATTACTGATTCGTTCATTACAAAATTAATTAACGTATCCCAGCTTCCTGTAAATTTTCCGTACACATCTTTATATGCCAACTGAGCTTTTCTGATATCTTTGAGTTTTTCAACTGTAACTTCGTAACGTGCTTTTTTTGCTTTTTCAAAATCAATAGGTTTCTTTATACTGTTATAAATTAAAAAAGACAGCACAACAGCAACAACGAAGAGAGAAACTTGTAATATGGTTTTCATTTTTAATATTTTAAATAGTTTGTTTTTTTTGATTGTCTGCAAATTTAAAAAAAAATATAAATTACTTTCCTTTACTTAATGTTATTTTAATGACATGATTAAAAATCATTTAAAAACCTTATTAACTCAAAATTTACCCTTTTCTCCAACTACATGCCAGGTTAAACTGATTGATGCACTTGCAGATTTTATTTTTTCCGATGAACAGGATCAAATAATGTTAATCAAAGGTTACGCAGGCACCGGAAAAACAACAATGCTTTATTCGTTAACGCAAGTATTAAACGAATTAAAGTTTAGGTCGGTATTGTTAGCGCCAACCGGTAGGGCGGCAAAAGTGATGGCAGGTTACACAAAAATGCCTGCTTATACAATACATAAAAAAATATATCGTCAAAAAGCCACGAATGATGGTTTAGGACATTTTGCCCTCGATAAAAATTTATATAAAAACACATGGTTCATTGTGGATGAGGCTTCGATGATTTCGAACGAAATAAGCGAAAACTCGGTTTTTGGTAGTGGAAAATTACTCGACGATTTACTGGAATATGTTTATTCAGGGGAAAACTGTCGCCTGGTTTTGGTTGGCGATACAGCCCAATTACCGCCTGTAAAATTAAATATCAGTCCGGCATTGGAAGGGAAAACACTGGAATCATACGGATTTGGTGTAAATGAAACCGAACTGAAAGAGGTTGTCAGACAAACAAAGGATTCGGGAATATTAACAAATGCTACAGAAATAAGGAAAAAAATAGTAGAAGGGATAGAAAAAACTGGTTTTTTTTCAATTCAAACCGATGACTTTGATGATGTGGAACGAATATCAGGAGCCGAACTAATAGAAAGTATAGCAACCAGTTATGATAAATTTGGATTTTTTGAAACCACTATAATTACCCGGTCTAATAAACGGGCAAATTTGTTCAACAAAGGAATACGAGGCTCAATTTTATATCGCGAAAACGAGATTGAAAAAGGCGATTTGCTTATGGTGGTTAAAAATAATTATTACTGGATTGAAGAAGATATGAAAATCGATTTTATTGCCAACGGCGATATTGCCGAAGTGGTAAAAATATACAAATACGAGGAGTTGTATGGTTTTCGGTTTGCCAATGTATGTTTGAGGTTTATTGATTATGATGATATAGAATTTGATTGTAAAATCTTTCTGGAAACATTGAGTATAGAATCAGCGTCGTTTTCATTTGAACAAAATCGCCGGCTTTTTGAAGCTGTTTCAGAAGATTATACCGACATTGGAAATAAGCGTGAACGATGGAAGAAAGTTAAGGGAAACCCTTATTTTAATGCACTACAGGTAAAATATTCCTATGCACTGACTTGTCATAAAGCACAGGGCGGGCAGTGGAAGGCTGTTTATGTTGATCATGGTTTTATTAACGAAGAAATGCTAGATACCGAGTTTTACAGATGGCTTTACACTGCTTTTACCCGACCAACCGAAAAACTTTTTCTTGTTAATTTTGACAAGGGATTTTTTGAAGAAGGGAATTCAGTTTAACTAAAAATGAATTACTATTGTAATTTTAAATTTTTAAAAATCCGAAATGAGTATTATCCAATCCATTATTCTTGCAATTGTTGAGGGATTAACTGAATTTTTACCGGTGTCGTCCACCGGTCACATGATTATAGCTTCTTCGGTTCTTGGTATTGCAGAAAATGAGTTTGTTAAAAACTATACAGTGATTATTCAGTTTGGCGCTATTCTGTCGGTTTTGGTATTATACTGGAAACGTTTTTTAAAATCGGTTGATTTTTATGTCAAGCTTTTTATAGCTTTTATTCCTGCAGCAATAATAGGTTTTTTAGCCAGCGATTATATCGATATGCTTCTTGAAAATGTAATTGTAGTGGCTTGTACATTATTACTGGGTGGTATTTTTCTTCTTTTTGTAGATAAGATTTTTGAGAAGAATGAATCAAAAGGTGAAACTGAAACCAATTTGAAAAGTGCTTTTATCATTGGTGTTTTCCAGGTAATTGCAATGATTCCCGGAGTTTCTCGTTCGGCAGCAACAATAATCGGGGGACTCACTCAAAAGCTTACCCGAAAAGCTGCGGCAGAGTTTTCATTCTTTTTGGCTGTACCAACCATGTTTGCTGCCACATGTTACAAATTATTGAAAATTTACCAATCAGAAGCCGGATTCAGCGCGCATGATATTCAAATACTGGTAGTTGGGAACATCGTTGCATTTATAGTTGCGATGCTTGCTATCAAATTTTTTATAAGTTTTCTAACTAAACATGGGTTTAAAATCTTTGGCTGGTACAGGATTGCAGTGGGAATTATCATTTTAGCCATGTATTTTGCAGGCATTGATATGAAAATTGTCTAGATCTGCTCTTTTAATTCTAAAGATATTAGTAAGGTGTAAAGGACAGTACAGTTAAATTACCTTATAAGTTTTCCCCTCCCTTGCAGCTTCTGTATTTTCAAAAACCAATTGGGCTTCTTTTTCAAATAATCTAATATCGTTATACCGGGCTGAAAAATGTCCGATAATGAGTTTTTTAACATTGGCTGATTTTGCGATATTGGCAGCGTCGATGGTGGTTGAATGAAGAGTTTTAGTCGCAAAATCACGCATCGATTCCAGAAAAGTGGCTTCGTGATATAATAAATCAACATCCTTTAAAATATCAATTATAGGTATATGAAAAGCTGTATCGGTACAAAAAGCGAATGATCGGGCGCGGGGTGGTGGGGTTGTTAGTTTTTCGTTTGGAATCATTTCACCGTCGCTGGTTTCAAAGTCAGCCCCGGCTTTAATTTCTTTTATTTGGGCAATCGGAATTTTGTATTTTTCAATTATTTCCTTTCTTATATTGGCTGGTTTCTGAACTTCACGAAACAGAAAACCACAGGTTGAAATGCTATGTTTTAATGGGAATGAGAATACTTCAACACGTTTATCTTCAAAAATTTGCTGTGGTTTTTTAAAGTTTAACGGATGAAATATGAGGTTAATATTCATTCCACCTTTCATAAAATCGAGTTGAGGTTGAAGCAGTGTTTTTAATTCGGATGGAGAATAAATGTGAATATCAGATTTTAAACCAAGCAAATTTAGTGTCGAAATTAAACCGATTAATCCGTAATAGTGGTCGCCGTGTAAGTGCGAAATAAAAATGTGTTTTATTTTACTAAAACCTATTTTATTTCTGCGAAGTTGAATTTGGGTTCCTTCACCGCAGTCGATCAAAAAAAACCGCCCAAGTATGTTTAATACCTGGGCGGTAGGATATCTGTCTGATGTAGGTAAAGCTGAATTGCTACCGAGTATGGTTAATTCAAAAGGCATTTCTTATTTCAGATTTTCCTTTTTTTTGAGTAAATCTTTCGCCTCTTCCACTGTATTTGTTATTAGCAAAATAGTGTCGAGCATCGAAATTTTTACCAGATTTTCCACATCGGGCTGCAGGCCACACAAAATAAACGTTCCAATTGCGTCCTCGCATAACCGGTTGGCTACCAAAACAGAACGTAATCCCGACGAATCACAGTAATTGCAACTGTTCAGATCGAGTATTATGTTTTTTTCACCTTTATTATTAATAATAACCAGTTCCGATTTTAAATCGGGTGCGTTATATGTGTCCAGCCTGTCGGAATTTACCTTAACCAAGGTATGATTTCCATTCTTTGTTATTTCGAATGCCATGCCTCAATTTACGAAATTCTGATTAAATACAAACTTTATTTAGTTCTCTTTTTTCTCGTTTTTTTCCATTTGCGTTTTCAACGCTGCCAATTCGCTGATATCTCCTAGGGTAGTTTTTTCCATGGTAAGCGTTTCAGTAACCGGTTTTTCCGCTTTTTTTACAGGACGAGCCTGTGTTTTGCGTTTTGCGTTGTCTTCAGCGCGTTTTTCGTCTTCAGCAATTCTTGAATGCGAAACGATAATACGTTTAGCCGATTTGTTGAATTCGATAACTTTGAAATCGAGTTTTTCGTCTTGTTTTACCGAAGTACCATCTTCTTTAACAAGGTGGCGGGGAGTTGCAAAACCTTCAACACCGTATGGAAGTGCAATTACTGCGCCTTTATCCATCAATTCAACAACTGTTCCTTCGTGAATTGAATCGGCTGTAAAAATGGTTTCGAATACATCCCATGGATTTTCTTCAAGCTGTTTGTGGCCAAGGCTCAAACGACGGTTGTCTTTGTCGATATCAAGAACTACAACCTGAATTTCTTCGCCAATTGCTGTAAATTCTGATGGATGTTTGATTTTTTTCGTCCAGCTCAAATCTGAAATGTGAATTAAACCATCAACTCCTTCAGCAATTTCTACAAATACACCAAAGTTGGTGAAGTTGCGAACCGTTGCTTTATGTTTGCTGCCAACGCCAAATGTGGTTTCAATGTTTTCCCATGGATCAGATTTCAGTTGTTTGATACCCAATGACATTTTGCGTTCGTCACGGTCAAGTGTTAAAATTGAAGCTTCCACTTCGTCTCCAACTTTCAGGAAGTCCTGAGCGCTGCGCAAGTGCTGGCTCCAGCTCATTTCTGAAACGTGAATCAAACCTTCAACACCAGTTGCGATTTCAACAAAAGCACCGTAATCGGCAATTACAACTACTTTTCCTTTTACTTTATCTCCAACTTTGAGTTTTTCATCAAGGTTATCCCATGGGTGAGGAGTTAATTGTTTTAAACCAAGAGCAATACGTTTTTTGTCATCATCGAAATCGAGAATAACAACGTTCAGTTTCTGGTCTAATTCCACAATTTCGCTTGGGTGCGAAATTCTTCCCCATGAAAGGTCGGTAATATGAATAAGTCCGTCAACACCACCAAGATCCATAAATACACCGTACGATGTGATGTTTTTAACGGTTCCTTCAAGTACCTGTCCTTTTTCAAGTTTACCAATAATATCTTTTTTCTGTTGTTCGAGTTCGGCTTCGATAAGAGCCTTGTGCGAAACAACAACGTTACGGTATTCATTATTGATTTTAACCACTTTGAATTCCATGGTTTTACCAACAAATACATCGTAATCGCGGATTGGTTTAACATCGATTTGTGAACCTGGAAGGAATGCTTCAATTCCAAAAACATCCACAATCATACCACCTTTTGTGCGGCATTTGATGTAACCTTTGATAATTTCATCTCTTTCAAGTGCTTCGTTAACACGATCCCAAGAGCGGGTTGAACGCGCCTGTTTATGAGAAAGAATCATCTGACCCTTTTTATCTTCAAGACTTTCGATATAAACATCTACTTTGTCTCCAACTTTTAAATCAGGATTGTAACGAAATTCGTTAACACTAACAATTCCGTCCGATTTGTAACCGATATCGACTACAACTTCACGTTTGTTTAATGAAATAACGGTTCCTTCAAGAACTTCTTTTTCCGATACTGTATTTAAGGTATCGTTGTACAAATTGGCAAGTTTGTCTCTTTCCGATACAGAGTATGCATCGAGGCCAACTTCAAGACTTGCCCAATCAAATTCTTCAGGTTCGGCTGATGTTGGTTTAAACTTAGGTTTTTGTTTTTTCTCTGGCACTGCTTCAACTTCTTCTTCAGCCACCACTTCTTCAACTGCTTCAGTTTCTTCTTCAGCAACAATTTCTTCAACTGCCTTTGTTTCTTCTTCAGTAACAATTTCTTCAACAACGTCAGCAGATTCTTCAACAGCTTCTTCTACTGCATCAATTGTGGTTTCGGCTACTGCTTCAGCAGCCACTTCTGTATCTTGAACCGGGGTTTCGTTTACCTCGTTTTCAAGAATTTCATTTTTCTTTTCAGTCATGTAATTCAAATAAAATTAATAAGTTAGACATTATAATTGTTTAAAACGCGCGCAAAAGTATAACTTAATTCATTTATTTCAAAGGGATTGTAAATTTATTTCAGGAAAGTTGATTTTAATTAATGTCAATAAAGGGCTGATTACCTAATCAGAAAGCATTGTACACTTTGTTTCTTTTGCTATTTTTGAACTTAAAATTAAATGCCAATAAACAAGACTTGCTAATGAGTTGTTTATTTGTTAGTGTCTTAAAAACATAATAATTAGAGAAAATGAAAGGAATTATTCTAGCCGGAGGCTCCGGAACAAGGCTTTACCCAATAACCAGGTCGGTATCGAAACAAATTATTCCGGTGTACGATAAACCAATGATTTATTATCCTTTGTCGGTTTTGATGTTGGCAGGTATAAAAGAGATATTATTGATTTCAACGCCCACTGATATTGGTTTGTACGAAAATCTGCTAGGCGATGGCTCACAATTAGGTATAAAAATATCATATAAAATTCAACCATCGCCAGATGGTCTGGCACAGGCTTTTATTTTGGGCGAAGAATTTATTGGCGACGACAATGTTTGTTTAATTCTTGGTGATAACATATTTTATGGCTATGGTTTTCGCGGAATTCTGGAAGAAGCTGCGACTTTAAAAGATGGCTCAATTGTTTTTGGCTACTATGTAAACGACCCTGAACGATATGGTGTTGTTGAATTCGATTCGACCGGAAAAGTATTAAGCATTGAGGAAAAACCCGAAATTGCAAAATCGAATTATGCAGTTACAGGATTGTATTTTTACTCGAATGATGTAGTTGAAAAGGCTAAAAATCTTAAGCCTTCAAAAAGAGGTGAATTGGAAATCACCGATTTAAACCGTTTGTATTTAAATGAAAACCGTTTGAACGTGAAATTGCTTGGCCGTGGTTTTGCATGGCTCGATACCGGAACACATGAAAGTTTATTGCAGGCTTCGAATTTTATTGCAACCATTGAGCAACGTCAGGGTTTGAAAGTTTCGTGTATCGAAGAAATTGCGTATAAAAAAGGATTTATTACAAAAGAGCAATTATTGGATTTAGCCCAACCGTTAAGCAAAAATCAGTACGGTCAATATTTGATTCATCTGGCCGAAAAACAAACTATTACTTTCTAAATGGCAAAAATGAAAATAATTGAAACACCGCTTTCCGGATTATTGATAATTGAACCCAGTGTATTTGAAGATCATCGTGGATATTTTTTTGAGTCATTTCACCAGCAACGATATACTGATTTAGGAATTGACACTGGATTTATCCAGGACAACGAATCAAAATCAGATCGTGGTGTGGTTCGTGGACTTCATTATCAGTTAAATCCTTTTGCTCAGGCAAAACTGGTAAGAGTAGTTATAGGAGCGGTTTACGATGTTGCACTAGACCTGCGGAAAGGTTCACCCACTTTTGGAGAGTGGTTTGGTATCGAATTGGACGAGAATAATAAAAAGCAATTGTTTATTCCGCGAGGTTTTGCACACGGATTTTCGGTTTTAAGTGAAACAGCCATTTTTTCCTACAAATGCGACAATGTTTATAACAAGGAAGCTGAACGGGCGATAAATCCATTCGATGCTAAATTGGCAATTAACTGGCAATTAAATGAATCAGAATGGAAAGTTTCTGAAAAAGACCAAATAGCTCCAATGCTGGCTGATGCGGAAATAAACTTTAGTTTTTAAAGATGAATATTATAGTTACTGGTGCATACGGACAGTTGGGTAATGAGATTAACTGCCTGACTTCAAAGTATCCTGACTGGCAGTTTATTTTTACCGATATCGATTCAATGGATATTACAAGTGAGAATGCGGTCAAAGATTTTTTCGAAAAAAATAATCCTGAATATATTATTAATTGCGCAGCCTACACTGCGGTTGACAAAGCTGAATCTGATACAGAAACGGCAGAAACGGTAAACTCGCTGGCGCCAGGTTTATTGGCAAAATATGCTAAACAGTTTACTGCTAAAATGATACAGGTTTCAACTGATTATGTTTTCGACGGGTCAGCCAGTAAACCATATATTGAAACCGATAATGTTAATCCACAAAGTATTTATGGAAAAACAAAACTGAGTGGAGAGCAGTTATCTGTTGCCGAAAATGCTGAAACAATCATTATACGTACTTCCTGGTTGTATTCTTCTTTCGGAAATAATTTTGTAAAAACAATGCTACGGTTGGCTGTTGAAAGAGGAAAAATCAATGTGGTATTCGATCAGGTGGGAACACCTACTTTTGCCGCCGATTTGGCAAATATAATACTGACAATAATCGAAATTTCTGAAAAAGAACCTGAAAAATTTGTTCCTGGAATTTATCATTATTCAAACGAAGGTGTTGCAAGCTGGTACGATTTTGCAAAAGCTATTTTCGAAATTTCAGAAGTAAAATGTACTGTTTCTCCGGTTCGTTCAATTGAATTTCCAACACCCGCAAAACGCCCTGAATATAGTGTATTGGATAAATCGAAAATCAAAAATACTTTCGGAATATCTATTCCTTACTGGAAGGAGAGTTTGAAGATTTGTCTTCGGAAATTAAACTAGTCAAAAACTGTTGCAACAAATTTTGTGAAATAAGTTGTACATTCGTTTTTGATTTTATTTAATGTTAGATTAAAGACAAAAACCAAATATAATGGAAAATAAGGAACTTATAAAGGAAGTAAAGGCGAAAGCACAGGAATGGCTTTCTCCAACTTACGATGAACAAACAAGAAAGGAAGTTCAGGCACTGCTTGATAATGCTGATCCTTCAGAACTAATAGATTCATTTTACCGTAACCTCGAATTTGGTACTGGCGGTTTACGCGGAATAATGGGTGTTGGAACCAACCGCATGAATATTTATACAGCAGGTGCTGCCACGCAAGGTTTGAGCAATTATTTAAAAAAGAATTTCGCAGATCTGCCACTTATAAAAGTGGCAATTGGTCATGATTGCCGCAATAACAGTCGTTTGTTTGCCGAAAGCAGTGCAAAAATTTTTGCTGCCAATGGAATAAAAGCCTATCTTTTCGAAGATTTAAGGCCAACTCCCGAACTTTCGTTTGCCATTCGCGAGTTGGGTTGCCAGAGCGGAATAATTCTTACAGCATCTCACAATCCTAAAGAATACAATGGCTACAAGGCATATTGGGACGATGGTTCCCAGATTGTTGCACCTCATGACGAAAACATTGTTGAAGAAGTTTTAAAAATTAAAGCTGAAGACATCAAATTTAATGGTCCGGCAGAATTAATTGAAATAATGGGTGAAGAAATGGACCGGAAATTTCTTGAAAAAGTGAAAACCGTTTCCATTTCGCCAGATGTTGTTGCCAGACATAAAAACTTGAAAATTGTTTACACCCCAATTCATGGAACAGGTGTAAAATTAATTCCGGCTGCTTTGCGCGCGTTTGGTTTTACGAACATTTTCAATGTTCCCGAGCAGGATGTAGTAAGTGGTGATTTTCCAACCGTAATTTCGCCCAATCCCGAAGAAGTTGCTGCAATGACGATGGCAATTAAAAAGGCTGAAGAAGTTAATGCCGATATCGTTATGGCTTCAGACCCGGATGCCGACAGAATTGGTGTGGCAGTGAAAGACGACAAGGGAAAATATATTATTGTTAATGGTAATCAAACTGCGCTTCTTTTCATTTATTACATTATTACAAAAATGAAGGAAGCCGGTACTTTGAAAGGGAACGAATATGTTGTAAAAACAATCGTTTCCACCGAACTGATTGCGGAAATAGCAAAGAAAAACGACATTGAATTATTCGATGTTTTTACCGGGTTTAAATTTATTGCCGAAATTATTCGCGAACTCGAGGGAAAGAAAAAATACATCGGTGGCGGTGAAGAGAGTTTTGGTTTTATGCCTGCCGATTTTGTTCGCGATAAAGATGCTGTTTCGTCGTGTGCATTGATGGCTGAAATTGCTGCATGGGCAATCGATCAGGGAAAAACATTATACGAACTGCTTCAGGATATTTACCTTGAATATGGTTTTTCGAAAGAAAAAATGAAATACATTGTTCGCAAGGGGAAAACCGGTGCTGAAGAAATTGAGCAAATAATGACCCGGTTCCGCAACGATCCTCCAAAAGAATTAGGCGGCTCGCCAATGGAATGGGTAAAAGATTATTCAACAAACATTGCAAAAAATCTGATTACCGGTGAAGAAAAGAAAATCGACCAGAAAATTACATCAAATGTTTTACAGTTTTTTACAAAGGAAGGAACAAAAATTTCAGTTCGCCCATCGGGTACCGAACCAAAAATTAAATTTTATTTCGAAGTAAAAGGAAAACTCGAATCGCGCAGCCAATTTGATGAAGCTGAAAAAAAGGCTGAAGACAAAATTGATGCAATCATGGAAGAATTGGGATTGTAATAAATCAATATAAATCAACTTAATACCTTAAAATTAAAAAAACATGAAGATTCAAATTTTAACTTTTTTACTGCTGGTTTTAGCGGTTGTTGTTAGCGCACAAACTCCTGAACCAATGAAAATGAAACCGGAAATGACCGAAATCTGGGACCCGGAAATTCGGGTAATTACTCCGGGCGAAACTCCTGCAAATGCTCCGTCTGATGCGATTGTCCTTTTTGACGGAACAAATCTGAACGAGTGGACCAATGGAAAAGGCGAAGCTGCTGAATGGACGATCGCCGATGGTTGCTTTACTGTAAAAAAAGGAACAGGAACTATTAAAACAAAACGGCAGTTTGAAGATTACCAGTTACACATTGAATGGCGCTCACCAGCCGAAGTAGTTGGCGAAAGTCAGGGCCGTGGAAACAGTGGAATTTTTATGCAGGGAATTTATGAAGTTCAGGTTTTGGATAATTACAACAACCGCACCTATCGTAATGGTCAGGCAGGTAGTATTTACAAACAGCATCCACCGCTGGTAAATGCTTGTAAAGCGCCAGGCGTTTGGCAAACTTATGATATTATTTATACAGCTCCCCGGTTTAATGAAGACGGTATTACATATTTTACACCGCCAACAGTTACTGTTTTGCACAATGGAGTTTTAGTGCAGAACAATGTAAAAATGCGTGGCCCAACTGAATATATCGGAGTTCCGGAATATACAGTTAAAAAACATGGCCCCGGCAGCATTGAATTACAGGATCATGGTAATCCGGTAAGTTACCGCAATATCTGGATCCGTGAATTGTAAATGAATTTTAAAATTATATACATTTGAGTCCGGAAATTTTCCGGGCTTTTTTTTTTATTAAACTTTACTATGACCATCCCAAAATTTGCTCTTCTGTTTATTGTCCTTATTTTTTCGGTATGCTCGGTTTGTGCTCAAAATCTGGCGTTCGAAACCAATTTGCCAATTGTATATTTAAATACCGGAGGACAAATTATTTCGGATACTCCTAAAATTAGTTCAAAAATGGAGATTGCCTGGAATACAAATGGTGATCCAAACCGCACTGCAGATATTCATTTCCACTTTATTGGTGATATAAAAATTGAAACACGCGGTTCATCGTCACAGAATCTTCCAAAAAAATCGTACGGATTGGAATTAATAGATTCAACCGGTGCTGACCTGGATTTTCCGTTATTAGGCATGCCCAAAGAAAG
>JBGSRA010000085.1:0-31057 GCA_041737765.1 Draconibacterium sp. | reverse complement strand
AATTATCTATTTCATTACCGCCATATTGTTCGAATCACTTCTCAAGCCGCTGGCTGTAATTAGTTTAATCCCTATTTCGTTTATTGGTGTGTTCCTCACTTTTTATCTTTTTAATTTCAATTTCGATCAGGGAGGGTTTGCATCATTTATCCTGCTAAGTGGATTGGTTGTTAACGCGGCTATTTATATTATTAACGATTTAAATAATCTTGTAACGGGTAAAAATAAAATCATATCAATCAATACTTACCTCAAGGCATATAACCAGAAAATAATTGCCATTTTATTAACTATTCTTTCCACTGTCCTCGGACTTGTACCATTTATTTGGGGCGGACAAAAAGAGGTTTTTTGGTTTGCCTTTGCGGTAGGAGCGATAGGAGGTCTTATATTTTCGATAGTGGCGATTATACTTTATTTGCCGCTGTTATTAAGGTTGAAAAAAGAAGTTTGAGGATTTGAAAGAAATTTGAAAGTATGTTGAATATAAACGAATTTTTTATTTTTAGGAAATTGAAAATCCGCTGGGATATATTGCCCTGGAATTGGATTAATGGATGTTTCTGAAAAACTAAATCACAGATAAAACAAAAAAACAATGTCAAAATCTACTATCCTTTTTTATATGCTGATTGTCGTCCTTTTTACGGCATGTAATTCAAATAAAAAAAAGACACAAACAATTGTGCAACAGGATTCTACACAACCCGATGAAATTGTTTTTGTTGAACGATTTCGGGAATTAACTGAAGGCGAAGTTGAATTGGATGAAAGTTGTTTTGGAGAAATTATCGAATTAAAAGGCGAACAAAAAATTACCAATGAAATTTTCCAGGTCAGGGAAACTCAGTTAATTGTAAAAGACACTTTTTTAATGGTTGCCAACTACAACTCGGGAAACATGTGTATGGTTTTCTCGCTCCCTGATTTCAAACTTATCAGGTCGTTTGGCAAACAGGGCAAAGGACCGGGAGAGTTTCAGTTTCCCAAACTTGTTCAGGCCGAAGGCGACGAATGTTTGTGTTATGTTTACGAGTCAGCTAATAGTCATCTCTTTTCTATGAAAAAAGATTTGACCTTTTCGGAATTACCTTTTAAGTTGTCCGACCCGCAAATCATCCGTTCGATGAATGACAAACAGATTTATAGTTTTTCATCTACCAATTTCGTTTATGCTGAATCGGTAAAAAGTGGAAAGGCAATTTTCGATTTTTCCATTAAAAACGATTCAGTCCAAACCAATTTGATATTCAATCTTTCATTCTCAAAAGGGCATAAAAGCTGGGCTTCTTACATCGGAGATTTTGGCGCCAATGCCGAAAAAGAAAGAATGGTTTATGCATATAAATATTTTAAAAGATTGGTTTTTATCGACACAAAAAATCAAAAATCGCGAACACTGTTATTTGATTCCGGTGAGGCAAAAAAGGGAGATGCATTATCGGTAATGAGTCCTCAAAATATTACACACTATTGGGGGATGTCGGTACAAAAGGAGTTTGTATATGTACTTTATAGTGGCCGTTCGCCGGTTGATGTACAAAAGGAATGGGGTAAAAAGCAATATTATATTTTTGTTGAAAAGTACGATTGGAACGGGAATCCAATCGCCAAATACAAACTCGACAACTGGGGGTATTTTTGTGTGGATGAACCACATCAAAAGCTTTATTTGGCTTCAGTGAATGATGCCGAACCGTTTTTTGAGTTTAGTTTGGAATGATATGGATATGTTTTATTTATCGGAAACACGCTGCCGCACTAACCTTTTTCATGTACGAAAATGGTGATGCATTTTTTTTTTGGGTGATACCGGTTGGTTACTATTTTCAAAATTAAATCGCAAAGAAGCTCAAAAATATCGGGAAAACAGGGCTGAAAAGGATTCGATTTATTTCAGGTTATGGTTTAACATGAATAAAAAGTGGTTAAGTATTTGAGGAAATTGCCAAAACAGAATTCAAAAATTCGAAATGAAATCGTCAATACCCGTTGGATGTGTCGAATTATTGTACATGTACCCAATGAATTTTAAAGAGTTTTTGGTGGCGATTATTGTGTTTTTACCGTTGTTTTTGAGGTTGAAGAAATAAAAGCCGGATTGACTTTGTGTTAATACCCTAAGTAAACTCTGATGAAAGTTCCCATGCCCCGGCATTTCTCCCTCGCAGCCTCATCAACACCGCTGCTCATAATTCGCAGTTTATCGGCGCTAATTCAACTCCTCGGTCGAAAAGCCTTGTGCACCGCACGGCAAAAGAACCCCTTCCATTGCATTGCAGAGATACATTTGCCCTTTGCTTTCGCACAAAAGAAATCTCGTTTAACGTTCCTGTACTTCAAGCATCTTCATTTTGGTCGTTCGTGCCTCCTCCCAGCATTCAGAAGCTTCCGGTACCCCACGCAAGAGTAACTCCTCTCTTCACTAAACTCGCCTTGCTTTGCAAGCAGAACTCGACCGTTTCGTTCAGTCGTCACACTTGCTTTTGCTGCGCTGAGTTAGAATTTCGGGTTTAATGTGCCAAGTGCCTCCGGTAACTTCATTCCATTCATTCGAAGCTCATTTCTTCCATTCAGTAACCTTCCGGCACCGCGCACAAGAGGAAATGCTTCATTTCACTTCGCTCACCCTGCCTTCGGACAGACTTCGCTACTTTACATTCAGCCTCTACGCTTGTTTTTGCCATCGCCCAAGATTTTGGAGAACGTTTAATGCCTTTTGAATGTCTTGAACTCCTTGAATGCAATTATGGCGGTACTTAAATGGAAAAAACTCAGTGGCTTTTATAAAGACTTTAAAGAAGAATATCATTCAACCTACACGATAAATACAGGGCAATTGATAAATGAAGACTTTGCAATATAAATTCGTTGAATTGGTACCTGAAACCTTAGAAGAAGGGGTATTATACATTTCGATTGAATATTGTTCTGCAATACACAAATGTGTCTGTGGTTGTGGTAATGAGGTTGTTACTCCAATATCTCCCAATGGATGGCGACTTACATTTGATGGGAAAAGTGTGTCACTTCATCCTTCGATTGGTACAGAGAGGGTTTAAAGCCAGTATTGAAGAAAGGGTAGACGATGGTCGTGTTGATGTCTCTTTAATAAAGGATTCAATTAAAATTGCTTGTGAAATAGCCGTTTCAAATTCTGTGGAATATGAGATTAAAATATAAAAAAGTGCTTAAATGCTAAATATTCCTTTGTTTATGTTATTTCAAAAAATGAAAAACATTTAGAAAAGATTAAAAAAGAAGCAAAATTTGAAATTGAAGAAAAAGAAAATACTCGAATTCATTTTTCTACTCCCAATAACATAAATATTTTGCTTGATGAATTTACGGTAAAGGAGAAAATGGAAGATAAAAGAATTAAGTGGTATAGAGTTAAAGTAAATTATAAGATGATTGAATAAAAAGAATTTGATGAGAGGAAGTAGGAGGTCGAAAAATTCATTTCAAGAAATTTTAAAGGAAAGTAAAGCTGGAAGAATTCCAGCTTTACTCATTTGTTTATTGTAAAAAAATATATGTTTTTCACAATATGCACACGAAGATATTTTAAACACCCCCTCCAACAACAATTGAATTTTTTTCTGCAAGTTTTTTTATTCGTTCGAGATGTTCATCCACATGTTTGACGGTAATTTGAGGACAACACCCAAGAATAAAATCATTAACAAGTTCATCCATATCAAAAATATCTTGATCAATATATTTATGTTTTATTGAATTAAGATAAGAAACATCTACAGACAGACCATGTTTGTCTGCTTTTGATTTTGCAAATTCAGGATCAATGAGATACCGAAAAGTTAGCGAACCGGGGATAGGACATAATGCTCCAAAATCAAGCGCAGTGAAGGTATAAGGATAATAAGAAATAATTTCTTCGAGTTTCTTGTAATTATCCTCCATTATTTTTGGAGTAATACCAAGATGAGTGACAACAAGTCCAGCAGTTATTAAACAACCTTTTTCTACAACCTTTTTAAGTGCTTCCATATTTAAATTCATTAAATCATAATTCTTATTTCTAACAGGTTGTTTATTCATGACCTCTAAAGAGATATTAGACAAACCATCAAAACCAATAAAAAATTGTTCAAACCCAAGGTCATTAATAATAAGATTTATTTTTTCTGGATTAATATTAAAACCCTCTGCTCTAGCATATCCAAACATTTTTGGACGATCAATTATAGATAAGTTTTTAAACCAATCAGGTTTTGATTGTGCCATTTCATTAAGTAAATTCCAAAAAGTCAGAGGTAATTCATCAGCAGTTATATAGAAATAGTTATATCCTTGTTTATAAGCATTTTCTAAGATTAACCATGCTTTTTCTGAAGTTTGAGACAGAATGACCTTGCTGCCTGGTATAATTCCACAAAAATCACAAGCATTGATTGGAATATTATTATTTTGTTGACCAGAGAACTTAATACATCCTCTCCCTATATCAATAACTTGACTCTTTAAATTTCTTTCCCTCATAAATCGATAGGTTTTTTGCTGACCCTCCAAATAGAATTCATTGTGAGGGAAAAGTGTATCCATTAAGGAATAATCAACGAGAGGAAGCCGGTTATACTCACTTGAATTTTCTTTATTCCGTTTTATTTTCCCATCTTTATCTCTGTAAACAAGACCGGAATATAAATTGTGTGTAATTTTATTTTTCGAAACAATGTCTAATACTAAATCAGTGAATCCTTCCACAACATCATTTCCATAAAAACCATAATTCACATTTTTTTGCCTTAGCATAACCTGTTCATAGACGGCTGAGAAATGGTCATTGCCAAAAATAGTTATGATTTTTGGATTTAACTCTTTTGCAAAATTTGCCAGCATGATAGATGCAGCATAATTAGCAGTTAAAACACTAAAGCAAATAATAGAGAGTGATGAGTAATTATCTGCAATATAGTTTTGTATAAATGAATTTCCATATACTACACCATCAATATAACCTAGTTCAAAATTATTCGCCTTTTTATTATTAAGGGAACTCATTAGAGTTAATATACCCAAGTTCGGGTATATAGCTGTGTTTGCACTTGAAACATGCCGAGATGTATCGGCAGCATTTATGAAAATAATTTTCATCTTATACCTCCTTTTTTTAAATGTTTTTTAATTTGAGATTGAAGCAAAAGTGCCTCGAAATGATTTCCTAAATTCCGTCTGGCTAATTTTTATAAGTACATCACTTTGTCCGCTTCCCAGAATTAAGAATGTGAGAGTGGGAATGGTGTTATCTGCAATTTGTTTAATATTGGAATTAATACCAAATGGAGAGATTGAACCTATATTATAGCCCGTAAGAGTATTGATTTCTTCCGGTTTAGCCATTCGTAAATCTTTTTCTCCAACAAGTACTTTTATTTTATCAATATCAGCTTTTTTATTTCCTGGCAAGATTATAATAACTGGATTATCCCCAATAAACACCAACGTTTTTACTACTTCTGAAGCATCACATTTACAAGCCACCTGAACATCACTTACTGTGTGTACTGGATGAATCAAAGGAATTAATATAAATTTAATCCCCTTATCTTCTAATTCTTTTTGACTTTTTAAGTTTTTCATTTCATATTAAATGCAATTTTTTATTTATTGACAACCGAACTCTCAATATATTACCGTAAATATTATCTTTAGACAAACCATTGAATTTTAAGCCTTTATATAATATTCTAGATAAGAATCTTTTAGCTTCATTTTTTTTGCATCCTATTAAGTAGAATTGCATTATTTATACCCCTTTAATTTTATAATTTGGAACATACCGAGTGATTTTTGTACTTCTGTTGGTTTCAATAACTTATCTCAATCCCAAAAATCCTTGATATTTATTGCTCTAATAAATTTTCATGAACAGTAGTTTTGATATAAACACACTGGTATCTGTTGTTTTCAAATCACATTTTTAGCACTGAATATGCTTGCATTTAAAAATATTACATGATAAGCTAAGCAGGAAGTAAATAAATACACAAATACCTTTATTTGTTTTTCGTGTTTTTATTTGTATATTTCGTAGGATTTTCTATTTTTGTCGCGATTTTCAAATCAATGACAATTGTCAGAAAATTATTCGGCATAAATCCGAATGAACATTTGTAACTGGAAATTTTGTACGCCTCGTCAAAAGTGTATAATCAAAATTTCCAGTTTTTTTATTTCAATCAAATAACTTTGAAAAAAAATAGGCCGCTTTTTTAGAACGGCCTATTTTTTATCTATTTTATAAACCAATTCTTATTTATATAACACCATACTTACTTTACTAAAAGTGGCAATACGAGTACTATAAGTAGATGTTTTCATAAATTTGTTTTCAATATTATGCTATTCTCGATAGCTACACCAAATGTATAAGTATTTTTTTTATTTAAAAAACATTTGTTAAAAGAAATTAAAATGAATTTAGTTCTTAACATATATTTAACAGTTATGACAAAATGGTGGCTAACTTTTTTACTTTCTGTGATTTTCTTCTCTATTTAATTTTTTATTCTGTCAACATTCGAATTTGTTGTTGTTTATTTTCTGAGTTAATTACTTTTATTTATAATTAATTTTATTTCTCTATTTACTATATTTAAACCCATAAATACCAAAACAATACCTTAACAATGAAATACCAACTGTTGCCCTTTCTCGCATTCTTTTTATTAGTCAGTCCTTTTAGTTTTTCCTAAGAGAAAGAAGTAATTCAAAAATCCCTTGATAGCTTAAAGGTCGAAAAATCAATTTTAGTTGAAAGAATTGAACAAATTGAACTGCTTGAAAAGGAATACACAAATTTATTAGGGGATGTAATTATGAATTCATCAAATGGTGAGTTATTCATAATCACGGTTGGAACTAATTAATATAAAGAATCTGAAAGTTATACTTCATTAGCAAAATTAAATAGAGGAGATAAAATTCAACTTTTAAAACGCGAACAGAATTATTGCTTTGTAAATTTTAATGGAATTGATGGATATGTTAGTTCAATGGCTATAAATGATAAACCCATAGAAAAGTCAAAATCAATTATATCAGATATTGAGATAAAAAATACAGATTTGAAACCTGTATCAAACGGGGAAATAATAGAACATACTTATTACACTATTTCATATTCAGAACCAAATGAACAAGCGGAATGGGTATTTTACAAATTGACCAATCAAATGTTAATGGGAACGGCTTCCAGAACTGATAATTTCAGGGCTGATAATTTAGTAAAAACATATTCTTCAACTCCAACTGACTATTCCGGGTCAGGATATGATCGTGGACATTTATGTCCCGCAGGTGACATGGCTATAAATACAGTGCAATGTCGGAATCTTTTTATATGTCGAATATGTCACCTCAAAATCCTTCTTTCAATAGAGGCATTTGGAAAAAACTTGAAGGAACAGTTCGAAATTGGGGAATGAATGAAAAGGAAATTTATGTAACAACAGGACCAGTTTTTAAAGATAATTTAGGAACATTACCTAATTGCCATGTAACTATTCCCGGTTATTATTATAAGGTTGTGTATGATCCCACAGATGAACCTAAAATGATAGCTTTAGTACTACCGAATAAGAAAGGAGAGAAACAACTTCCAGATTATGTAGTTTCAGTGGATTATGTTGAATCAATTACCGGGATAGATTTTTTTTCAGAGTTACCGGACAATATTGAAAACAGACTTGAATCTCAATCAAATTCTGGATTATGGGAATTTGAAGAATATGATATTTCCAAAACAAAAGAAGGTGAAGCCACACAATGTTTAGGTATAGCTAAATCAACTGGACAAAAGTGTCGAAATAAGACTACAAATGAAAATGGTTATTGTTACATGCACCAAAATCAAGCTCCGGGGAATGAACAAAATAAAGAAGTTGAGAAATTGACTACTTCAGTGCAATGTAAGGGGACAACCAAAAGCGGAACTACTTGTAAAAATAAGACTTTAAATGCAAATGGTTATTGCCATTTACACCAATCACAAGCAACAGGGATTGAAAATACAACCACAATACCAACTACTAAATCTACTACTACTAAATCAAGTAACTCAGGGGGAAGAACTATTTATACATGCCCGAGGGGAGGAAAATATTATATTAATAGTAATGGAAACAAAACCTATATAAAATAATAATTATGAATCACAAGCTGAAATTTAATATCAGAAAATTAAGTAAATCACGTATGTAAAATTGCGTAAATCACGCTTGTTTTAATGATTCAGTTATTATAGTTTTGGCGTTTTAATTTTTATAAATTTTTTACAAACCAAAAACATCTATCATTTCTAATCTAAGATTTCGCATAAAAATTTAGAGGTAAACCATTAAATTATTTAAAATATGAAAAGAATTCTTTTATCATTTTTTTTAGTTATATTGCCCTTTTTGTGGAGTATTGCGCAAACAGGACATGAAATATTGACCAATCAGGTTGGGAGTAATTTGAACATACAATCTCCACAAGGTTTGAGTTTTACGATGCATGGAAATCAAAAAATTTCTATGTTTACCGGGCAACCTGAGATTTCAATCCCTTTATATTCTTATCAAGATCCTGATTTTACGATTCCATTGTCAATCGAGTATAACATGTCAGGATTTATGCCAAATCAAAAAGAAGGTGTCGTAGGATTGGGATGGAATTTAGTTGCAGGAGGTGCTGTTACAAGAGTAGTAAATGGAAGTCCTGATGATACAGAGGGAACTTTAGGTTTCAACAACTATCGACCTCACGGGTTATATTATGGTGTAAAGAATAATGCTAACTATAGAGGTACAACTCTTCAAAATATCCATAATCTATCGGCAGGGAGTATTAGTACGAATTGGTATTGGAATATTGATAACTGTGAAGTTTCCCCGGACTTATTTTCTTTTAGTTTTCCCGGTTTTAGTGGGAGATTTTATATTCAAAATAATGGTGATATTAAGTGTATTGGGAGTAAACCCTTCAGTGTTAATCTGACTAATCTACGGATACAAAATATGACAGGCTCACTTGAGGATGGTGTTTATGATTCGGAAATAGTTATCACAACTGATGATGGATATAAATTTTATTTTGGGGGAGATATCTCGAAATTAGAAGTTAATTATTCATTGACCAATAATAAAGAGGTTTATGATCCTGTAATAATTGCTTGGCATATAACAAAAATTGTTGCTCCTAATGGACGTGAAATCATCTATAAATATGTTTATTTCGATACAGGAATTCAGCCTGAAGATGATCCTGATGATACAAAGCATTATATCTATAACATTAATAATATATGGATGCAAGAAGCTGACAGTGAATCCAATCATCCAGGGACACCGTGTAGTTCATATGCAACTGGAGGAGGATCCGGGTTGGTGACCGCATATTCTACCACAAAAACAATATACTTGGATTCAATTATTATTGGTGATAAAAAGATAAATTTTGATTATGTTGAAAAAGATAAAGTATTCTATCCGGGATATGAAACACATAAATTCAATCAAAAAGGATTAAAACTTCAAAAAATCCAAATTATCGATCAATCAAATTATGTCATAAAGGATTTTGCTTTTTCTCAAGCATATTTAGGAGCAACTAATTCTATAATGTTTTTAAAATCCGTAAAAGAAACGGGAGTAAATTCCTATAAATTTGAATATTATGGCGAGAATACCTCATTCCCTAATCCATTGACAGCCGGAGTAGACCATTGGGGTTTCTGGAATAATTATACAAGTGCACAAGGTTCTTCAATCCCTACATTTATATATGCAGAAAATGGAGATATTACTATTTCGGGAACTGAAAGAAATCCCAATACGAGTTTATGTAATATTGCCATGCTGAAGAAGATCGTATATCCGACCAGAGGATCGACCACTTATTTTTATGAACCACATTCGTATTCACAAAGACTGGAAAGAAGAAATGATAATAGTTTCCTAGCAAAACTTTATTCAGTACTAGGAAATGCAGGTGGGACAAGAGTTTTCAAAATTGTTGATAACGATAGTATAAATGATGTGAGTACACGTGAATTTAAATATGTTGGCAACTTTCCTACAGGTGGTGTAACATCAAGCGGTATTTTAATGGATTGGCCAAGATATGCTTTCTTTTGGAAGTTTATAAATGGGGAATATTCTTCCAACCATCTCCGTGTTCAAAGTTCTAGTTTCAATAGAAATTATAATAATGGTGAAAATTATATCCAGTATTCCGAGGTAACCGAGGTTCAGATAGCAGGGGGTTACACTAATTATAAATTTACTGATTATGTGAGTAATCCGGATTTAAGTGACTATTCAACAAGAATTTTAGATAATTCTGTATATCCATATATTACTAATGTAAACTTGTGGAATAGCTATGTTGGAATTAAATTTAACGATAAATCATTTGAACGAGGAATCCCCAAAAAAATAACTCAATACAAAAAAGATGGAAGTAACTATTATATTGTGCATTCGACAGAAAACACACAATTTACCGGGTTAAGTGATTTTTCAAATAGTTATCTTGTAGGCGTACATGGAACAGGTGGAATAGCACAATCTTATAAAATCTATTACTATCCCTTCTTACCTAAGCAAACTGTAGAATATACTTATAATAATGCCGGAACAAACCCGGTAAGTAAGACAACAAATTATGCCTACAATAGTTCAGGTTATCTGACACAAAAAGATTACCAAACGAGTGATGGGGCAACTGCTATGACAAAGATCAGGTATACTTCTGATTTAATAAATGGAATTTTTCCTTCCATGAAAAACCTCAATATGTTGAATTTCCCAATAGAAACGATAACGTTAAAGAACAATAGTATAATTAGTGGCTCATTATTAACATATAAAGGAGGAGGAGGCAGTTATGTCCCTGATAAACAATATACTCTTGAATTATCTTCTCCTTTGTTATTGTCTTTATTTACGAATTTTGATGGTTCGACTAAAGATTCTCGTTATAGCTCAACTCCCGAAATCGAATTTAATGATTATACAAGTAAGGGAAGAATAAAGCAGATAACTTCTAAAAATGGTATTATTACCTCATATATATGGGGTTACAATGAACTAATTCCAATAGTAAAAGCTGATAATGTTAACTATTCCACTTTATCAACAGCGGCGAATAGTGCAGCAATTGCAGCAGGATCAACTGACATTAATGACCTTATGCAGGATATTTATAAACTCTACAACACTTCAGAGAAGGATAAATGGAGAAATTTTAATACTACTTTAAGAAACAATTTGGGAACTAGTGCATTTTGTGCAACTTATGCTTATGATCCTTTAATCGGTATGATATCTCAGTCTGATCCTACAAGTGTCATAACATTTTATGTGTATAATCTCGTCGGGAAACTATGGTATATCAAGAATGATGATGAATTTTTTCTAAAACAGTATCAGATACACTATCCGGCACAGTAAGAAGAGTAAATTCTATTGCAGATTATAAAACTATTAATCCAGAAATAATGAAACGAATAATAATACTTTTCCTTTTAACAGGAATCATAAATACAGCAAACAGCCAGTCCTTAAATGTTACCTGGGCCACACAAATCGGAAGCCCTAATTGGGATGTTGTTACATCCATAACAGAACTTTCTGATGGTAATATCGCTATTGCCGGAACGTATTACGACAGTATTGCCATTGCGGGTACAAAATATTTCTCAAAAGGAAGCCGGGATTGCTTTATCGGTATAATAAAACCAAATGGAGAATTTATAAAAACAACTTCCTTTGGGGGAGAAGGTTATGAATACATCAGAAATTTAATCCCTTCCGAAAACGGAGGATTGACCGCAGTAATCCAGTATAATGAAACGATGCAGACCAGTGGACAAATCTTTCCCAAAAAAGGCCAGGTAAATTATGCCTTCACCTTTTTTGATAAAAATCTGAATGTCACAGATAAAACAATTATTGCCAGTAAAAAGGATTCCAGAGTAACTGGCTATCAGAAAAGCGCAGGTGGAAGCTATTATTTTACAGGTTGGTTTGAAGATTCAATCCAGGTGGATAATAAATACTACGGAACACAAGGCGATGATAATGTTTTTTCAGGGAGCCTGGCACAGGGGGCAAAACTGAATTGGTTCAAACAGATGGATGCCAAAGGGTTGGATAAGTCTTTTGCGGCCAAAGCTGACAAATCAGGGAAAAACTATATGATGGGAACCACCGGTAAAGGTGATTTTGCAGGACTGAACAAACCCAAAACAGTGGGTGAGGAAATGACCCATCTTTTTGTAGTGGAAAACGCCGGTGACGGGACAACATCAAATATCACTTATCCGCTTTACGGATTAGAGGTTGAACCAGTGGAGATATTAAATGACAGTGTCAATCTTTGGATATTAGCCAATTTTAAATATTCGGCATTTGTAAATGGCGTTGAGTTGATTTCATACGGAGCGAATGATGCTCTGCTACTAAAGGTCAACCAACAAACAAAAGAAATACAATACTATCAGTTGGGCGATTTAGGAAATGAAACAGCAACCGGATTGACAAAATCAGGGAATCAGGTTGTTGTGGCAGGTTCGTTTACCGATGAAATTACCTTTGCCGGAAAAACTGCTAAAACTGAAGAATTCGGGACAGATGTTTTTGTAGCAGTATTCGATGAGAATTGCATACCTGTTTCGCTGGTTACATTAAAAGGCGATAAATCTGAATTCCCCTGTTCAATCATCTCTTCAGGAACAGGGATTTACCTCGTCGGAGAATTTACAGGAACACTTTCTACTGATATAACAACATTAACTTCACAAGGTGCTGAGGATATTTTTATTACGCGGATTGAAAATTGTGTCGCAAAACAACCGCTGCAAATTACAGTTTCAGAATATGCAATTAATAAAAGTATTACCGGCTGGAAGCTGGATGCCGGTGAAGGATTCAGCGAATACCAGTGGGAAGGAGGACTTTCAGGTTCCAAAGACCTGATAGTTTCAAATCCGGGTGAGTATAAAGTGGCTGTAATGGATAAAGACGGTTGTGTTTACACCGACAGTGTTATTTTAAGGCCAGAGAAAAGCGCTTCAATAATTACTGAATTAAAAGAGCCACGTCCGTTTAATTTATATCCGACATTGACAAGAAATACCGTTTACTGGAACCCGTCCTCTGAATGGGTATCAATGACAGCCTATGTAAAAGTGTTTGACGTTACGGGAAAAATAATTATTCGCCAGGAAATAGCACAGGTGAATGATATGGAATACAGGATTGATTTGTCAAATCATCCCGAAGGACCCTATGTTGTGGAAATCTCGGGACAGGGATTCCGAGAAACCTCAAAGATTGTATTAAAGAAATAACAAATCTAAATCTAAATATTCTGAAAATGAAACAGATACTAATAATAATAAGCCTTTTATCTGCGACCATAACAGCTTATTGTCAGGGTAATCCAGGTGATCTGAAATTTTATGAAGGTTCATCGACGCAAACTGTGATTCCAACATCGGTAATGAGTTATATACTGACATACGCATATCGCGATCCGATTAATTCTGTATTAACAACACCGGATATTTCACAGGCAAGTCCAGAAATTCAGTATTTTGATGGTTTGGGACGTTTAATTGAAACAAACCAGATTAGGGCCTCCCAATTAGGCTATGATCAAGTTTCGTACAACAGATATGATGTTTATGGGAATACAGATTCACTTTATTTACCTTATACAAGGAATACAATTACTAATTGTGGGATTTTTAAATCACAATCAGAATTCATTGCAGAACAGAATTCATTCATATCTACGTTATATGGACCTACTGAAGTGTCAAAAGGATATTCGATTGATTCTTATGAAAAATCAGAAATTCAACGCATTGACAAACAAGGAGCTCCGGGCTCTGCATGGCAATTGACAAGACCTGTTGATATCACATACCGTACCAATACCTCTGCTGACAATGTACAAACCTACCTATATAACGGTGACACGCCATCTGCCTATACCTATCCTGCCGGTAAATTATATGTAACCGAAACCACCGATGAAGATGGAAAAATTGTTAAAGAATTCAAAGATATTGAAGGCAGGTTAATCCAAACAGAAATGAACAGCGCAAAAACGAGATATTGTTATGACGAGTTTGGAAGACTCAGAAGTGTACTTCAACCCACTGCAACTTCTTCAACAGGAAATTACGACGCATTTCAATATAAATATGATTCAAGGGGAAGGTTAACTGATAAAAAGTTTCCAAGAGCAGTTTGGGTATATTATATATATGATTCACGCGACAGGCTTGTGCTTACCCAGGATGGAGTACAACGTGCAAAAACAACACCTGAGTGGACCTATACAATTTATGATAACTTAAACAGGCCAGTTGAGCAGGGAACCTGGGCAACGGCAATATCCAGGACAACTTTAACTACCTCAATAAACAGCAATCTTATATATATGTCAGGCCAGGCATCCCGTATTTCTTTAAAATATTTATATTATGACGTTTATACAAGCGTTCCGGCAGCTAATGCATATTATATAGCTGATGGAACTGCGCTAAATGCTGTTAGGTCAACCAGAGATATAAGCAGACAAACCGGAGTAAAAGCAAAACTTCTGGATACTGAAACTGGAATGACCCCGTGGCTTTTTACTGGCATTTATTACGACAAATTCGGAAGGATTATTCAAACTGTATCGGACAATCATTTGGGAGGGCTTGACTATGTAACAAACAAGTACAATTTTGCGGGAGAAGTTATCCAAACCCGTAACAGGCACACCGCTGACGCAGTAACCACATATGCTGATACTTATTTTGATCTTGACCACAGGGGTAGGCTAAAAAGAACCCGGTTCAGCATTAATGGAATAGGGGAAATACTGATGTCCGGAAATAATTATAATGAGGCAGGAAACCTGGCAATTCAATACCTGCACTCTGAAAGCGGCGGGACATTCCTCCAGAAGAATGATTACACTTATAATATCAGGGGTTGGATGACCCAATTTAATAATCCATCTACATTCACCGAGAGTGATGTTTTTGGAATGAAGCTCGAATATAATACAGCAACAACCCCTTTATACAATGGCAATATTTCAAAATTCACCTGGGGTAATTCTGCTAATCCTGATATGTTGTATGCCTATACTTATGATGCAAACAACCGTCTTACTGCAGCTAATTTTACAAAAACCGGGGTAAATGCAAATGCCCTTGATGAAGGTTTTGCTTATGACTCAAACGGAAATATCACCAAAATTTCGAGGTACGATTTCAATGGTGTTTTGATCGACAGTATGAAATTCACTTACCAGGGAAATCATTTGTCTGGCTCGTATGATAAACAAGGTGATGTTGCATCGGTGGTGGATTTCCCAGGCAAAACCACAATCCGATCAGTTATTTATGATCAGAATGGTAATGAAACAAGCGAACCGCACCGGTATATTGCAACTACTTATAATATGCTGAACCTTCCTAAACAAATAAGCTGGAACGGACTGAACAAAAAAATCAGTTATTTTTATACCTTTAATGGTAAAAAACTCCGCAAAACGGTTGAGGACAACGGATCCATTACCAAAGTAGATTACTGCGGGCCATTTGTTTATGAGACAATGAGCGGAACACGTTCTTTAAAATACATTTTAACGCCACACGGTAGGGCAGTTAAAAGCGGCAGTATTTGGGAATACGAGTATAATATTACCGACCATCTGGGAAATGTGAGGATGGTGATTAAGAAAAACGGAAGTTCACCAGCAATTGTGCAGGCAAGGCATTACTATACTTTTGGCATGGAAATGAGCCAGTTAAACACCAACGGTAGCACAAACAAACTGCAATACAACAGTAAGGAGTTACAGGATGATTTTGGTTTGTACTGGTACGATTATGGTGCACGGTTTTATGACCCAATGATTGGGAGGTGGCATACGGTGGATCCATCTGGCGAACAACGTTTTTCATTCTCTCCGTATAATTTCTGTAGCAACAATCCTATTATTAGAATTGATTCTGACGGTGCTCTAGATGATATAGTAATAACAGGTGAAAACAATTCAAGAGTAACATTAGAAACGGACTTAATAGACGTTGAAGTTGATGCGAGTTCTTTAGGTATTGACTTTGGAGGCAATTATTCATTAGCTGGAGAAGATGTATTGAGTGCTGGCCTTGATATTGCGGGGATCGTTGACCCGACAGGTGTTGCAGATGGTTTAAATGCAGGCTTGCAAGCAAAAAATGGTCAATGGGGAGGGGCAATCATTAGTGGTATTGGTCTCGTTCCTTATATTGGTGATATTGCTAAGGTTGGGAAAATTGGGAAAGATGTTAAAGTTATCAACAATGCTATTGATGCATTAAAATCTAGTGACAATCTGAAAGCTGCCGGAAGGTCTGGAAAACAAGAAAGATTGCGAGAGTTAGCAAACGACCGAAAGGTAAGCAGCGCAGATAGAGGTTGGATTAAAAATGAAAAAAGGCATATTGAAAATGGCAATAGAAAAACAATTAGAAACCCTGGTAATTCAAGAAATTCAACAGGCCCAGGTAAAGTTTTAGCACACCCTAAAGGACAAAGAGCAAAAGATGGGCATAGTTATAAAAACGCCAAGTTACAGGATACGGATTTGCACAAATTAGAACACAAACATGAAGGGTATTAAAATGAATCAACAAAAAATTAATAGTATATTACAGTTGTCAGCAGAAGAAAGGTATCTTTATTTTATAAGAAAAATTGCTGATTTTGAAACTGTTTGGGGGCTGTATAATGAAGGATGGGCTTTAGTTGGTGATACTCAAGGAAACGAAACAATACCTTTCTGGCCTGAAAAAGAATTTGCTGAACTATGCGCAGTTGATTCTTGGAACAAATATTTACCAAAACCTATACCTCTTTCCGATTTTTTAGAGAAATGGCTTATTGGAATGGGAAAAGATAAAAAACAAGCAGGAGTGTTTTATACTCCACAAGGTAAAGGGATTGTTATAGAGCCATATAAATTAAAAAGTGATATCGAAAAAGAAATAGAACAATACGAGTAGTAATTAATTTTACATTAAAAAAAGCCTGGGCAACCGGGCTTTCTTAATGTAAGCAGCACATGGAGGAAACAGCAATAATATTATTAGTTCTGTTTATAGGTTCATCTAACACGTAACTAATGGAGGAAAGAAGATAGATACAAGTACTGAAAAGGTTTTAGGTCCAAGTGGTAAGCCTGCTGTACGTACAATTAATAAATCCACTAAGAAAGAAGCAAAAGATGCAGCAAGAAATGACAGAAGTAATGGATCCAAAGGACGACCTGTAAAACATACGAAAGATCAAAAAGGTGGAAAGCATTATCATAATGGAACAGGCCCAAATGGGAAAGTTAAAGGGACAAAAGATTATGGAAAGGATGCTGGAAAAATTGACAACAATGTACATTATGAATATCAAGAATAAATGTTCAGTATGGATCGGTCTTGCGACAGTTATTCCATTTGAAGGGAATAATGATCTAGGAAATGCCAAAGGTGCAGCGGTAAATGTATTGCATTGGGCTAAGAATGAAAATGACTTTAGAGAAAAAGTTGCCTTACAATTATCAGAATATGAATATTCTCTTGAAGAAATAGAAGATGTTGAATTATTTGACTTTAGCAATTCCGAAAAATACAATGATGATTTAGACGAGAAGGCTGTAATTGTCAAAAAAATGAAATCTCTTCAATGGGGAATTTTTTACACTTTTGATTAATGAGATATCACAAACCCGATTGTAAGGTCGGGTTTGTGATAGGATTAGCTCATAAACTGTGTAAACAAAAAGAGGCTGTCTCAAGTGGTCAGCCAATTGACGAGTATCTCCCCTCATGACACTATCAATTTTAAAGAAATATCTCCACAATCGTAATTGTTGGATTTTTTATGTAAAATTGAATGTTTTTTAGAAATGGTGATATTTAGAGGTTTTTAACTGGTGTGACAACTATAACAACAGTAAAAACAATCATTAGATTTATAATATTTTTTCTTAGCTTCTCTAACGGCTTCCTGGCAAGTGGAACAAAATCCTAAGTATTCACGATTTAGAATATCTGGCATCCAATTACACCCATCTTTATGTACTTCGTGATCGCCATTTGAGCATTTTTGTTTACATAGTAACTACTTATAATATTAAATTTAAAAGTTAGATTATTTGTTGATTTTTTGTCTTTGTATTTACCTCAGATTATATTAAGTAATTTTATGACTCGCTAATTTACAAAATATTATCTGAAAACAATTTACTTATTCTCTTCTTTATTGACCCATTCATTCTTTTTGCCCCACTACTTTCTATTCGGGATAAAGTTGTCGGGTCAATGCCAATAATTTTAGCTAATTCTTTTTGAGTTATTCCTTTTTCAATTAGGTATCTTTTGATTTCGTTTGTTTCCATTATCGGGGTGTATCCGAGGAAAGAAATAATTTTAGGGATGTAGGACGAGATAGGTGTTCCTCGGTTTAATTCCCAATTTGTGATTGTATCTGTGGTAACCTTTAGTATTTTTGATACTTGTAATTGAGATAAGTTTAAATCAAGTCTTTTCTTTCTTAAATGATCGCAATAAGTATTTAATTCTTTTGGATATGGTTTATTATTCGATTTTTTGGCTGTTAATTCGATTTGACAAATGGGCAACGAAACCATGAGTCAGTATTACAATCAATTACCTTAAATCATTCTGATATTTTCTGAATGTTCAAGCTGAACGATAGATTGTCCCTATAGATAAAAACACATAGGCTCCGTTTTAGCTACCTAGGCTTAAATAAAGTTTTTAGATTAGTCTGAAATTAATTATAAAATCAACGTTTACAGTTGTTTCATAGTTTGCATTTTGTTAACTTGCGTTTCTAAAATTATGCCTGTTTATTCTGATTTTACAAAATTGAAGCAATAAACTTTCCATTTAGTTTAACAAAACGTAAATAAATAGGGTATTAGAATATTTAAATACATAGTAATTTATAAGAAACTTGATGATATTAATTATTTCTGATAAGAATGATGTTCACACTATCAAAGTTGAATCATTTTTGAAAAATGATTCAGTTAAATATTTTCGATTTAACGTTGATGTAGAGTCACTTAAATCTACTATAATAAAATATGATGAAAATGACTGGGAAATTCATTGTCCGAATGGTTGTTTTAACACATCAGAAATAAAAGTTGTTTGGAATAGAAGAACATATGTAGAGTTATTGCTTGATGAAATTGACAATATAGATGTTGGTTTTAAAATTTGGAAAGGGGAATGGAATAAGACATTATTAGGGATATATTCTTCTTTGGAATCTAAAAAATGGTTGAATTTTTATAGAGATTCATATTATGCAGAGAATAAATATAGGCAATATTCGATTGCTAAAAAAATCGGATTTAAGACTCCTGCTTTTGTTTGCTCAAATGATAAAATATTTTTACAAGAATCTTTTATTAATGGTAACGAAAAGGTTTTAAAATTTATGAATCAAGATTTTTATAAAATTGAAGAAGGGGTATATAAAGGAATATATGTAAATAAGATTATATCAAATGATTTGGAAAAATTTCTTAATTTTGGAGAAAATCCTCTTATTTTGCAAGATTATATTTCAAAAAGATTCGAAGTGAGATATACAGTTGTTGGAGAAAAACATTTTGTCTGCAAAATTGACTCTCAACTCTCTAAAATTGCAAATATTGATTGGAGGCGATATGATTTAGCCAATACTCCACACTCAATTATTGAGCCACCAGAAAATATAAAAGAGAAGGTCATCGAATTTATGTCAGTATTTAATTTAAATTATGGAGCATTTGATTTTATAATATCTGAGCAAGATGAATGGTTCTTTCTTGAGCTAAACTCAATGGGACAATTTCTTTGGATTGAAGATTTAACTGGATTGGAGATATCATCTCATATTGCTAAATGGCTAATTATTAACAATTAAAATTTAAAATTATGAATGTTTTTGGAACAAATTATTTAGAATCAGTTCAAGAAAATCAAGTTACTGATAGTTCAAAATGGGGTTGGACTCCTCACAATCCTGACATAAAAGAAATTTATGCTTCAGGGTCAAAAACAGCCACTCGCTCTTCAACTTATGCTGCAGAAAAAGATAACGAAGCAGATACAGATAGACCAAATGAAGGTGCATAGTAGTGGTTGCTAACATTTTTAAAAGGCAAAAACAGATTTGAGTGTTACCTACTAATAGTATGTTAATCACCAATAATCTGTTTTTGCCTTAATTGATTATCCTTAAGTTCAAACAAGTTCTACTCGATTATTATTGAAAGAAATCATTGTATGAGATTATATGTTATTAATCCTGATAGTAAAAGAAAGATTTACTTAAAAGTAAATGCTATTTCGAGAAGTGAACTTAAACGACGGATTAATAAAGAGTATTTTACGATTAGAGGTAAAAAATATTCAATTAATAATGTTTTGGCAGAGAATGATGCTGATTCTACAACTTCTGGAGTAGTAATAGGTGGAATAATTGGTCTTTTAGGAGGACCGATCGGAGTAGCAATTGGAGCTACTGCAGGAGGAATATTGGGTAATTGATATTCCGATGATACCCTGCCAGTGATTCCGGCGATACCCTGCCAATTTATTTTTCGATTTCTACGGCTAAGTTATTCATTTTTTTAATTTCTTTTTTCTCATTGATTCTCCGTTTAATTCTATCCGGTGTGAAGAATACACAATCCTGTCAAGTATGGCATCTGCAATTGTATCATCGCCGATTAGCCCATGCCAGTCTTTGACCGGTATTTGCGATGTAAATATTATCGATGCACTGTCATATTTATGTTCGACTATATCAAGCAAAGCCTGTCGCTGCAACTGGTCTATGGCGGTTAAGCCAAAATCGTCGAGGATTAATAATTGTGCATTTTGTAATTTTTTGAGCAGTGATAAATAATTGCCCTGAAGTTTCGATAGTTTTATTTCATCCATAAGCCTTGCTGTATTAAAATAAAGTGTTTTAAACAGCATGTGGCAGGCATGCACGCCCAAAGCCTGGGCCAGGTAGCTTTTACCGCTGCCGGTTGGCCCGGTAATAATGATGTTTTCATTGTGTTTGATAAAATCAAACGAAACAAGCCGTTCAAACAAATTCCGGTCAAGGTTCCGGGGATGACTGTAATCAATATCCCTGATTGAAGATTGGTGCTTAAATTTAGCATTTACAACCAACCCGTTCATTTTTCTTTCCTGCCTGTGTTCCCACTCCTGGTCAACCAGCATGGCGATGTACTGGTCAATGGTGTAATCCTGGTAATTTGCACTCTGGATGTTGTTGTAATAGGCCTCGGCCATACCTGTCATCCTCATTTGTTTCATTTTTTCAATGGTACTGTGATTGTTCATAATTCATTATTTTATTTGTAGTTACTGGTATTTCTTAAGTTGCTGTGTGGTTTTATATCGTGCTGTATTTGCTGGGGCTGTGGTTCCAAATCGGCATTGTTTTTTAATATGTTGTCGATGATTTTAAAAGAACAGATGTCGTATTGAAGTGCTTTTTTGCATGCAGCCTCGATGCGCTCTTTTGCATATTGGTGTTTCATGGCAATAATCCCCTGTGAGCGTTTAAACCCAATTTCAGGGTAAGGTTGCTGGTCGATTAATTTTCCAACATACGATGCAGTGTTTATTCCAATGACAGCGGCCATTTTTACAAAAAACTCCCTGCTCCATGACTGGTAATACAGGTGGGTGCTCGACAAGTGGTCTTTTATGGTTGAATAGCTGCCCCCCCGGTAGCTTTTCGTGTGGGTTGCTATACGTTCTTTTTTATAGTATATCTCAATAGTGTCGATAGTATGCTGGATTTCAACATCATTGCCGATATAACGATAAGGTACGCTGTAATAATTTTTCCCTTCGCTTAAATAAACATAACCCATCTTTTGCACCTTCGCCCGGTTGTAATACTTGATTTGGTATGGTTCTGCCGGTAGCGGGGCCAGGTGTTCTTTTTCAATTTCAACGAACTGTTTAAAACGGCTTATCCCGGTTGTTTGAAGTTTGTAACTGTTGTAGCGTTCAAGTAACAGGCGGATTTGTTTGTTTAGTTCTTCGATGCTAAAAAAGGTCATTTTCGACATCTCGTAATAAATGCGCTGGTACACCAGTCGATAGCTATCGACTTTAACTGCCCCTTCGACCAAAGCTTTGTCTTGGGGCGAGTACGACCTGGTGGGGTTAATCACACACCCGTAATAATGGCCCATGTCCCTGAAAGTTTTATTGATGACCGGTTCGTATTTTGACGATTTTGTAACGGCTGATTTTAAATTGTCAGGCACGATTGCCTGGGGAACCCCTCCAAAATACACAAGGCAGTTACCAACAGATTTTACAAGCGATTCCCGCGTCTGGTCATAACTTGCCTCTACATATGTGTATGACCTTGCAGGCAGAATACCTACAAAAACTTCTACTTCACGGATTTCACCGGTTTCTTTGTTTACAATCTGCAGTTTCTTCCCGGCATAATCAATGAAGAGTTTTTCTCCTGCAATATGGGTGAGCTTTCCGCTGACATTTTTACTTTCAACCCAGTCGCTAAATAACTGACAAAACTGTGAGTAGCTGTAATAATCGATATGCTCCTGTTTGTACCTGTGCCATAAATGAAGGCGGGTGCACCCCGGAGATTTTAATTCATTTATATATCCGGGAAAAAGCCCGTGCAAAGTGGCGTAGCGGTCCCCGTCAAGTGCCTCTTTTGAAGGGAAAAGACTTTGAAGCTCATGCTCTTCCAGCTTTAAAAGTTCGTCAAAACAACGTCTGCTGGATTGAAGTTTTTTTACATATTCATTCACAGTGTTACGGTCAATCCCTATTGCCTGGGCAATCTTACGGTTGGATTTCTTCTTGATTTTTAAAAGCAATAATTGTTTTACTTTCATAATGTCGATCTGTATTGCAGCCATATTTTCTCTGGTTATTATTTTTCAAACCAGGGAAGTACAAATAGAAATCTAAAAATGAAAATAAAGTGGCAGTGTTTATTCCGGAACAAATACCCGATTTTGCCTTTTTACATGTTTTTGGCAGTGTTTACTTCGGAATCGTTCCGTGCCGCTGCCCCCCGCCCAAATCCAAAAACCCACCCAAAAAGTGGCAGCATTTGACCGGAATCACTGGAGCCTTTCATCGGAATCAGTGGCAGGGTTTGCGCCGGATTATCCAATACCAGTGAAACTTGGATTGCCTGCATCTTTTTGGTGCTTAACCTGGTCAAGTTGGCCGGGGCGGCACTCCTGTGCCTAATGGTCAAATTAGTAATGAGTTTTTCAGCAAAACAAATATTGGATAGGGAAAGTCAATATGAAATTGAAATCAACAGGCGCCAGATTTTTAATAACCGAATATTAAACGCATATCCAATCAAACTAAAAAATGCTGTCTGAGTTTTTCAGCAGACCCTAATTAATGCTCTAATATCATTCCCTTCCTCTTCAATCCACTCATTCGTTTCGACCAACTTTGAGATAATTTGTTTTTGCTCATCAGAATATTTGTTCGGATTTAAACCTGATAAATTAAGATGACATTGCCACTGACTATCATGATAATCAGATGTGTATGCAATACTCTCTTTCTTTCCGTTTGGTGTTATCAGTTGCAACGACGATTTTTTGTCTGGAATACATTCTATGATATGGGCAATACTTTCATATATCTTCAATCCATCATAATCCCAATCACATAAATAGTAAATTGGATAATCGATTTTAGATATATTTTTAAACGGCTTGGTATTATTTCCACCAGCACACCACAGTTCCACATTATTTTGCCGGGCAAGGGTGAGAGTTAGGAAATACATGTTTTCACAAATAATAATAAATTTAGGATTTAAACAGGGAACATGGTAAAAGCCTTGATTTTCGTTTTGCGGAAATTCTTTTACTCCAATAACTTTCAGGACAGCATGCTCCAATGCACTACCTTTTTTAATGTATTTTGAAGATTTAAAAAATAGAATAGAGATACCTTTTCTGCTTTCTTCTCCTTTTCCAATCTTCTCCTTAAGTTCGTTTAAAATGGAATCCGAGTTTTTCATTGCCATCAATGCCCGAATCTCAAATTCAGAAAAGTTCGATTGGATTTTTAATAATTCATTCTCTAATAAAAACTTCTCGTAAGTGAGATATATCAGTTCGATTCCTTGTGTGGTATATTCTGCATTGAATTTGTTTGTTGGGACAATTACCCTTTTTGCTCCTCTTTGTTTATACTCTAAACATTTATCCGGATACGAAAACAAATGATCTATGTATGGATGTTCCCTTATTTGTGCACAAGTCTGCCTTTCATGATACAATTGATATAATGCTTTTATATCTCGCCAGGTTAGTTGCTTATTCATAATGCTGTGAATTTGAGATTGGACTCATATATTCTATTACATCCTCTCCTTCGTTGAAAACAGCAAATGTGCCGATTTTCCCACCATCAGCTTGTCCATTTAATATATATTGATAACGACCTTTCTCGCTGGAGTCATCGAGCGGATGGCGGGAAATAACAACAATCTGATAATCATAGTCCTGAGCGATTTTTTCTAACATGTTAAAATTACTTCCAATGTTCTCTGTTTCATCTATAGGCATGATTCGTAGTCCCCTCGTTAACTTTCCTCCGCTTGCCTTTTTTTCAATTAATGACAAACGAGCAATACAAAGCAAAGCTATAGCGGCATAAGTCTGACCGGTACTCCCTGAATTAATTGATCCGTCACTTTTTCTCATGCTAAAATCAATATTAAAATATGATTTTGGATTCAATAAGTGTTTTACCTCATTTTTACGCACTTTTCCGCCACATTGTGCATATGCCTCTCTCATCATTTCTTCAATACTGATTTTTTCTCCTAATGATTCGAATAAGTCCGTATAGGTAGCTTTTTCTTCCAAACGGTTTATAAAATTATCAATCCATTCTAGCGGATAAGCATCAGAAAGATTGTGTTTTATATTCAGAGAAATGCCTTGAGAAATTTGACAATCGTTACGCGAGAAATAATTTGAAATCTCAGCAATCTCTGTGAGGTACTCAATGCTTTCATCTCTAACTTCAGTAAATATTTCTTTTAGAATATTAAGCTTTACATCACTGAATTCGGTGTATTTATCTGTTATCTCGATAAGATATTCCTTTATTTGTTGTAATACTTGTATTTCGTCATTTATAATTCGACGAGCAAAGATTTCAGGAAGTATTTCTTTGGACAAAACAATAAAATCTTCCGAATTTTTGAATCGTATTTGACTTGCAGGATGTACATATTTACTAACAACATCTTCATAATGCATCCTGTATGAATTATTTATCTTATTCAATGCGATATCTTCGTCATTGGGGTTGAAATACTGATTCTGGTATTTATCCAAATCAGTATCCAATTTTTTGTTTGACAAATTCTCATATTTAAGCAAGTACCGGGAATATTCAGACTTTTCTTTTTCGAGTTCCGGTTGTATCCTAAAAATATTTTGTTTTGCAACTTTCCTTTCTGCAAGCTCATTGCTCTCATTCAGAATGATAGAGCCTTCTAATAATGCGTTGGTTACTTTTGAATACCAATGAAGCTGACGTTTTAAGTTTTTATTTTCCTGACTCTTCTTATTTTCCAATTTTAACAGAACGTTGCGCAGTTCTTCAGAATTAGATTCTGCGGGTAGTTTGTTTTGACGAACAAACGCAGCAATATTCTCAAGGTCTTTGGTTATCTGCTCTGTTATTTGCCTGGATTGATTTGTAATTGACAAGTACCTATCAATTTCTGACTTCCATTTTTTTATCTCATCTGCATAGAAGTAATGAGTACAATACGATTCAAATTCAGTTTCTGTTTTATCAAAATCCGCATCTGTCTTGAAACCTTCAATTATCTCTTTTTCTTTGTATGCTTTTAATGTATCATTACCAATCCGGTTAAGAAGCGATTTAAGAGTAGATAGCCTTTCCCGTTCTTTCTCCAAGCGCTCTATTTCGCTTTGTGATTTGTTATAATTTGCAGCAAAATATTTTTCTAACTCATTTATGTTATTAGTATCGAAAAATTGCGTTTCAACAAGGGGGATAAATTCGTGAATACCATTTAAATTAATCCAAAATCCATCATTTTCGTTTACGCCAAAATCCAAATGATAAAACAGTTGCTCAGGTGACGGTAAATACTTTGCTCCTTCCTCAAATTGTTCCGGCTTTTGCATTGTCAAATCCTTGAAATAGACAAGAACGCTTTCTTGTTCTTTACTTAACGCTTTTCGGGCTTTTAATGCCCAACTCGATAAAGAATAAGGATTACCTGTATCTGCAAATTTCGATAAAGCCCGATGGTTTTTAATCTCATGGTCCATTTCCTCCATTTTTTGCAGGTAACAATTTTCGATATTATCTTCTTTCACCCAATTGGACGAAAGGAACACGTCCATCAGCTTTTGTGTGTTTATGGCGTGTATCAGGCTCTTTATTTCGTTTCGTCTTTTGAAATTGGCTTGCTGGGCATAAAATGTGGTTTTAACATTTTCTATCGTCTGGTATTTCTCAACCCAATGTTCCACTTTTTTAATTTCTCCATGCAGTTGTTCAACATACTCAATAATGTTCGATTTTGGCGTTTTGTCAAACAAATGGAGTTGGATGCACTCGTTTATAATCTCATCCAACTTTTCGGTTAAGATTTTTTCCGCATCATCTACTTCTTTTAATTTAGTTTCTGTATTCTGTATAGTACTTAAGTGTCTATCTATTTCACTAAATACCAACTCAATATTATTAATATTTTCTTGTAATTTAGTTACCCTTAGATTGACAATACGGGTAATTGCTTTTTGTATTCTTTGCTGACTATCTGATATTTCTTTCTCATTCTTTTGTATATTCCAGAAGTGAAATACAGATTTGGCTCTATAAAGTTCTATTTCAGTTTCATGTTTCTTTTGTTGCAAATCCTTTAGTTTTATTAAATCATTTTCTTTTGCCGAAACATTTTGCAGTATTTCTTTATGTCTCTTATGCCAATTCAAATCTGCTTCAATATTGTCTAATCTCTTTTGAAAATCTTCATATATCCCGGTTTCTTTTTGGTCGTCAAAGAAAAAATATTTCAGTGCTTCTGAATCATGTTTAAAGTCGCGTCCTCTGGCAAAAGAGCGAAGAATACGAGCATAATTTTTGAGTCGGGCTTTGTCGGTTATTTGTATCGGCAATAATTCGTTCTCCATTAAATACTCATGAAAGGCTTTCTGTGTTACTCTTTGGCAATTACATCGTCCGGCTAATCTTTTTGATACAGCATCAATATCTTCAACTATCTCGCCGTTTAGTATGTCCCGGTACGATATGGGGCTCTGAAGTGTGATATAGGCATCTTTTCCATATCCTCCCTGGATAATGAAAGGGTCCGGGTTAATAGTAGCCGTAGAAATGAACATGCCAAGAACAATAAATTTGCGTGTATCAACTTCTACATTGATAAACACATATCCATATCGGCTTAAAGGCATAGTCTTGGCAAGCCTTTCGTCTGTTCCTTCCGTTGCCGATAAAAACTCGCTGCCAACAAAAATTAGCTGTAACATATCGGCAATCATAGATTTACCAACACCACTGTCTCCTGAAAAATCAGTTCGAAACGGGTGAAACAAATAATCTGTATGGAAATGATGTTGAATTCCTACAGTTGACAAACTATGAATTCGGGGAAATTGTTTTGCCATAATTATCTTTAATAATTTCGTCAATATTCATGATTATTTCTTCATAAAGGGTAAGTAACCTTTTACAAGATGGCATCACTTCAAATATCTGAGTGTCTTTATCAAAACTAACCCATCCAATGTCATTGAAATCGGAAATAGCGCTTCTAATAATTTGTTGAATGACTTTCTCGTCAGCATCTATGGATACATCTTCATTATTTTTAGCAAATAATCTCAATAGATTCACTTTGTATTCGTCATAATCTTCAAATATTCGTTTAACTAAAGCATCTATTGTTTGCTGATATTCAGAGGTTGGGTCTATGATGCAGATTCTTACAAATAAAAATCCTACAATCAAATGAGTATCTTTTAATCTTTTCCGGTTTATTTCCGGTATATTTCCCCGGCTGAATCTTCCATTTTCATCCTTTTGGAAATCGATGAAAAAGTATTGTTGGCTGTCTTGTCCTTCAGTTGCGAGGTACAAATCATAAAAATCCGCATAATATTGACGTAAACTCGGATAGTTATTAAATCTAACAAAATCAAAAATTCCTTTAGGTTTGCTCTGTTGTTGAATGTAAACTCCATTTTTCAAGGCATAATCTAATGGGGCAAAAAAATCTTTTGCTTCCGGGTGTTCCAAAAAATCGTATTTCAATTTTTTTTGTATATCGTTGTTTTCCATACGGCAATAGTCGGATATAATGGGTAACTTATTTTCTCTTTTTGAATTTCAATTTGATGTATTTTGCTCTTGAAATATTTCTCTATTGCACGAGAAGCAAAACGAACGGCCACGTTTACATCCCCATGTTCTTTTTCCATTACCTCAAAAAAGCACATTGAAAAATCTACTTCTTGCGAAATACTTAATTGATATTCAAGCTCATCAAGATATTGTTTAACCCGCTTGAGCATCGCTGTTTGTTCATTGCATCGTTTTAATTCAAGTAACGAAGCTTCCTTATCAATCGTTGGAACAATAACTTTAGCGCTTCGTCGAGAGATTATCTGGTCCGGGGTCCAATTTTCTTTTATTATCAGGAATTTCTGTAATTTATCCGGGAATATGCATCCATTAGGAATATTATGGGGTAAACAAACCTCTCCACTTCTATTTATTTGAGCATTCTCCAAAGTAAATTTTAGGAGTAATTTGAATTTTCTGTAAAAATCCTGCTGATTGACATTGTTGATGTATTCGTCCAATTTGGGTTTTATTCCGTCAATCTTCCGTCCAATGATTTGCAATTTGTTTCTAATATCTTTGAAGTATCGGATAACTTCTGTCGTTTCTTTAAAGTATATAACGCCTTTTTCCTCTTTTTGGAAATTAATTATCCAATCTTCAATCTGCCTTGAACTCCGAAATGCTATGTTCAATTCTCTGGTTTGTACACCTAAGCCCGAAAGTATGTCTATAATATTTTTGAGAGACAAAATATTGTAATCATCATTTTGGTTTATTTCTGTGCGAAATCCAGCAATTGCTTTTGCCACTTTTCTATCTAATACAGATGTTTGGGCACTGACTTTCCTTCGATACGCGTCAAATGTGTATTCGTACCATTTTTCAAATGGTTCAATTTCAAGCTTATTTAGAATAAATTTGAAGTCTTCCTCTATTTCTGTTGGATTGAATGTGTCAGATAACACTTTAGCAATCTCAGCACACAGTTGTTCTGCGTAAGGACGAAAACTATACACGCCCTTATTCTCATCTCTCCATAGAAAGAACTTTTGTAGGGATCTTATGGTTTGATTAAACTGTACCGTTTGCTCCGTTTTTATATCATTTCTCCTTACATATTTAATTGATTTGAGTATATCATCTTCTAAAAAAGTGGGGTCAAGTTCTTTATTTTCGATACGTTGATACAAATGAAAGATTACCAGCATGATGTTTCTATCTGGCAACAAATTGTTATACTCTTGTTTAACTTCATTGTAAAGATTGAATGAATCCATATTCTATCGGTGTATTCTACAAATATATTGATTTGAAACTGAATAGTAAGTGTATTTTTTAGGCGAAAATCTTGTACGACAAGCGATAAAATGCTGAGTTGATACTCCGCTGAAAAAAATTTTCAAACAGGTTTTAACATGTTATTCCTCTTTTTCATGTTGCATAATTAGATAATAATTATTTCCATTACCGTAATCATTAATCCAGTACGCCGGCATTTCTCCCTCATATTCTCATCAGTACCACTGCTCATAATTCGCAGTATTTCGGTGCTAACTCAACTCCTCAGTCGAAAAGCCTTGTGCACCGCACGGCAAAAGTACTCCTTTCATTGCATTGCAGGGATACATTTGCCTTTTGCCTTCGCACAAAAAAAATCTCGTTTAACGTTCCTGTACTTCCAGCATCTTCATTTTGGTCGTTCGTGCCTCCTCCCAGCATTCAGAAGCTTCCGGTACCCCACGCAAGAGTAACTCCTCTCTTCACTAAACTCGCCCTGCTTTGCAAGCAGAACTCGCCCGTTTCGTTCAGTCGTCACACTTGCTTTTGCCTGCGCTGAGTTAGAATTTCGGGTTTAATGTGCCAAGTGCTTCCGGTAACTTCATTTCAGTCATTCGAAGCTCATTTCTTCCATTCAGTAACCTTCCGGCACCGCACACAAGAGTAAATGCTTCATTTTACTTCACTCACCCTGCCTTCGGACAGACCTCGCTACGTTGCACTCAGCCTTTACACTTGTTTTTGCCTGCCCGGATAAATGATTTTGATAAGGACTAATAGCCTTTATTGTAAAGGCAAATTGAAATGTCTTTTGTTATCGCATTTTAAGGCATTCTTTCTTTCCCAATTGTAACATTTAAAATTTAGCTCTCCCCTGTCGGCAGTGGTTATTCCGGCGGCAAAGGTAATTCCGTGTTTTTGTGGCCTGCAAGTTCAAGCCTTCGGTTTTGCAGGAAATCTCCATCCTCCTGCGTCGAATAGTATTTCCTGCAAAAAACTTGCATACCACAAACACGACCTTTTAACGCCTCCAAAACAACAACGACCGACCCGATGGAAAGACGCATAATCTTAAATAATAATACTATGGAAAGTAATCTTGTAAATAATGATTTTAAACATCCGAATAATGAAAAACAAAACTCACTCACCTCTGGAATCCGCATAGGTTTGAAGGGGAATTTCCCGATATTGAAACAACAGTTTGTTAAAATTAAAGAGGCTGAATATTCAACCGATTTTGAGTTTTTTCTTCAAAATCAGGTGCATGTGGTAGTGAACAAAGATAAAAGTTGT
>JBGSRA010000083.1:0-44619 GCA_041737765.1 Draconibacterium sp. | reverse complement strand
ACAACTTTTATCTTTGTTCACTACCACATGCACCTGATTTTGAAGAAAAAACTCAAAATCGGTTGAATATTCAGCCTCTTTAATTTTAACAAACTGTTGTTTCAATATCGGGAAATTCCCCTTCAAACCTATGCGGATTCCGGAGGCGAGTGAGTTTTGTTTTTCGTTACTCAGGTGTTTAAAATCATTATTTACAGAATTCTTTTCCATAGTATTATTATTTAAGATTATGCGTCTTTCCATCGGGTCGGTCGTTGTTGTTTTGGTGGCGTAAAAAGGTCGTGTTTGTGGGATGCAAGTTTTTTGCGAAAAATACTATCCGACGCAGGAAGATGGAGATTTTTCGCAAAACCGGAGGCTCGAACTTTCACACCACAAAACACGGAATTACCTTTGCCACTGGAATAACCAATACCGACCCGAAAGCCTAATGCTTAAATTTTACTATTGGGAAATGAATAATGCGTTAAAATATGATAATAGAATGATTTTAAAACACCTTTATCAAAAGGCTATAAAACATTATCAAACTATTTCGCTGAGCGCAGGAAAAGGCAAGTGTAACGGCTAAACGGAACAGAGCGAGGTCTGTCCGAAGGCAGGGCGAGCGGAGTGAAGTGCAGGTGTTACTCTTGTGCGCAGTGCCGGAGGTTGCTGAATGAAAGGAATGTTCCGAAGATGGTCGGAAAAATGAGTTGAATGAAGCTCCCGGAGGCACTTGGCAAACATTAAACAAAAATATTTATTCAGCGTAGGCAAAAGGCAAATGTATCCCTACAATGCAATGAAGGGGATTCTTTTGCCGTGCGGTGCACAAGGCTTTTCGACGGAGCAGTTGAAGAGCACCGTAAAATGCGAATCATGAGCAACGGTGCTAATAAGAATGAGAGGGAGAAATGCCGAGGCATTGGCACATTAAATCAAAAGTATTTTCACAGTGCTGGTAAAGGCAAGTGTAAGGTCTTAAATGTTCAAAAGGGATGTCCAAAATCGAACACCCCTTTTCCCACTTTCCAAGTGGCTCCTCCCACAAACCTTTTGCAAGTATTGTTATTTGTTATATAAAAATCGGTACATTAAAGGGTAAATTTTACAGGCAACACAAATTCCAAATGCAGCTTCCATAAACGAAAAAACACCAAGAACAGCAGCAAATGCCAAAGCCGTTAAATCCATTCCGGTTGCTGATGCATACAAAATAATTGCGCTAAAAAGCAGTCCAATTCGAGCAGCAAATATTTTCGGCCCCGCGTTAATTAGTAATTCTTCTACCGGCAATAATTTTATGATATTTCGCGATGAATAGCCTACCGGACTGAACCTGGAAAGATTTCCGCTGCGCATTAAAAAGTCAACCACCAGAAAAGCCGGGATTAACCACTGCCCAGTGAAGCCAAAAAGCAGCAGCAGTAAAACTGTAAAAGCCCCGTTTACACGAGCGACCCGTTCATTAATTTTTTTATCCGATATGGGGCAAATTGCATACGTTTTCATAGTTGTTATAATAATCGTTAATAATTGTTTTACTGATTTGTCGCAAAAAAGACGGAATCCTGACAGCGTTAACCTCAAAAAGTTAAAACTTTTGCATCGCTTTTCAGGTAATCGGTCAATGGTTTGCCCATTCCTTTTACCTCAAAACCGAGATTTTTTAGGTCATCAACCACTCCATAAGCAGTTGCACAGGCAATGCAGGCCTGAATTTCAACCCCATCTTTTTGCATGGCTTTCAGTTTCTCCTGAATTTTCAGGTTTTCAGAAACCATTTTTGCTGACGGTCCCCAGATGATTATTGTGACTTTACTAAACCAACCGGCAGTTTTGGCGGCGTGTGCATACATTAAAACCATTCGTTCGGCCAGATAAGGATCATCGCTTGTCCAAACTATTACAAGTTTGTCGGATACACTTTCGGTATTTTCTGATTGAGCCATAATTTTTGATGCATTAAATAAAAACAGTGCAGTTAAAAAGGTAATTAAGATTTTTGATTTCATGAGTTAATAATTTAGACTATTAATTTACTTCTTTTCATTTTTTAATTCATTCAATACAGCCAGTAAAAGTCCTGCGCTCAGACGGGTTTTGTAGTCAGGGTTGATGTATTCAAAAAGTATTTTACCTGAAGAATCAACAATAAAAACCGATGGTACTGGAAGAAATCCTTTGTTTAATCCGTCCGATTTTTCAATCAACATCCCGGAATAGCGTTCGGGCGCCTTAAATGCAATGCCAATGGCTTGAGATAATTTTCCATCGCCATCAGAATAAAGGCTGTAAGCAAGATTTTGTTTTTCATCCGTGGTCTGCAGGTTTTCGGGTGAATCGGGACTGATGGCAATAATCTGGTATCCAAGGTTCAGTACTTCGTTTTGTGCAACTTGAATTTCAGCCAGATGAGCATTGCAAAACGGGCACCACCCACCGCGGTAAAACAGCAGTACGGTAGGTTTTTCTCCTAAAATTTCCAAAATGTTCCTACTACTTCCATCGGTTGCTTTTAAAACAACATCAGGAATATTCTCTCCAATTAACAATGGCGAAATATCTTCAGCCTTTTCAGCTATTTGCGCATTAGCCATAAAAATGGCAAAACCAAAATACATAAAAAATAATACTATTCTTTTCATCTTTTTATTTGTTTTAAATCACTATTCAGAAATTTTGGACTCCCATTTAAAAGCTTCAATTTGTTTGTCGAGCGGTGTATGCGCAAGGTGGTTTACATAATTGCTGATTGTTTTTTGGCCAATGCCAACAATTATTTCCAGTACATTTTTTTGGGAATAACCAGCTTCAATAAATTTCTGAACTTCATCTTCGGAAGCCCATCCGCGTTTTTCAACCAGCAAGGCGGTAAATTTTCTGAGCACTTCCAGTTTGGCATCGTTGAGTGGTTTGTTGTTTCGCAGCGCATCAATTGTTTCATCGGGTAGTTTGTACATTTTTGCCACCATGGAATGAATCGCCATGCAGTAATGACAACTGTTATTGTAACTAATAGTTAGCCAAACAATATTTTTTTCAGCAGGGCTAAGTGAAGTTTTATCAAATAATTCAGCCATTTGCCTGTAAGCGCTTAAAACTTCCGGCGATTCAGCCATAATTCCATAAAGGTTAGGAATAAACCCGTTTTGTTTTAACGCCACTTCGAGCATTTCTTTTGAACCTTCCGGAGCCGATTCGATAGTGTGCAATTTGAATTTTGTCATATTTATTACTGTTATTTATTTCTAAGCACATGCTTAGAAAATGATTAAAAAAATTTTAGTTGAGCTGATTCAAAGCCACTTCAACAAAATCGGTTAACTGACTTTTGTCCATTGTTTTGTTGGCCACCGAAATTCCCTGCATCACGCCAAGGAAAAAACTGGCTTGCTTTTCAATATTAGTATTTGCCGCAATTTCATTTTTTTCGATTGCATTTTTTAATACCCGGAGGAGCATATTCCGGATAAAATCATAATACAGGTTTAATTCCTTTGCTATATCCGGATCTTTTTCACCCAGTTCGCCGGCTGTGTTTACTACCAGACATCCTTTTTTTACATTGCTGCTTTTATGTATGGTTGCATTTTTCAAAAAACTTTTAAGTTCGGACAAACCAGCGCCTTCCTGCAACAAAGGTTGAAACCTGTTTATTATTACAAACTCGCGGTATTTGCGTAAAGCGTTAATAAACAAGTTCTTTTTATTTTTAAATGAAGAATAAATCGAAAACTGGTTGATGCCCATTTCTTTTTCTAGCAAACGTACCGAAGTGGCTTCATAACCATGAACCCAGAACACATTCATGGCCTTTTCCAATACCAAATCATCATCGTATGTTTTACTTCTTGACATATTGATTAAAATCGGAAACAAAACTAAGCAATCGCTTTGAATAAATCAAAGAATATTTAAGTTTAAATGAAATTGTTCTTCCTCGAATTTGTAATAGCAAGTTTTTAATAAGGCACACCTTTATTTCTCTGGTTTTTGAATGCTTCAGTGTACCAGATGAATTCTTCGATGAAGCGGTTTGTTGACCGTTCGGTTCTTTCGTTTTTGGGATTCAGGTTTTCGTCGAACAAATCGCTGATTACCGGAAATGGTAACATAGAAGAAATGGCAGGCATTCCCAATTCGCCAAGAATTACCCTGAGATGGACAGCAGCCCGCACCCCGCCAAATGAACCTGCCGAATAAGATGCAATTGCCGACGGTTTGAAATAGTACTCCCGCTGAAAATGGTCGAGCAGGTTTTTTAAGGCTGGCGGTAAACTGTGATTATATTCGCCGGTAACTATCAAAAATCCATCAGATTCGTTTAACATTTTTGATATTTTTTCCATGGGTTCCGGCGCTGTACCAGGGCTGAATTCTTTATACATTTTGTCGAGGAGCGGAAGTTGATGCTCCAACGCATCAATTAAATTCACGTTGATATTTTTTTCCTGCAGTTTTCGTTCAAGGTACTTTGCTGCTTTTATTCCTTGTCTGTCCGCTCGAACCGAACCATAAATAACACTGATTGTATGTCCCATTTTCTTTTTTTACTAATGGTCGTTGACTCCTCTCATTCCTGACAAAAAATCTTAGGTTTGTTTCGACGGACATTTAACTGTACCATACGAACAATAAACACAACAATCGCCGGGTTTAGGGCGTAAAACGGTTTTGCAGTTTTCGCATTCGTAAAAAACTGACAGCCGTCGGTGGGCATTTCTTCGGATTTTTGGTGGCCGCAATTTGGGCAGTAAAGTTTTCAAAATGTAATCTTCCTCTTCATTATACTTCTTACAAACTGAATAATTTTAAAATCAGAGTGGAATTAAGGAAAAGGTAATTCAGAAAATCCCGGGCAGCAAACTTTTTTGTTTCTACACGGGAATTCTATTTTTAAGCTTGGAGATTCGCATCACGAACAGAAAATTTACTTCGTAAAAGCAAAGTCGGTCGAAGCTGCCTGATGGCAACCCATACACATTCCATCCATGAGGTTCGATCCACGCATTTTCATTCCTGTTGCAGCTTCTGTTGCAATCGAACCATTGGCATTCAGCATAAACCACTCCCAGTCACCTCCATCCGGATTAAAACCGTTTCCTCTTTTTACCATCGCAGTAAATTCATTTACCGTGAGATCGGGATTTTTTGAATGCTTCACGATTATTGTACCAACCGGGAATTCTCCATTAACAGGATTCTGACCGTTTTTATAATAAATCATCCTGGTAACGGTTGTATCATTTCCGGCGTGTGCAGTGCCTAAAGCTGGATCGGGTCCCTGATTTGTTGCTTCGAGTTTCCAGCTCATAAAATTGCTGAATGAACTGTCATCAGCAATAAATTCCTGTTTCATTTCTTCATCATCATCCTTGCATGAATGCAGCGAAACAACAACTGCTAATGCAAACAAAACTTTAAATAATACTGAACTTTTCATACGCGTATAATTTTATAATTACGCTTATTAGTCGCAGTGTTTTGTAATCCTGACAAAAAAAAGACAAATAAATCTGATTATTTTAAGAAATAAGTTATTCTCCCTGTTTCGACGGGCATTTCACAGTTCCATACGAACAATAAACACAACAATCGCCGGGTTTGGGACGAAAAACGGTTTTGCAGTTTTCGCACTCGTAAAAAAACTGACAGCCGTCGGTGGGCATTTCTTCAGATTTTTGGTGGCCGCAATTCGGGCAGGTTAGGGTTGAATAGAGTTGAATTTCCATTGTTGATTCATTTTTTAATTTTTGAAAATCTCCGTTTCCGGGTGAAAAGCAAACCACGCAAAGGCAAAGTGATTGCCATGTGGCACCGGACGAAGTTCCTTTTCCTTCAATTTCCCTGAAATACATTTTCCGGTAATGCTCCAAACCGAGCCGGTTTCGTTGTCAACAAACCCTTCATTTGTTTTCTTGAAGGTGAGCAGCTTATCGTCAAAACGGGGTTCAAATACAGTTACCGAACCAATTTGTTTCGATTTGGAAATGCTGTTTTCATCGAGTACTGACACTGTTTTTTCTGTATGGAAAAATACCACCGCCTGCCCATCAAAATTGTCGTTTATTACTCCTTTTTTGCTGATTTCTGAAAGAGGGTAAATTTTATATTTTCCATCAACTTCAATATCGATAACCCTTTCCATTGCTGGCAACCGATCGTCCACTTCACCTTTAAACAACCGGGGTTGTTTGTTTTCAAGGTTGTCGTAGCTGGTGTATGGATTGGTTCCATATTCACGGGAAATTCCTGTTTCAGTTGATAGTACAAGTCCTTTGGGGTAGCTTTCAAAAAACTCATTCAGCGAAATCAACATTGACGGAATGATTTTCAATTGGGCGCCGGTTAATTCGCCTGCCAGCGCTTCTCCCAGAAACTGTTGCCACCAGCTTTCAGTCTGGCGGTCCCACATTACCAGGTCGCTGTTGCGTAACATTCCCGACACGCCAAAATCGAGAACGTATTTTTTCCCTTCGAATTCAAGCCGCCGGTCGAAAACCAGCGCAGCATTGCAAAGCGGACAATAAGTAGCTGAAATAGGAACTCCGTTGATTTCATCGTTTACGATTTCGTGAAACATCAATACACTTAATGGATAAGCTTTTGCCTTGCCGCCGATTTCCACAGCAATTACAGGCTCGTGTTCAAAATAATTTGCGGTTGCTTTTTCTTTGTCCCAGAATTTAGGGGAATCAATGGGCGGAATACCATCGGGTTTCATCAACGCTGTGAATTCATTAAGCGGCGCAGAATGTTTTGTTGTATCGGTTTTCCAGTTGAGTTCAACATTTCGCGGATTGTTTTGGGCCTGTATCACAACTGTTTGAAAAATTATTGTTATTAAAATAAACCAAATTACCTTATTCATTATCCTGAAATTTAACGTATTATAAATTCTTTTACCCAGTCGTTGACTGGCTTTTCCTGAATATTCTCCGGTGTATCAAATTGTTCGATTTCTCCTTTATTCATAATGACAACATGGGTTCCCAATGCAAATGCTTCTTTTAAATCGTGGGTAACCATTATAAACGTGATTTTCAATTTTTGGTGCATTTCCTTGATTTCATGTTGCAGGTTTCGGCGGGTAATGTTATCGAGAGCGCCAAAAGGTTCGTCCATCAAAACAATTTCGGGTTGCGATGCCAGCGCCCGGGCAACTCCAACCCTCTGTTGCTGACCACCACTTAATTCCGATGGAAACGCATTTAACTGACGTTCATCAAAACCCATCATTTTTGCCAATTCGTTTACCCGTTTTTCGATGACCTTCTTTTCCACGTCCGAAATAGTCAAAACAAAAGCAATATTCTGCCTGACGGTAAGGTGCGGGAAAAGTCCGCCTTGTTGAATGACATAACCTATTTTCCTCCGGAGTTGAATTTTATCCCAACTTTCCAGGTCTTTGCCCATCACTGTAGTCCTTCCTGAATCAATTCCGGTCATCCCATTCATCAGGCGCAATAACGTAGTTTTTCCACAACCGCTTGGGCCGATAATTGTAACAAAAGCCCCTTGCGGAATCTCCAGCGAAACATTAATCAGCGCTTTGCTTTCTGGTTCGTAGGATTTGGTTACGTTCACTATTTCGATGACAGGATTGTTCATTCTCCGGTTTTATTTCAATAATTTGTGTTGTTTCAAAAAATTAGCTGCGACTTCGTTGGGTGATTTTTTTTCAATTTCTACCTCATAATTAAGCTGAAGCATCGCTGAATCGCTAATGGTATTTTCCAGGCGTTTAATCAATCTGTTTAATTCAGGATATTTTTGTGAGGTTTCATTCCTGATAACAATACCCGCCTGATAAGCAAGGAAAAACTGTTTGTCATCTTTCAATAAACGGAGATTCATTTGCCTGATTCGCGAATCGGTTGAAAAGGCATTGATAACATCGACTGTGTGGTTTTCGAGTGCCTGAAATTTCAGGTTGATATCCAGTTCCACTTCGTTTTTAAAATTGAAAGGATAGACTTTATTCAGTCCTGTAAAACCGTCTTCGCGCTCAAAAAAATCAAATTCAGCCCCAAAAATGAAACCATTGCTTTTTTGAGCCAATTCAGAAAAAGTAGTGATATTTTTATTTTGCGCCACCGTTTCGGGAAGCGCAAGTGTAAACGTGTTGTTAAATCCAAGCCTGCAAGCCCATTCCAGATTGAATTGTTCAGCATACGCCTTTTTTAGCGCCGAATACAAACTATCCGGATTATTCATTTGTGGCTCTTTCAGAATAAATAACCATGCCGTTCCGGTGTATTCAGGGTAAATATCAATTTCGCCATTTAACATTGCAGGGTGGATGTTAGAAGTACCGCCGCCGATGCCAAATTTCCGGATGACCTGAATATCGGTATTGTTTTCAACAAGCTGTGAAATGATTTCGCCTAAAATATATTGCTCGGCAGTGGGTTTTGTAGCAACAACAATTTTTTTGCCGGAGGAATTGCCTGGTTTTGGCAGGAGCATGAAAATGAACAGCAACGCAAGAATTCCCAACCCGAAATATTTCAGGAAACGACTTTTTTTATCCGTTTTTTTCACTTTTGATTTCAGTGACTTTTCGATTGCCCCGATTCCCAAATCGGCAACCAGCGCCAGCAAAGCAACAGCGATTGAGCCGACCAAAATAAGCGAAGAGTTGTTGGTGTTGATTCCGCGGTAAATGGCTTGTCCCAAACCACCTGCCCCGATAAAAGAAGCTAACCCGGCCAGTGCGATGGTCATTACTACCATAGTTCGGAATCCACTTACAATGGTTGGAAAAGCCAGGGGCCAGCGTACAATCGAAAAAACCTGCCACGGCGTGGCGCCCATTCCTTTTGCGGCATCAAGCAGAAGCGGGTCAACTTCGTTCAACCCCGTGTATGTATTTCTGATAACAGGCAGCAATCCATAAATTACCAGCACTACCAACGCATTGCCAAACCCGATTCCAACTAACGGGATAAACAATCCAAACATGGCGATTGACGGGATGGTGTAAAGGAAATTGACAGTCCCTAAAATAATTTGTCTCCACTTTTTGTACTGAAGAATGGCAATTCCGGTTGGAATTCCAATAACAGAGATGATAATAATGGCGGAGAGGCTAAGCAGAATGTGCTGAACGAGCAGTTCGTAAAGGTAATCGCGGCGTTCGGCGATGGTTGTGAAAATATCGTTCAGCAAAGTCATATTATTTTTTTCTATATTTTCTCCCACAACGAATCCACAAAGTAATTCCGTTGGTCTGTGAAATTTCGTATCACTTTAAAACCATGATTTGATGCCAGTTTTTCAATGGTTTGAAAATCGTATTTACGGGAGCGTTCCATAAAAATGGCTTCCCATTTTTTAAAACGAAAGGATTTTTCGAGAGCGCCAATCTGAACGGTTTGTTCGGTATTCGAAATCAGGAAACTTTTTACTTCGCCGCTTTGTGGATTATAGGTCGTTTGCTGATCGAACTTTTGAATATCGAAATCAGCATCCAGTTCACGGTTCAGCCGAACCAGGTGGTTCAGGTTGAACCGGCGTGTGTGACCGTGCGGGTCATTGTATGCATCCATGATTACCCGGGGCGATTTTTTAAGGTCTAAACCAATCAATACTTTATCCCCTACATTTGAATACGCCGAAAGCTGGCCCAGAAATTCAGCCGTTTCTTGATCAGAAAAATTCCCAATGTTCGACCCCAGAAAAAGGATGATTTTTTGAATGGATGGATGTCCGTTCAGATTTTTCAGTTTTCGGAAATAATCTCCGGTTTTGGCTTCTACTTTTAACGCGGGCAATTCGATTTTCAGGCTTTCCACCAGTTCGAGATTGGCTTTGGCGCTAATGTCAACGGGAGTGTATTGAAAATTGGTACCCTTTTCGACCATGTGCTTTAGCAGTATTTTGGTTTTTAATCCATCCCCTGAGCCCAGTTCAACCAGATTAAACAGTTTCTTTTCCGGGCAAATTGCCTGTGTGATTTCCTCTTTTTGCGATGCAAATATTTCATGTTCGCAATCGGTGAGGTAATACTCGGGCATGTTCATGATGTCCTGAAAAATCCGGCTTCCTTCGTCATCATAAAAATATTTCGACAAAAGGTATTTTGAGTTCGAGGAAAGCCCTTTTAAGGTATCTGTGGCCAATTGTGAAAGAAGTAATTGTTGTTCCATAATCTTAGTTTTTTTCAGGCACACCGGTTTCAAACGGGTTTTTCGGGTCGTTGCTCCACTCGAACCAGCCGCCATCGTACACCGAAACACGCGGCCATCCCATCAGCCAGGCATTAAACCATGCTTCGCTGCCGCGCCAACCTGTGCCACAATAAAAAGCCAGTTGTTTATCGGGCGTTATTTCGTTGTTCATCCAAATTTCCGCTGTTTCGTGAAACTCGCGGGTGGTGTGGTCCACGTTGCGGTAGTTTTCCATGTGGTAGGCATCGCTGCCACAATCCGCAAACACGGCTCCGGGAATCCGGCCTTTGGCTTCGATATAATTGTACCCGCTCACTTCGCCAATATACTCAGGCCAACTGCGCACACAAACCAGTTCGGCATCGGCAGCAGCAATCATTTCTTTGGCTTCGGGCGTATCAACAGCCAGTTCGGGTTTTTGCGGAATCGAAATGCCAAAATCGGCTACATGTCTTTTGGGTTCATCGGTAAACGAAGTTTCAAAACCGGCATCCTGCCACGATTGAAAACCACCGTTTAATATGCGTACATCTTTTACCCCGGCGTACATCATGATAAATGCATTGCGGATGGCGCCAATATCGCCCGCAGCACTGCCCGGGAATTCGTCGTCGTTGTCGGGGTCCATGTATTTTCCATACAAAACCACGGTGGTGTCGGCAGTAATTCCATGTTTTTCCAATGCTTTTTTCAATTCATCCGGCGAACGGCGGTTCCAGGTTTCGGGAGCTTCCAAAGCCAGCGTATCCATATCAATTGCACCCGGAATGTGACCGCTTAAATAGGCGTCACGGTTGCGGTAATGTGAATGAACAAGCACAAATTTGTCATTTTCATATTCAGCCGGTTTTCCACCCGAAATCAATTCGTTCACCCATTCTGCTGAAACCAGGTTTTTGTAACGTTCGAGTTTTTGCAAAGGCAAATCAGTATTGGCAGTCCATTCATCCACAAAATGACGATAGACCGATACCTTTTTATAGCCTGATTTTTCAAACCGTTCGGCTACTTTTTGGGTTTCTTCCAGCGAATACCCGTAAACAATGATTTCGTGTTCCGGAAGTATATCTTTGCGACGGACTATTTCAATCCAGTCGATGTATTTTAACCATTTTGCAGGCAGGCTTTTTGCCCCGGCAATGTGGCCACCACGCTTTTCGTTTTTTAGTTTCCAGCCGTTGTATGCCTCCACCGGCCGGACATCCACGATTTTTACATTTTTGTTGTTTAATGAATCGAATACCTCGTTCGTAGTCTTTTTAATCAGCATAAAATTTTTCGCATTTTATTTTTTTTATCAACAATCACAATCAATCACAACTAATCTCTTTTAATTCCAAATCTCCATTAATCACAATAACTCGCCCTTAATCACCATTTTCTTCTTCCATCAGTCCTTCACTACCTGAACACCTTTCCAGAATGCCACGCGACCTTTGATACTGTTGGCTAATCCTGAGGGTGTTGGGTAATACCAAACAGCATCGGGATTTTCTTTTCCATCCACTTCGAGATTATAATAAGATGCCGTCCCTTTCCAGTGGCAAACGGTTTGGGTTTCGCTGTTTTTTAAAAACTCTTTTTTTACTGAATCAACCGGGAAATATGCATTCCCTTCAACGTTGACAATGTCGTTACTTTCGGCAATCACTTTGCCGTTCCATATAGCTTTCATATTTTGTTAATTTTAATTTGACGTCAATTTACTTATTAAATCCTGTCCGATCGGAATTTTTGTTGCAAAAGATTGTTTTTCATCCACTATTTCAGAAGAAATTGCAGAATAGTTTTGCTGAAATTTTTGTTTCGGCTTTATCAGCAACCGCAGCGACTGGTCGTAAGTAAAATAATTCCACGACCAGTTGAGGAACACAAACATGCGGTTTTTCACGCCCATGATGGTAAACAGGTGCACAAAACTCCAAAGTACCCAGGCAACAAAACCCCGCAGTTTTAAACCTGGGAGGTCGGCCACAGCACGGTTACGGCCCACTGTTGCCAGCGAACCTTTGTTGATGTATTCAAAGTTTTTCAATGGTTTTCCGTTTGCCAAACGTTTCAGATTTTTGGCAAGCAACCCGGCCTGTTGAATCGCAGTTTGCGCCACCTGTGGATGTCCATTAGGATATTTGGGTGTTTCCATGATACAAAGGTCACCCAGAGCAAAAATACTATCTAACCCTTTTACAAGGTTTTCGCGGTCCACCAAAACCCGGCCTCCGCGGCCCAGAATTTCTTTTGGCAAGCCGTTCAACACATTCGGCTTTATCCCGGCAGCCCAGATGAGTGTTTTTGTTTCGAAAAAAGTACCATCCGATAAAGTTGCTGTAGTACCATCATATCCGGTTACCCTGATATTGGTGTGTACTTCAACCCCCATCTTTTCGAGGTAGTGCCGCGACAGTTTCGACGAATGTGCCGACAAAGCTGCCAGTAAATTGGGCGAACCTTCAAATAAAACAATGCGCATTTTATCCAAATCGATTTCAGGATAATCTTTTGGAAAAATGTATTTTTTCATTTCGGCCAGCGCCCCCGCAAGTTCCACACCGGTTGGGCCACCACCAACAATTGCAATATTCAGGAATTTCTCCATTTCATCGGGCGAAGTCTGGAGCAACGCTTTTTCAAAATTTTCAAGAATGGTGTTACGGATTAATATCGCGTCGGATGCTGATTTCATGGCAAGGGCGTTTTGTTCTATTTCAGACTGCCCGAAAAAATTGGTATCGGCGCCGGTTGCCAGCACCAGAAAATCGTATTTTAGATAACCGATACTGGTTAAAATTTCCTGTTCTTCAGGAAAAATTCGCTGTACTTCGGCTAAACGGTAATGTATGTTTTCCTCTTTCTGCAACACTTTCCGCAATGGAAATGAAATAGCGCTGGGTTCGAGCCCGGCAGTGGCCACCTGGTACAGCAGCGGCTGAAACTGGTGGTAGTTGTTTTTATCCAGTAATACCAACTGGTAGTGCGCACAAAGCGATTTCTGGATAAACTTTAACCCGGCAAATCCGCCGCCAACCACAACCACGCGTTTTTTTGCGGTTTCAGGAATATTGGGTATGTAGTTTTTCTGTAACATTTCTTCTAAAATTTAAATTTTAATGAATTGAATGATTGATACCACTAACAGAACAATGCTAATAATGCGGTTTGTATTGGCCGAAAATTTTTCAGCGTGGGTTGCCACTTTTTTGGCAAGAAAAGCATATCCTTTTAAGACGCCCATTTTTGCCAGCCAAACTCCGGACAGAAATAACAAAACCTCCGGGAATGTCGTTGGTAACCATTGTTTTGCAGAAAGCACGGTGGCAGCAAGCAGCCAAAAAAGCAACACTTGAATGCTAACGATATTTAGCAAAGCTCCTTTCAGAAATCCATAAGATTTTTGCGCTTCTTTCCTGATTTTTTCCTTATTTGTTTTGAACCAGAAAAACAGGCCTGAAACCAGTAAAACGGCAAAAACAAAATATCGCACCAACGGGTTTCCCTCGAAAAAAGGTGATAATTTTGTTCCAACCAAAAGTGAAGCAAGCGCAAAAAATACTTCAACTACCGAGGCACCGTGGGCAATTTGTGATGCGCCGCGTATATCATTTTTCAAAGCCGAATCCAAAACCGATAGATTAACCAGTCCCAGTGGCACTGCGCCAATTGTGGTGGCTGCCAGCGCAACAATTAAATAGATAATTAAATTCGGTTCCATAATCTGATTTATAAAATGCTGTTAAATGCCTTTTCAAGTTCGTCGCGCGAAGTGAGCCCATTTTTGGTATAAACCGTTTTGCCTTTGTTGTAAAGAGCTAAATAAGGAACGCCCATTATTTTCATTTCCTTCACCAGCTTTTTGCTGGCATCCACATTTACCTTTACAATATTAATTTTGCCGTGGTATTTTGTTTTCAGTTCGTCAACCATTGGCATCATTGTACGACAGGGGCCGCACCAGGGCGCGTAAAAATCAACAAACACAGGTTTCCCCGATTCGATAAACCGCGCCAATTCTTCGTATTCCATTTTGTTTTCGGTATCGGGTTTGGCATCAGGAGCTAAGGCAACCGGAAGGTTTTGCAATTCCCAGTCCATGATGCCGTGTTCAAGGTTGAAAACATTTTTGAAGCCGTTTTCAGCCAGAATTTGTGCGGCCTTTTCGCTGCGCCAGCCGGTGTTACAATACAAATAAATGGGTTCGTCTTTGGGCAACATCAATAATTTTTTCCTGAAATCGAGCGCATAATAATTTAACTGACCGGAATTGGCAATGTGCCCGTTTTTAAATTCGTTTTGGGTACGAACATCGAGCAGTACTCCACCTGGTTTTTTAATGAGTTCTTCGAATTGTGCCGGGTTTACCTGTTTGTAATCCACAGTTTGCGCCGAAACCGACAGAAACGATGCAGCCGAAACAGCTAAAATGAATAATTTCTTTATCATTATTTTTAATTTTTTATTGTCGTTTGGTGGAGTAGTCGGCTAAAAGGTTTCTTCCTGACAAATGAATTCAAGTTTTTGTGCCTGGATTGTTATATCTCTTTTTTGATTTAAAATCAATTTCCCGCACCTGCCCGACAAAGGCTGGGATAGCTCAGTTACACGCTGAAAGAAATGTAACAAAAATCTCTGCAAAATTATTTGAGGTCTGCGGGAGTATAATTTCTGAAGAAAGATTACAAAAACAAACTTATAAACTTACCTCTGTGACTGGTTCGCGTAATATTTCCATTCTTTCCCAGAATTGCAGATGTTTGTTTTCTGGTTTTACCCTTTTGAATTCAATTTTTTGTTGACCCTGAATTAGCGACACTTTTCCACAATGACTCAAGTACTCGAATTGGTATGGCTTTTCTATATTGAATGATTGGCTATTGCTGATTTCAAATTCTCCTTCGCATTCTAATTTTCCATCGGGAGCAAAGCGCGAAACAACATATTTTTCACTTTCCAGGTGACTGATTGTAAACCACGAGCCTGCACCTTCGCCAGCCAGCCATTGCGCATTTTGAGGAATTCCGGACGCACGCTCAGGTTCACTTAAAGTACCTTTTAATTTGCTTTTGTCGGAAATGGGTTTTGGTGTAAAAGTAAAAGGTAAAAGTTTTGGAAGTATAGTTTTATTCGGAAACGAATGTACATTGTTGAGAGGAGTTGGAGTAAACGGCACCAAAAAGTTGAGTTTAAATGCTGCCAGCCACGCAGGGTTTCCTGCCCTGACAACCGTGTTTACAAACCGCGAACAATTGCTGCCACCGTAACGAAACGGGCCGTATTTTATAGGGCTTTGCTGCTGCATTGCTTCAGCTTTTGCCAACGCTTTTTCAAAATTTATGCGTCCATACGACGCATGGATATTTCCTTCACCGTGGCATTCCGGATTTTGCTGCAATTCGGTTAAGATATCTTCGAAATTCAAAATCTGTTTTTTGTCAGCAGAAATCTTTGCCACAGTTTTTACTTTCAGTCCGTCGTCAGTATTTTCGCTGCGGGTGCGGCCATGTTGAAAAGGTGTATGGTAGCGGCCAAAATCGAAATAATGGCAACGCCCGGTTTTATCGTCAATTAAAACCAATGCTGCATGTCCTACTTTATAGTAATGGTGTTTACTAATGCCAAGGCGGTTGATAAACCCATCGTACCAGGCGCCCGACTGCTTGCACCACGTTTCGGGCCAGGCAATGGCAATGGCAAAACCTGTATGTTTGTTACGCCTGTACATTTTCTTCCTTCCAGCTTTTTTCCAAAATTTCTGCATCGCTTAACAGATTTTCAAAAAAACGCTCGATATCGGTTTTTTGCAATTCTCCATTGGCAGTAATCAAGCGGATGGCAAGTGTTCGTCCAATAAATCCGTAATTAACGACTGATTTTCCTCCCTTTCTAAGCGATTCGCGTAAAGTCTGATTAAATCGATTGAGGTTGGTTTCAAAATCAGGTGTATAACGGAAACAAACGGCAAATGACTGACGGTCGGCCAACAATTCCATTTTTGGATGGCTTTTAATTATTTCTTCTGCATAAGCGGCCATTTCAATCTGGTTGTCGATGCGTTTCCGGTAACCTTCCAGTCCAAAATATTTCCAGGCAAACCAAAGTTTTACGGCATCTACGCGCCGCCCGCACTGGATTGATTTTTTGCCAAGGTCTTCAATTTCATCAATATTATGAAATATATAATCGGTATTGATGTCGGTAATATTGTGGTGGAGTGTACCGTATTTTTTTACCAGAATGGCCGAGCAAATCAAGGGGATATTCATGAGTTTGTGTGGATTCCAGGCTACCGAGTCTGTCCTTTCAATTCCGTTCATCAGGTGTCGGTATTTATCGCTTAAAATTACTGAGCCGCCAAACGAGCCATCAGCATGGAGCCAGATATTATATTTTTGGCAAATATCCGCCATTTCGTCGATTGGGTCATAAGCGCCGAGGAGTGTAGTAGCGCAAGTAGCCGCTACAAAAAAAGGTTTTTCACCTCTGCCCAGTGATTCTTTAATTTCACGTTCCAGTTCTTCCGGAATCATACGGCCGTTTTTGTCAGCTTTTACCTTTATCACATTTTTTGCGCCAATTCCCAATACGTTTGCAGCGGTTTCGAAAGAGTAATGTGCCTGTTCATTTACGAATGCCCTGAGATTCAGGCTTCGGTCGTAACCATGAAAGCGTCCTTCCGGAAAGACACGGTTTCGGGCAGAAAACATTGCCACGAGGTTGGCATTGCTGCCGCCGCTGACAAATAAACCGTCACCATCATCGTATCCAACATAACTGTTCATCAACTTTACCATTTCTGTTTCTATCCGGGTGGCCATAGGGGCAACTTCGTAGGTGTACATAGAGGTGTTTGCCAGCACTGTGAACACCTCTCCAATAAAAGCCGGAAAGTTAAAACCCGAATACAACTGGTTTAAGAACTGTTTATTTCCTGTGCGTACAGAGTAGTCGAGGTATTTATCGACCAGTTCAAGAAACTCCTGTTCTGACACGCCATCTTTTTTAACTTCGAAATCGACTAATTCTGCCAGTTCTGCGGGATTCCTGAATTTAACCACGGGCAATGTGTTGTCCTCGTTGCTGTTCAGGTACGCCTTTATTTTTTCAAAAGACGCTGTAAGTATATTTATTTCGTTCATTGTTTTTAATTTAAGAGTATTAAAATTGCATTATTTCAAGTACGTCGGTCAAATTATTTCTCTCATAAAATGGTTTCACCAATTGATAATAATCATTTAGAGTTTCATTATCAAATTTATCAAAAGGCCTTTCTTCCAAAATCAAATCCTTTTTAATATTTAGAAAGGCAGAACCCATTGTGGTTACCATTTTTTTAAATTCGGGATAATAAATTCGGGCATCTTCAAGCGCTTTGTACCCATTGTTTGAGGAACCATAAATATGCAGGGTAGTAAAATCCGATTTTCCAGCGTTACCCATCATGTGCGTTAAATCACCACAAACCGGGGCAATCTGCCCGTTGTAAAAATCATCTTTCTGAATGACTTTTAGTTCGTTATTTTCTACCGAATACAAGCGGTGTGTAGCATCGCCCAGAAAATAAACACAACCCCATTCTGTATAACCGTGGTTATGAATGGCAGTAAAATCGCCGGCTTTCCAGGACATAAGCAGAATTTTAAAATTTCCGTTGTCGTAAATTGGCATTCGCCCGTAACTCTCTTTCGGACAGTGTTCAAACATTTCGTAAAGTTTCAGGTCAGAGGATTTTATCCTGTTTTCACTAACCACGTCAATTAATATTTTATTATTGATAATCTTCAGGCTCTCAAGTCCCTTAATTAAATTTTTTATACTGACGGGAAATTCTCCGGACATGATTTTCGATTTTAAATGTAAAAAACTCTAAAAATAAGATTAATACAAGATACTATGTTAAATTACTTAGGATATCATCAACCGTTGAACGTTTTTTATAATCCGGGTCGAAATGCCTCCAGGTAATTTTGCCATCTTTTCCGATGATGAACGTAGCCGGGATTGGAAGTTGCTGACTTTCATCAGAGTGTGCATTTTTCAAATCGGCTTTTAGTATTTTATTATAAATTGCCCGCTCGAATTTTGTTGGCCTGAACGCCACATCGAATGCTTCTGCAATTTTATATTCCTCGTCGTAAAGTAATGAAAACGAAGCCTTTGTTTTATCGGCTGTACGTTTCAGAAAATCAGATTTTTCAGGTGAAATAGCCACAACACTGGCGCCTTTCTCATAAATATTATCCAGGCTTTGTTCCAGTTTCTTCAGGTGTTTGTTACAGTACGGACACCATTGGCCGCGATAAAAAATTAATACAACCGGTCCTTTATCCAAGGCATCATTTAGCGAGAAAACATTATCGTGCAAATCAACCGCAGAAAAATCAGGAGCCTGGTCACCAACCTTCAGTCCTTTTGCATCTTTCACTTTTTTATATACTGTTGTTTCCATTTTTTTAGTTTTAAAAAAGCAGCAGTTGAAGCCGCTGCTTTTTATCTTTTATTCTTCTCGTTTTATTGTACTGCATATTCAGCCTGCAAAGTAACTTCAACTGTTTTAGCTACATTCGTTGATGGTTTGCCCTTCGCGAAAGTCACGCCGTAATCGGCAAGGGTGATATTGAATTTGCTGCTTGCATCCACTTTTCCACCTTTTACGGTAATCTTGCCCATTTCATGTACTGGTTTGGTTACACCTTTTATGGTGAGTTCGCCTTCAACATGCGCATCATAAGTTCCATCGGCGGCAAAGTTAACTTTGTCAAGATTGATGATTTTTCCGGTTAGTTTTGCCTTTGGAAAATCTTTGGTATTCAGAAAATCTTCGCCGTTGAAATGTTTTTGCATCAGCGATTTTTCGAATTCGAAACCCTGCATTGGCACCGAAAAAACGATTTCGCCCGTTTCGGGATTGATGGTACTCACCGAGGTGGTGTTGTTGGCTTCAATGTTTTCTGCCGGTGTGGTCGAGAAAAATTTAATGTGCGATTTTGAACTCACTAATTTTGACTGGCCTGTGGCCGAAATGGTTGCAAATAAGGCAACTGCTACTGTTAATAAGACTAATTTTTTCATGATTTTACTTTTTTTGTTGTTAATGAATTATTTGTTTTTTTATAATTTTTATTTTGTTACTACGTCACTTTTTTCGAGGATTACATTTTCGTAAAGTTCCAGGTCGGAGTCGTAAGCTGCACCTGAGCGGATAACGCCTTTAATTGTAATACTTTGACCGACTTGTAATTTTTCAGCATTTGCATTTGTTTCGGGTGTAAACGTTGCACTCACCCCGGCTTTGTCGCTGGCAGCTTTTAGCAGAACAACTTTCTGCCCATCGAAATCTTCCGAAATTTTACTTACGGTACCGGTTACTTCCAGTACTTTCGAGTCGCCATCGGCAGCCAGATATTTGTTGTTTGCTGCGGATGCATCGGCTAAATATTCTGCCACAATTTCTGAGCTGTTCAGGCTGAAATCAGCTTCTGTCGATTGCACATCGCGGTGTGGCATGTTAAACATATAAAGACCAACTGCGCCTGCAATTACAATCCCTGCAACCGCAGTTATGATTCCAATTCTGATGATTTTTTTCTTTTTCATTTTTTTGAATTTTTGATTTTAATTAATTCTGTTTTTTTGTTTTATGCCTGAACAGTCGTAATCATTTAAAAACCTGACAACTGAAAGTGAATTTTTTTTTAATATTTTCTGAAATGAATGGAAGTATTGAACATTTGAAGCAAAAAGCCGCAAAAACGCAGACTTTGAACATTGTTTTCCGTTGTTCGTTTTTTGCGATTTTGCGGCTTTGCAGGAATTATACTGTCGCTATGAACTAAAGTTATTCAATCCGTCTTTAAGAAATTTTAAATAGCCATCGATACTTGTATCATAACCTTTTGGCTGTGCCAGCATTTGTCCGTCGTGGCCAATCAGCACATAAAAGGGCTGGGCATTTGTCTTAAAATGTGTGGCCTGAAAATCGCTCCATTTGTTGCCAATTGTTTTCACCTTTCGTTTGGTTGTTTCCGAAATATACTGCTCATTTTCAGGCAGGGTGGTTTTGTCGTCCACATAAAGCGAAATCAGCACATAATCGTTGCTAAGTAAACCTAGAACTGTTTTATCGCTCCAGACATTATCTTCCATTTTACGGCAGTTTACACAGCTCCATCCGGTAAAATCAAGAATTACCGGTTTGTTTACCTGTTTTGCATAGGCCATTCCCGCTTCGTAATCGTGGAAACAATTGAGCCCATGCGGACAATGAAATTCATCATCGGAAACGGCAGCAATTTCAGGTTGCTTTGTAGGAGATGTCACTGCGGCACTTTGGATGCTCCATCCTTCATTATAAAAAGATGGCGGGGGAAAACCGCTGATTAATTTCAGTGGCGCGCCCCACATTCCGGGAACCATATAAACTACGAACCCAAAAACCAATGCGCCGGACATTAAACCGGCAACCGACGTTTTCTTTTGTTCATCGTCATGCGGAAGCCTTAATTTTCCAAGCAAATAAAAACCTAGTAAACCGAATATGGCTATCCATAACGCTATGAAAACTTCTCTTGTAATTAAGCCCCAATGGTACGACAAATCAACAGCAGAAAGGAATTTCAAAGCAAACGCGAGTTCAATAAAACCAAGGATTACTTTTACCGAATTGAGCCAGCCGCCCGATTTTGGCAGCGAATTTAACCACCCCGGGAAAGCTGCAAAAAGTGCAAAAGGTAACGCCAGTGCAACAGCAAAACCTAACATGCCTATGGCTGGTCCGGTAACATTGCCGTTTACTGCGGCCTGCACCAGCAAACTCCCAATAATTGGCCCGGTGCACGAGAAGGATACCAGCGACAATGTAAACGCCATAAAAAAGATACCGATTAATCCGCCTTTGTCGGCAGCTTTATCCGATGCATTCAACCATTTCGATGGCAATGTAATTTCGAAAGCGCCAAAAAACGACATGGCAAATACCACAAAAATGATAAAAAACGCCAGGTTCATAATTCCGTTGCTCGCCAATGAATTTAAGGCATCGGGGCCTAATGAAAGTGAAATTGTTAAACCAAGTGTTACATAAATTACAATAATTGAAACGGCGTAAATCAATGCATTCCGGATACCTTTTGCCCGGGTTTTACTTTGTTTGGTAAAAAAACTAACTGTTAAAGGTAGCATGGGGAAAACGCAGGGTGTCAGCAACGCCAGCAATCCTCCTGCAAAACCGGCAAAAAAGATGGCCCACATTCCCAGGTTGCTTCCTTCGGGTTCAAAAGAACCGGCAACCGGCGCGGCAGCAACAAAAGCGGGACCTTCTTCCACTGTTGCCGAGAATTCACGTGTTTCAGGCGGGAGGCACATTTCGTCGCTGCAGGCCATAAAAGTAACCTCAATGCCAAGTTTTAAACTGTCGCTGGTTTGAAGGGAGATTTTTTGTATAAAAGTCGCCTGTCCTTCAAAATACGAAACGGTTATATTCCCGAAAGCAGGCTCCGGTTTCGACAAAGGTTTTCCTTCTGTTGTTTTTCCAACCAGACTGTAATTTGAATCGGGCAGAAAATTGAAGGCAGTTTGAATGGGGCCGTTTTTTACATTTTGCCCCTGATTGTAAATGTGCCAGCCTTCTTCAATCTCGGCAGTTATAGTAACAGTTGCCGAATCGGGGGCAAAACGTTCAGCATCGGTTTTCCATTTTACCGGGTCAAGTATCTGGGAAAATCCCGATACCGACACCAGTAAAAATAACAGGATTATTATTGTTTTCATTTTGGCTATTCGTTTAATGTTACGATAAAAGGCTATCCAGTTTTTTTACAAACTCTTTTTTCGGAGCTGCGCCCTTTAGTTTGTCAACCACCTGACCGTCTTTGAAAAACAATACAGTAGGAATATTCATGATTCCATATTTTACAGCCAGTTCCTGGTTGGTATCCACATCCACTTTCCCAATAATTGCGTTGTTTTCGTATTCGCTGTATAATTCTTCCACTATTGGTCCGATGGCTTTACAGGGACCGCACCATTGCGCCCAAAAATCAACCATTACGGGTTGTTTTGATTGCAGCACCACTTCCTCGAAGTTGCTTACTGTTATTTCTTTTGCCATAATTTTTTTATAAAAAAGGCGGAACTGTTGATTCCGCCTTTGGTTTTACAAATTGTAATTTTATTTCGCTCCTTTTTTTGCGGTTGTCAAAGCTTCGGCCAATTCTTCATTTGGCTTTGCAACACTTACCTGGTTGATTAATTTTTTTGATTCAGCATCGAAAAAATAGGCAACACCGGTGCCTTTGTTTTCAGCCATTGCTTTATCAAGGCCAACTTTTTTAAGTTCGGCAGCCGACTTTGCTTTTGTTTCATCGGTCGATAAATCGTTCACAACAAACTGAATAGCGCCATCTTTGTTGTTTTCCATAAATGCTGCCTGTGCGCGTTCGCCATTATTTTGGCATGCCGGGCACCAGCTTGCATGATTTACAACTGCGATAACTTTTGAACCTGTTCCTGCAAAAGCAGAAACTGAAACCAATGCGATAAGAACCACACTTGCGAAGATTGTTTTTACATTTTTCATGATTTTTTAATTTTAAAATTTAACATTATTAAAAAGAACTTTTTTGTCTTTATTGCCGGTATAGTCGTACTGGAATTTCATTCCTGACAATTTTTTTTTCAAATAATGCAAATAATCCTAAAATTGGTCCGATTGCCAGTAACATGTAAACAAAAATCTGACCGTCGGAAATGCCTATTTTGCTGATTAACTGAATGCTAAGAATGGTAATTGCAAATCCGATGGAATTTACAATGGTTAAAGCCGTACCTTTTAATTCTGCTACTGCATTTTGGGCCACCAATGTCGAAAACAGCGGAGAATCCATGATTACAGCCAATCCCCAGAAAATGAGGAAGCCAATGAATACACTGCCCGAACCGGTATAAAATGCGAGCGGGGAAACAAGGCAACAAACCCCGGACAGGAACAGCGCCGTCGATGCAGTTTTTTTTGTGCCCCAAAAGCTTGCGATGAACCCACCTAAAACAGAAGCCAAACCGCCAAGGCCAATAATCAAGAATGATAGAAGGGGAATGTTCATCACCATATCAGGGTGTAATTTCAGGTAAGTTCGCAGCATAATGGGTACAAATGCCCAGAAAGCATACAACTCCCACATGTGCCCGAAATACCCAAAAGCTGCCGACCGGAAACGTTTACTTTTGAATACTTTGAACGATGCGTTAAACTGTATTTTGCTGCCCGGTTTGCGAAATGGTCCGTCTGGCACAAAAAGAATCATTAAAACGCCACCCATTAAAGCGATGGAAGAAATAAAGATTAATATCATCTGCCAGGGCAGTTCATCTGAAAAACCCCGGAGGAGGTGTGGAAAAGCAGTGCCAATTACCAGTGCACCAACCAAAAATCCTAGTGATTTGCCCAATCCTTCCTGAAAATAATCGGCGGCAATTTTCATCCCTACCGGATAAATGCCTGCCAGAAAAAATCCTGTTAAAAACCGAAAAGCAAGTAAACTGTACAGGCTATTCCAATTGAACAAGGGGCCGAGGTTGAAGGCGGCACCTGCAACTGCACAGGTAAAAAAAACGCGCGAGGGCGAAAATCGGTCGGCCACCGAAAAAAATGCAAAAACAAGGGTTCCCAAAATAAATCCCAGTTGCACTGCCGAGGTAATATGCCCAACTACATCGGGCGAAAGCGAAAAACTGCGGATAAGGTCGACTACAATCCCATTTCCTGCAAACCATAATGAAGTGCAGCAAAACTGGGCGAGAACAATAATGGTTAATATATGCGATGGTCTTTTCATTTTTTTTGAATGTTTTATATCGAAAAGAAAAAGCCACTGCAAGTAGTTATCAAGCAGCGGCTCTTTTTATTTTAAATGAGATTACCTGTTAATCACCACTTTTTTTACGGCAATCGGGTTACCACCTGATTCAATTCGGACGAAATAAATCCCGTTGTTCAGTTCGCGGGTGTTCCAAATAATGTTTTGGTTTCGGTTCGAATCAATTGTCTGAACCTTCTGACCGACAATATTCATTACGGAAACAGAGAATGAAGTAAAGTCTTTATTGTTGAATGAAATTGTAGCCTGGTCTGAAACAGGATTGGGATAAATAGAAAGGTTGGCTGATTGTTCAAATCTGTTTTTCGCACTGGTTATTGTGAAATTGTATTCAGCTTCGGCAGCAAAAACGGTTGCCACTTGTCCGCCAGCTACATACGGAATCCCGTCACCATCAGAATCGTTTCCGGTTTCTCCGCTTACTTCGGCTTCTGCCAACAGCATGGGACTATAAACTTTATTAAAGAAACGGGTGTAAATTGGAGCAGCATCGTTTTGTTCCCCAACAATTGCTGCTTCGCGCAATCCACCGCTTAAAACTGCAAGATTAAACGGATTGTAAGAAGCAGTGTTATTTCCTTCTTCTGTTCGGAATATATGTTCTGATGGCACATAAAACCTGTCGATTAGAAAATGATAAGCTTCGTTTGCGGCATCCATATAGGCTGAATTGGAAGTTAACTCGTATGCGGCATATAAACCACGCGCAATGGCAGCCTGACTTTCGGCCTTTTTGGCTGATTTGTCTGCCCCGGTAACCAAATTGTAACCGTTATAAAATCCACCTTTTGTATCTTTCAATGTACTGTAAACAAATGAAGCTTGCGCATTTAATGCATCGGTGGCCATTGTTGCCAGCGGTGTGCCTGCAAATTCGTTGGCAACATCGCGCAGCGCCAGCAAAGCATATCCGGCATTAATTGCTGAAATAGTATTTCCTTTTGAAACAGCGCCACCCGATAGTCCGGAGACATCTACAAAAGTTCCTGCTGATTCATTGAAATGCATCGCCATCATATTCTTAAAGAGAACCATGCTTGCCCCAGCCATAATATCGTACGAACCCATCATTCCTGTTTGCGACATAGGTGCAGGAAACGGGTTGCCATCAAAAACCGAATGGTAAGCCAAATGTTCCGGATCGTTAATCGCAGGGTCCATCATATTTTTAAAACCAAGCGTACCCAGCAGTAACGAAATCTGGTCGAAAAGCTGGCTGCTTGCGTCAATCACTTCCAAACCGGTTGGCTTTGGCGGCATGGTAGCATCAACAATACTTTCTGTAACAGCTATTTTATGTGGAAAATATTTTATTCCATTTGCAGGATCGTAGGTTGCCGGGTCAACCATTCCCAGGGTAGTTCCATCGTAGGCCAATTGATTTAAAACAAAAGCAACCTTATTCATTCCTTCTGCGGTAAGTACCTGACCGATAAAACCGTCGAGGTTATTTCCTCCGTAAAAAACATTGTTGTTCGGGTCGAAATTTGGACTTCCTACTGAATCGGGCGAGATAATTCCATCTGCTTCAATTCCATTGTCGAGTGAATCGTGAAAAGCGCCTAGCATATCTCTGGCCCAGTAATATTGTTTCCAAAGTGATTGACCCATGGCGGCAGGATTTAATACTTTGCTGAATTGAGAGCGATCCCAGCGGAGCGTTGCAAAATCCATGGCAAAGTCGGGTGCAACGGTTTGCGGCAACTGCGGATTTCCCGATTCAAAATCGGCAAATTGTGGAAACGGATTCATGGGCGCCATTTGGTTGGCCAACATTCCAAAATGTCCAACCATCATCATCATTTCATCGTCTTCTTTAAAACCGTTTACCATGCCACCAGTAAACGAACCATCAAAACCTTCAGGTTCCATAGCGGCCATTTGGCTTACCATTGGCGACCACATCATGTGAAGGCCAATGCCCGAGCGCGAGATTACTGAACCCAGCAAATAACGCGAATATTCATAACCATCGATTCCGGTTGCATACGCAATTGAATCGGGCGAATTGAGAACCATCGGGTCCAGGTCATCGAGGTTGTAGCCGAGTTCTTCGGCAAAAGGTTCGCCGCTCAGAAAAAGCTCGTTGGCCAAAAACATTTGGTCGGCAGTGCGGAACAGGTTATCTTTTTTAATAACCAACTGTGCATTTAAGGTTGTAATAACCATCAAAAATGCTGAAAACAGAGTAAAAATTCTTTTCATGATTTTAAGATTTTAAGTGAAATTTTTATTTATTACCCTTTCAGTCGGTTAAAAAAGAAAACCTGACAAAATTTTTTATTTTATCAGGTTTCCATAATCTGCTTGTTATTGAATTACTTCTTAAAGTCAATGATTTATTTACTTTTATGAATGCTGTCAATTAACTCCGCAACCAGACCTGTCCAGCCAGTTTGGTGCGATGCGCCGATTCCGCCACCGGTGTCGCCGTGAAAATATTCGTTAAACAGTACCAAATCCTTAAAGTGCGGGTCGTGGTGGTAAATAGTTTTCTCATGGATTTTTGAAATACTTCGGATACCGTGGGGAGATAAAAACTCAGCAGGGTCGAGCAAGGCATTCAACAATTTTTCGAGTCTTTTCTTAGGAGTGAGCGACAGTAAAATGCCTTTCCTTCATTTAGTTCTTTAATTGCAATTTCTTCTTATGATTGCAGTGATAAGAATCCCTAAAAGGTATCCGTTAAATCAGCAATTTCAAAAAGTCTCACTGGATTGATTACAATAATTTTACGTCCTTTTTTCTGGATTAAGCCTTCATTTTCGAAATCGGTTAAAAACCGGACTAAAGTTTCAAGAGCAATCCCAACTATATTTGCAAAGTCTTCACGGGTAAGTTCAATTTGTATTTCATTATCTTCATTTTTATTCAGCCTGAAATTTTCGTGGAGGATTAATAAGGTGAGCGCCACTCGTTCACGTACACTTTTTTTGGTAAACGTGGCGATGAAATTAACCATTACCCCGAATTCGTGACTGAGTTTTTTTACCAATAGTTTTGATAATTCCTGGTGTCTGTCGAGCAAACGGACCAATTTGTCTTTTGAAATAAATCCAATGGATGATTCTGTTAACGTCGCTGCTGAATCATGGTACTTTTCCTCACCAAGAAACGCCGCATAGCCAATCATTTCACCGTCACTACATAAATATATAATTTGCTCTTTCCCATTATTGAGGGTTTTAAATTTCTTAACCTTTCCTGCCTTAATAAAAAAAATACCAGAAGGAAATGCTCCTTCGTTGAATATGGTTTGCCCTCGCTTAAATCGTTTAACAACCATTTGTGTGTTAAAATCCTCTTTTACATAATTGGGTAAGCTTTCAAAATCGAATTCCCTTTTCAAATGAAAACGTTCTCGTATTTTAATCAATGATTCATCCATTCGGTTAAATTTACCACAAAATTACTAAAAATTGATTACAATCAATTTTTAAATTAATCTTAATCAGGCAATACGTTAATCAACTGATATAAATTTGCAGAAGTTTAACGATTTTCATCAGTATGAGTTTAGAGCTGGCTTTTATATTAACAATTCTTGCTTTGTTAACAGGTATGGCAGGAATAGCTATTTTGCCTGAAAAACACAGGGCAACATGGGTTATTTTTATTGTGCTGATTAATGCAGCGCTTACATCAATACCTTCAATTCAAGCCATAACCGGACATATTCAAACAGGAAGTTTTTTACTCCATCACATTCCCGGAAATGAAATTAAAATTGGTATTGACCGCTTGTCGGCCTGGTTTATTCTGATTATCAATTTCACATCGATTAATGGAATTCTTTTTGGAATAGGTTACTTAAAGTCGTATAAACATTTGAAAACAAACCTGAACCTCCACTGGATTTTCTACATGCTTTTTCATATTTCAATGGTTTGGGTTTGTATGATTGACCATGGAATTGCTTTTCTGGTTGCATGGGAATTAATGTCCATTTCATCTATGTTTTTAGTGATTTTTGAATATCAAAATAAAGAAACCCTAAAGGCAGGATTGAATTATATGGTCCAGATGCACTTGAGTGTTGTCTTTCTTACCGTAGGTATTTTATGGATGTTTGCAGAAACAGGCACTTTTTCTTTATCGTCATTAAGTTCATTAAACACCGGGGGAAATGGCATCTGGATTATGATTTTATTATTTGTCGGGTTTGCCATAAAAGCCGGGTTTCTTCCGTTTCATACCTGGTTGCCCCATGCCCATCCGGCAGCACCTTCACATGTATCGGGCGTAATGTCGGGAGTAATTGTTAAGCTCGGAATTTATGGCATTTTCAGAATTATTGTTGGCCTGAACGCTAACTGGTTGATTATAGGAGAAATACTATTAAGCATTTCGATAATCTCAGCATTGTTTGGAATAATGAATGCCGCAGTAAAATACGATTTCAAAAAGAGTCTTGCTTTTTGTACCGTCGAAAATATTGGAATTATCGGTATGGCTATGGGTTTGGGATTAATTGGAATTGGATTACAAAACCCAACACTAACATTGCTCGGTTTCAGCGGGGCTTTGTTACATGTTTTAAACCACTCGCTGTTTAAGTCATTACTGTTTTTTGGTGCTGGCAGCGTTTACCAGCAAACACATACACGAAATATAGAAAAGCTTGGCGGGCTCATAAAATTTATGCCTGTTACTGCAGTTCTGTTTTTAATTGGCGCATTAGCAATCGGAGGGTTACCACCTTTCAATGGTTTTGTTTCTGAATTTCTAATTTACAAAGGCTTATTAAGTGGGATGCTTTCTGTAACAAGCATTTCTGACATTATTTTACTTGTTCTTGCTACCGTTGGATTGGTTTTGGTTGGTGGTATTTCCATTCTTACATTTACAAAAATGTTTGGTGTTATTTTCTTAGGCAATAGCAGGTCTGAATTTCATCATAAACCTGTAGAAAGTAGCTTTATCATGTTACTGCCGCAGTTTTTAATTGTTGTTGTCATGTTTTCAATTGGCATTTTTCCACAGTTTTACTTTTCTGTGGTTTCACAAATTGTTCAAGATTTATATCCTACACAACTTCTGGCATATTCTGAAGTTTACCCAACAATTGATGTTATAGGTAGTATTGGCCAGGTAAGCATTTTATTTATTACTTTAATTGGTTTTGTTTTTCTTTTGAGGTACTTTATAACCAGAAATCGTAAAGCTGAAGCTTGTGAAACATGGGGTTGTGGATATGTACAACCTGTTGTAAAGGCACAATACACAGGTCGTTCATACGCGCGTACTTTTGGCAATCTTATGAGTGTGGTATTAAATGAAAAGAAAAACTATACGAAAATTGTGCAGGGACAACTTTACCCGGAAACCCGAAAATTCTCAACCTATTATTTCGATGTAGTAGAGAAATATTTAGTTATGCCATTGGTTAAGCGCCTGACCTACCTGTTGAACTATTTCCAGTTTATCCAGAACGGAAAAATTCAATCCTATGTTATATATGGCCTCTTTTTCATTTTGATAATATTTTTAGGAAGCTTATTAAATTTTATACACTAAAAATGGATGTAAAACTATTTGAAATATTCAACTATTTAGCCATCCTTTTAATTGGAATTGTTCCTTTTTTAAACTTAAAACAATTGGCGAGAACGAGCGTAGTGCTTATTTCCATGCAGATAATCATTTCATTTTTACTGGTTTTCTTAATTTTCAAACAAGGAACCATCACTTTTCAATATCCCGGCTCATTTATAACCGGAGTCCTTAATTTTAAAGCAGATTATTTATCGGCCTGGTTTATCGGGCTAATAAGCTTTACTTTTTTGACCGGCACCTTTTACGGATTAAAATACCTGGAAAAATACAAACATGATGTGGCCAAACTAAAAACTCATGTTGCTTCGTATGTATTGGTTTTTACCGCATTAATTGATTTATGTATTGTTCAAAACGCAATATTATTCCTGGTTGTTTGGGAAATAATGGCCTTGGGGTCTTTTGTGGTTATCATTTTTGAATGGGAGAAAAAAGAAACCTTAAAGGCGGGTATTAATTTTTTAATTCAGTCACACATTGGTGTACTTCTTTTAACCATTGGATTTATTTGGGTAAAGGTGAAAACCGGTTCATTTGATTTTTCTGCAATTAGTTCCTATACAGCCCATCACCCCTCTTTAGGTATTGGTTTGTTTTTCGTTTTCTTAACAGGTTTTGCCATAAAGGCAGGTTTTGTCCCTTTTCATACCTGGTTGCCTTTGGCACATCCGGCAGCTCCTGCACACATTTCGGGAGTTATGTCGGGGGTTATCATTAAAATAGGGATTTTTGGTATTTTGCGTATGGTAACCATCATCCATACCGATTATACCCTGGTTGGTTATTTTGTGTTGGCTGTTTCTGTAATTACAGGCGTTTATGGAGTAATGTTGGCCATTGTTCAACATAACTTAAAGCGTCTTTTAGCTTATCACTCCATTGAAAATATTGGAATTATCGGTATGGGAATTGGATTAGGTTGTCTTGGAATAGGGATGCAAAACCCTTTATTATTCCTGCTTGGTTTTAGTGGGGCGCTGCTACATACGCTCAACCATTCGTTGTTTAAATCGTTGCTGTTTTTTGCAGCGGGTAATGTTTATCAGGCAACCCACACAATGAACATTGAAGCGCTGGGTGGAATGATTAAAAAAGTTCCGCATACAACTTACTTATTCCTGATTGCGTCATTGGCTATTTGTGGGTTGCCGCCTTTTAATGGTTTTGTTTCTGAGTTTTTCATTTACAAGGGTTTATTTAAGGGGCTAGAGACAAACCATTTCATTTTTACATTGGCTATGCTCTTTTCCATTTTAGGATTGGTACTTATTGGGGGCCTGGCACTCATTTGTTTTACTAAAGCTTTTGGGGTGGTCTTTCTGGGAAACACACGTGGAAACCTGAAAACAGAAAATATTGAGAGCCCCTTTAATGTAGTTCCTTTATACTTCATTGCTTTTGCAATAATGACCATTGGGATAATGCCATTTCTATTTTCCAATATACTGCTAAAAACCACTTCCTTATTTGATATAACAAATTCTTTTAGTGCAGTTTACAATATTAATCCTACGTTTAAAAACATTTCTGTCGTTGGATTTGTATCTATAGGTTTTATTGTTGTCATTCTTATTCTTCTGTTTTTAAGACGAAACATTACAAAAGGAAGAACAATGGCTGAATGCGAAACCTGGGGATGTGGTTATACAGGCAGTATTCCCAAAGCTCAATATACAGCTTCATCGTTTATTAGAGCCTACCGTAAATTGGCAGAGCTGATTCTCCTGATTAAAAAAGAGAAAAAACTGTCAGCTTCAATTTATCCGGCTGAAATCAGCCAAACAACGCATCCTTACGATAAAATTGAATTCTGGCTTATCGACAAACCGATATACTGGTACAAAAGGTTGCTAAACAGGTTTGTTTTCTTGCAGAACGGGAACATCCAATATTACATTTTCTACGGGTTTATTTTTATCACGTTGGTGTTTGTTTTACCTATACTTATTTCAAAAATTATGGATTTTATGAATTTTTTTAATCAACTATAATATGGTGAGTTTACTAATAATCCTTTTGGCAAGTTTTGTTTTTATGGGCATTATTGTGCGTACCAAAAGCCTTGCGTCCGGACGAAAAGGGCCGGGTATTTTCCAGCCAATAAAAGATATTATGAGGCTTTTACGCAAGGGGTCGGTGTTTAGTACCACAACAAGCTATATTTTCAGGATAGCGCCTTCGGTATACCTGGCCTCAATTCTAATGGCAGTAAGCATGATACCCCATGGAAATTTACCTGAATTTATATCCTTTGATGGGGACTTTGTAATGTTTGCTTATATCCTTGGTTTTGGTAAGTTTTTGATGATAATTGCAGCACTTGACACAGGGAGCAGTTTCGAAGGTATGGGTGCCAGCCGCGAAGCATTGTTTTCGATGCTCGTTGAACCGGCCTTTTTTATTGTAATGGGTTCGCTTGCCCTGTTTACCGGGCACACATCGTTTTACGATATATTTAGTTCGTTGCATTTTGGTAGCCACATCTCCTATCTGATAGGCGCTTTAGCTGCTTTTGTGCTGGTATTAATTGCCATGATTGAGAATAGCCGTATGCCGGTTGACGACCCTAAAACTCACCTTGAATTAACCATGATACATGAAGTAATGATTCTGGATAACAGTGGATTCGATTTGGGAATGATACTTTATGCAACACCATTAAAATTTGCAATGTACGGGGCACTTATTTCCAATTTTTTCATTGGCGCATTGCCGCTAACATTATCTATTCCTGCATTTTTTATTATTCAATTTGGATTTGCCGTTACCATTGGAATCATCGAATCTTTTATGGCCAGGTTCAGGATGGGGCATAACCCCCAGTTTATATTCATTTTAACATCGGTTTCTCTGCTGATATTTTTTGGCGTTTTGCTTGTTTTGGGGAAATTCATTTAAACAAATAACTATGAGCGATTTATTATTAATCATATTTGCCATCAGCCTGCTCTTTATGAGCATTGCAAACAGGATATACACTTATCTGAATCTTTTGATTTTTCAAGGGTTCATCCTTTTTGGTGTTACCTTACTTACCTTATCGGAAATTAATACCATAAACCTGGTGCTTATATTATTGGAAACAATCGTTTTCAAGGCAATTGCTGTTCCGGTTTTTCTGAAAAAAGTTGTTACGCGGAATCGCATTACCCGGGAAGCAGAGCCTTATTTGCCCAATTTTGTTTCGCTGATTATTGTAACTTTTATCATTGTAGTGACCATCATGTTGTCAAGTCAGATAAAAGACACAAATCTGGACAAAACTATTTTTGTGGTATCGCTTGCCAATCTTTTCACAGGTTTATATCTTATTGTGTCGAGAAAAAAAATTATCACCCATGTTATTGCTTATCTGGTAATTGAAAACGGTGTGTTTATTCTTTCGCTTGCAGTCGGGAACGAGATGCCCATGCTGGTGAACCTGGGTATTATGCTTGATATTTTTGCCAGCGTACTTATACTTGGGATATTCTTAAATAAAATTGGTGACGTACTCAACGACCCTGATGTTTCACAATTACGAAACCTTAAAGATTAATTTACATGATTGGAATATTTTTAGCCGGAACGATTCTTATAGGCTTATTGCTTTATTTTAATAAGAATACATTTTTTCACTATGCTTTGGTTGTTGTTTATGCCTTATTGTTAGGGTTCTTTGGAGTTTACGAGTTTAATCATATCAATCAAACTGAAAACCTGTTTTTCAAACCTGATGCGCTATCAGTTTTGATGTTGTTTGCACTTCTTATTGTCAGTATCCCTGCTTTTTACCATGCATACAGGTATATGGTTACTCATGATGAAACACCCCGTTCGAGGGGGCTGTTTTTCGCTGCAATGATAGTTTTGATTTCAGCTATTTGCATGGCATACGTGTCAAATAATCTCGCTGTAATGTGGATTTTCGTAGAAGTTACAACCCTCAGTGCATCAGTGCTTATATACCATCACAGGAATATCAGGGCGCTGGAAGGAGTTTGGAAATATGTATTTATTTGCGCCATCAGCATCACCTTCATTTATATCGGCATCTTGTTTCTCAGCCTTGCCATGAAGGAAACGGGTCTGGACACTTTTACTTATGATGCTCTCATGTCTCATGCAGGAGAACTTAATCCCTTTTGGCTTAAACTGGCATTCCTTTTCATTTTTACCGGTTTCACCGCGAAAATAGGACTTGTTCCCATGTACACAGCAGGTATCGATGCCAAGGACAAAGCTCCTGCTCCTGCCGGAGCATTGCTTTCCAGTATTTTAATGAACATGGGGTTTGTTGGCATTTACAGGGTTTACGCCATTGTCAGTAAGACCGAAATACAGCATTGGGCATCAATTGTAATGATAGTATCAGCTGTTCTTTCAATTTTTGTGGCAACCGTTTATATGACCCATATTAAGAATATCAAACGCATGTTTGCATATTCCAGTATCGAACATATGGGTATTGTTGTTTTAGGCTTGGCCGTTGGGGGTATTGGTATTTACGCTGCTATCCTGCATGTTGTGCTTCATACGTTTGTTAAACCTGCCTTGTTCTTTCAATTTAACCAGGTTTACAGGGTGTATCAGAGCAAAAGTATTTACGACACAGGACATTATTTCAAATATAACAAAGCCGGGGCAGTGGTTTTGCTCTTAGGGTTTATTTCGGCCACTGCAATGCCACCGTCAGGTTTGTTTATCAGCGAATTTCTCATTTTTCAATCCTTGTTTGAAGCACGACAATTTATTTTGCTGGTTGTGGTTTTAATATTGCTTACCATGATAATTTGGGGCTTTGGCTCAAATATATTCAAATTACTATTTACCCCACCACTGGAAATTAATGAAAAACTTGTTCCCCGAATCAGCCCCTGGGACTCTGTTTCGCAATACATTTTGTTGGCCTTAGCTGTGTATTTTGCTTATAATCCGCCCACAAATTTTGTTCAACTCATCCAGGAAGCCGTAAAACTTATACAATAATAGCCATGCGATATTTTACCATATCTAATAATCAGATAATAAATCAAACTATTGATGAAAAGGAAATTCCTGTATTAAAATATCAGGAGTTCCTGGAAGATAATTTAAGCTTATTAAAGGGGCATACAGAAAGACATTGCGTAAACTACTTTGGAGTCCGGGAAGAAGCCCGGGTTAAATTGTATTGTTGCATAGCCGATGATATCACCCATGAAATTTATGTCAATTCATCGATAATAAATACGGAAGAAAAACTTCCGTCGCTTACCTGCCAAAACCCTAATTTTGAAAAGTTTGAGCGTGAAATAGCTGAAATTTTTGGCATTCAATATACCGACCATCCCTGGCTTAAACCTGTACGATTTGCCCATATCAGGTCAGATAAACAACAACAGATAGCCAACTATCCATTCTACCAGGCTGAAAGTGAAGAATTGCATGAAGTTGGTGTTGGCCCCATTCATGCCGGTATAATTGAACCCGGGCACTTCCGTTTTATTTGTAATGGAGAACAAATCCTTCATCTCGAAATTCAGTTAGGCTATCAACACCGGGGAATTGAACAGTTGTTTGTACAAAAAGAAAAACTATTGCAAAGGGCTACTTTAGCAGAAAACATTGCCGGAGACACTACCGTTGGACATAGCACTGCATTTGCCAACCTTTGGGAAAGCCTTTGTGCAGCAGAAACACCTGAAACACTCCATCTTGCACGTACCCTTGCGCTCGAATTGGAAAGGATTGCCATTCATACAGGCGACCTTGCAGCCATAAGTGCCGACATCGCGTATCAATTGGGAAATTCGGTATATGGAAGGCTGCGTACCCCAATAGTTAACTTTTTCCAGGAGTGGGGCGGAAACCGTCTGGCTAAAGGATTAATCAGACCGGGTAAAATAAACTTCCCTTTCTCAAAAGATTTAGGTGGAAGATTATTGGATATTTTTAGTGCTTATGAACCTGATTTTAACGAAATGTCAAAGCAATTTTTTCACCTTCCAAGTGTTTTAGCCAGGCTGGAACGCACGGGAATTGTGAATTATGAACAGGTCCTTGAAATTGGCACAGTTGGCATGGCTGCCCGTATGAGCGGTCTTGAACGGGATATTCGTAAATCACACCCACATAACGATTATAGCCGAATCATTCAACACAATCCAATAATAAAGCATCATGGCGATGTCTATTCCAGAACACAAATCCGTCGTGAGGAGATTGAACAATCTATTGCTTACTGTAAGCAGCTTATTGCCGGAATTCCAGAATTTACGAAGTCTGAGACAATAGAATTGATTCCTGGAAAAGAAAAATTCACCTTATCGCTGGTTGAAGGCTGGCGCGGTGAAATTTGTCATTGCGCCATAACTGACACAAGCGGGAAATTGAAGGCCTATAAAATAAAAGACCCGTCGCATCATAACTGGATGGCCCTGGCACAGGCTGTACGAAATAATGAAATTTCTGACTTCCCGGTATGTAATAAAAGTTTTAACCTTTCTTATTGTGGTCACGACTTATAACATTATTATGAAAGGAGTTTACACCATATTGTTGCTGATTATATCCAATACCTTTATGACATTTGCCTGGTATGGTCATTTGAAATTTAAAGAGTTTGCCTGGTTTAATAAACTTGGGTTAATTGCTATAATTCTTATTAGTTGGGGTATTGCTTTATTCGAGTACCTTTTTCAGGTTCCAGCTAACCGAATCGGTTATTCAGCGAATGGAGGGCCATTTTCTTTACTACAGCTGAAAGTAATACAAGAAGGAATTACCCTCGTTGTATTTACCGGATTTTCTATACTGTTATTTAAAAATGAGTCGTTTAAGATGAATCACATCATTGGCTTTGTGTTCTTGATTCTGGCGGTATATTTCATTTTTAAAAAGTAATCCTGAAAAAAATGAAACTTAAAGACAATTATTAATAAAGATTCGTCGATTTATAATAAAATTATGGATACAAAATTAAATGAAAAAGCTTTGTACTATCATAGCCTTATCCGGCCTGGTAAACTGGAAGTAAAACCAAGCAAACCTTGTGATTCATCGGTTGACCTTGCTCTTGCCTATTCGCCCGGCGTTGCTGAACCTTGCCGTAAAATTGCAGAAAACCCATCCGATGTGTACAAATATACCATCAAAGGAAACCTTGTGGCCATAGTAACCAATGGAACAGCGGTTTTGGGGTTGGGCGATTTGGGTGCGCTGGCATCAAAACCGGTTATGGAAGGGAAAGCTATGCTGATGAAAAAATATGCCGATATTAATGCCTTTGATATTGAGCTTAACACTACAGATATTGATGTTTTCGTGAGGACAGTGATTACCATGTCGCCTACCTTTGGGGCAATTAACCTGGAAGATATTAAAGCGCCCGAATGTTTTGAAATTGAGAAACGTCTTATTGATGCACTCGATATTCCGGTAATGCACGATGACCAACATGGCACTGCTGTTGTTTCGGCAGCAGGCTTGCTAAATGCCTGTGAAATTGCCGGGAAAAAACTCGAAAATATTAAAATCTTAGTTAACGGGGCTGGTGCAGCAGCAATGGCTTGCGCCGATATGTACATGTCTCTTGGGGTTAAAAAGGATAATTTAATTATGCTCGATAGCAAAGGGGTAATTTCTACAAACCGGATAGACCTTGATAAGTACAAGCAAAAATTTGCTGTAAATACAAACCTGAGAACACTTGAACGGGCTATAGTTGGTGCCGATGTCTTTCTTGGACTATCAAAAGGAAATATTATGACACCAAAAATGGTTCAGTCGATGGCCGAAAACCCCATTGTTTTTGCCTTGGCAAACCCAAATCCTGAAATTGCCTACAATGATGCCACTAAGGCTAAATTTGGAATTATATACGCTACCGGACGCAGTGATATCCCTAATCAGGTAAATAATGTTCTTGCGTTCCCTTATATATTCCGTGCAGCACTCGATGTAAGGGCTACAAAAATAAATACTGAAATGAAAAAAGCTGCGGTTTACGCTTTGGCATCATTAGCGAAAGAACCTTATCTGAACATTGATGCAAATAAAATATTAAGTTTTGGCAGAGATTATTTTATTCCTGAACCATCCGATTTCAGATTAATGAGAACTATTGCACCGGCTGTAGCAAAAGCAGCCATGGAAAGCGGGGTGGCAAAACACCCATTTGATGATTTAGAAGCATATAAAAAAGAGTTGGATGAACGTATTATTAAATAACGAACCATGTTTGATAATTTAAAAATATTATGGCATCAGGGAAAACAATTCATACCCGATGTTACAAAAGCAGAAGTACCGGGAATATTTCGCGGACGCCCGGTTATTTCAACAAATAAGGTGAATGAAAAAGAAATTAAAGCACTTTGCCCGACAGGTGCAATTAAAACAGCTCCATTTTGTATCGACTTGGGCAAATGTACTTTTTGTGGAGAATGTGCTGTGCAATTTCCGGAAAAAGTGTCTTTCACAAAAGATTATAAGCTTTCGACCAATGCCAGGGAACGACTTTTAATATTTGAAGGGGAAGATAAACCGGTCTTGCTAAACCCTCTAAAAATAAGGGAGGAAATAAGAAAAATTTTAGGGCAATCGTTAAAACTCAGACAGGTATCTGCCGGTGGCGATAACAGTTGTGAGTGGGAATTAACAGCAAGCAATAATGTGCAGTTCGATATGAGTCGCTTTGGCATTGATTTCGTTGCCTCGCCCCGACATGCCGATGGTATTGTAATTACCGGCCCCATTACCGAAAATATGGCCGAACCCTTGGAAAGATGCTACAATGCTGTACCCGAACCTAAAATAATCATCCTGGCTGGAACCGATGCCATTAGCGGTGGAATCTTTGCTGATAGCTCCGCCCTTGACCGAAGCTTTTTATCGAAACATTCGGTCGATTTATACATTCCGGGCAATCCTGTACATCCATTAACATTTATTAATGGTGTACTTGAATTAACCAGAGAAAAATATCTTCGGAAATAAAATGAACCTAAAAAATGGTTCACATAGTTGAAGGATTTTTAATGTTGTATTTTAGATATTAATCAGAGCTAATTTATTATCACATGAAAAAAATACGATTTGCCTTTGCGCTTGGAAATAACAATTCTTTTGAGGATGTTGTATTTAGTGATGCCATAAAGTATCGTATAATTGAGTTCGACATTCTCTCAAAAGAAACGACAATTGTTTCGGAAGAACCAAATTCTTCATTGCATGCAGATACGGATGAAAAATCGAAAATATTAATGGATTTTTTAAGCGAACGAAATGTTAAACTGATAGTGGCTAAAAAATTTGGATTGTTAGTCAAATTAGAAAATAAAAATTGTATTCCGATAATTATCAAATTAGAACAACCAGATGAAGTTCTTCAATTAATGCTAAAACATATCTATTGGTTGCTCGATGAACTTTCAAAAATCAAGAATGAATTTATGGTGTTCAAAATCGACGAAGGAATTTTAAAATATAAATTATAAAACTGCTACTAATTTTTTATCAATCGAAATTATTTAATATGAATAAAATAAAAGCTGCTATAACTGGTATTGAAGCCTTTTTGCCTGAATACATTTTAACTAATGAGGAATTAAGCAAAATGGTTGATACCTCAGATGAATGGATTATGCAACGTGTAGGCATTAAAGAACGAAGAATTTTAAAAGGCGAAGGTTTGGCAACTTCTGATATGGGTGCCGAAGCAACTAAAAAATTATTGGCAAAAACCGGTACGAACCCCGATGAAATTGATTTGGTATTGGTAGCAACCGTTACTCCTGATATGGCATTTCCCTCAACGGCTTGCCTTATTGCCGAGAAATCGGGCATTAAAAAATTTTGGGGATTTGACTTAAGTGCAGCCTGTTCAGGATTTTTATACACACTCCAAACTGCTACTCATTTTATCGAATCGGGGAAATATAAGAAAGTACTTTTAGTTGCTGCCGATAAAATGTCGTCGATAACTGATTATACCAATAGGAATACCTGCATTTTATTTGGTGATGCAGCCGTTGCCATGTTATTAGAACCCACCACCGAGAATGTTGGTTTGATGGATTGTTTGTTGCAAGCCGATGGTTCAGGCAAGGATTCACTTTATTTAAGAGCTGGAGGTTCATTAAAACCTGCTTCGCATGAAACAGTTGAAGCTGGAGAACACTTTATTTATCAGGATGGAAAAGCTGTTTTTAAAGTAGCTGTTTCAAAAATGGCCGATGTTTCAGTTGCTATGATGGAGCGGAATAAATTAAAATCCGATGATTTGGCATGGTTTATCCCGCATCAGGCCAATTTAAGAATTATTGATGCTGTTGCTAGTCGTATGGGTATTGACAAAGAGAAGATAATGGTTAACATCGAGAAGTATGGTAATACCACAGCTGCAACCATACCGTTATGCCTTTGGGAATTGGAGAAAAACTTAAAGAAAGGTGACAATCTTATTTTATCCACATTTGGTGGCGGTTTTACCTGGGGATCGGCCTTTTTGAAATGGGCTTATACAGCACAATAAATTCATCTAAAATTTAGTACTATGAACTTGAAAAGAGTAGTTGTAACCGGATTGGGAGCCATAACACCAGTTGGAAATAATGTTAGTGATTTCTGGATGAATTTGGTTAACGGAAAGAGTGGTATTGCTGAAATCACAAAATTTGACCCTGCACCATTTAAAACAACATTTGCCGGTGAAGTAAAAGGATTCGATCCTTTACAGTTTATGGAAAAATCGGAAGCCCGAAAAATGGATTTATTCTCACAGTATGCAACCGCAGTTATGGCTGAATGTATCAACGATTCAGCTATTGATTTTAGCAATACTGATTTAGGTAAAGTTGGTGTAATTTGGGGTACTGGCATTGGGGGTATTTCTACTTTCGAGGAAGAAGTACTCTCCTTTAGTCAAAACCAGAATATACCACGTTTTAGCCCTTTCTTCATTACAAAAATGATTTCAAATTTAGCCGCTGGGCTCATCTCGATTCGTTATGGACTAAGAGGCGTGAGTTATGTTACTACATCGGCATGTGCTTCAGGCAACAATGCCATTGTCGATGCTTTTAATCTTATTCGTCTTGGAAAGGCCAACATTATTTTTTCAGGTGGTTCCGAAGCTTGCATCACCCGCTCAGGATTAGGTGGTTTTAGCTCAATGAAAGCATTATCGCAACGCAACGATTCTCCTGAATCAGCATCACGTCCATTTGATGTATCACGCGATGGATTTGTGATGGCCGAAGGTGGTGGGGTACTTATGCTCGAAGAGTTGGAACACGCCCAAAAACGGGGTGCTAAAATCTATTGTGAAATTGCTGGTGGAGGTTTTGCTTCAGATGCTTACCATATTGCCGCTACACATCCTGAAGGCATTGGCGCTGTGGCTGCAATGAACGATGCTATTAACGAAGCAGGTTTAAGTCCCGGCGATGTTGATTATGTGAGTACGCATGGTACTTCCACTCCGGTTGGCGATTTAAGTGAATGTAAAGCCATTGCAAAAGTTTTTGAGAATTCACTCGACAAATTGCATATTAGTTCAACAAAGTCGATGACCGGACACTTATTGGGTGCAGCAGGAGCAATTGAGGCTGTTGCTTGCATCAAAACAATTAATACTGGAATTGTACCGCCCACAATTAATCTGGATACAATTGACCCTGCCATTGATAAGCGGATTAATGTAACACCGAATAAATTTATTGAAAAAGAAGTTAATGTTGCTTTGAATAACACATTTGGGTTTGGAGGTCATATTTTTGTTTCGTTGTTTAAAAAATTTGAGGATTAAATCATAACATAATCCTTGTTGTACTCTTGGTACTAAATCTTAAAATATGAGCATAAAAACAGATTTTTTAGTAATTGGTTCCGGATTAGCAGGACTTTCAATCGCACTTAAAGCGGCTGCTTTCGAAAAAGTAACTATTGTAACCAAAGCTGGTATTAACGACAGTAATACTCTTTATGCACAGGGTGGAATTGCTGCGGTAAACACCGATGAAGATGATTTTGAACGTCATATTAAAGACACTCTAACTGCCGGAGCAGGAATTTGCAACGAAAATGTGGTTCGAAAAGTTGTGACACAAGCGCCCATTAAAATTAATCAATTGATTGAATGGGTAGCGAACTTTGATAAGAACATTTCGGGTGGATTCGATTTAGCAAAAGAAGGAGGGCATTCAGACCATCGGATATTGCATCATAAGGACAATACCGGGTTCGAAATACAACGAGTACTTTCCGAGAACATTAAAAAGCGAGAGCATTGTGTGAGTTGAGAAATCTCATTAATGTTGCTTATTTGGTCATTAAACATGCCTCGACCCGCAAACAAAGTGTTGGCTTGCATTTTATGAATGACTAAACAGCTCTGAACATTTTTTTAAGGATTCTTAATTGATAAACTTTCGTTTTTTAAACAGGTGCTGCATTAAATGCCCAAACTTACTACATGGATATTTATTAGGCAATTGTTCTCGTTTTTACAACTGCCTTCGTTATCGGAACAATTTGTGATATTTTATGAAGCATTAAACCCTGTCAATCAGTTCAGCCACCAGCCCGGTCCAGCCGGTTTGGTGTGAAGCTCCGATTCCAGCTCCGGTGTCGCCGTGAAAATATTCGTTAAACAGTACCAAATCCTTAAAGTGCGGGTCGTCACGGTAGAGCGGATTATTGCTGTGAACAGGGCGGTTTCCTGTGGCATCGGGTTGAAAAATTGATATTAATCCCATTGAAATATCATCTGCAACCTGGTCGAGGTTAACCAAACGGTCGCACCCCGCCGGGCAAGCTGTAATTACCGAATTGCCGTAATATTTGTACAGCTCCAAAAGCGATTGGATTAACAAGTAATTCATGGGCATCCAAACAGGGCCGCGCCAGTTGGAATTTCCCCCGAAAAGTGAGGTCGTACTTTCACCGGGTTCGTATTGTAGCCCGTATTCCGCGCCATCGATTTTAACTGCATAAGGTTTCTCATGGATTTTTGAAATACTTCGGATACCATGGGGAGATAAAAACTCAGCAGGATCGAGCAAGGCATTCAACAATTTTTCGAGTCTTTTTTTAGGAGTGAGCGACAGTAAAATGTCTTCCCCTTCATTTAATTCTTCAATGGCTAAATAAGAGTTGTTGGCGATACGGTAGTTACGGAACCATTTAAGCCGTTTCATAAAATCGGGAACATTTTTAAGCCGTTCCCGGTCTAAAACCAGTGTTGCAAAAAATGTTGTCAATCCCACCAGCGAACGTACTTTTAGAGGTACATAAGTTCCGTCGGGTTTGGCCAGAATATCGTAAAAGAAACCTTCGGTTTCGTCCCATGCGCCGGTCCAGTCTTCGCCCATGCGATTTAAAGATTCGGAGATATAAACAAAGTGTTCAAAGAACTTGGTAGCCACATCTTCAAACGAATTGTCAACCTGGGCAATTTCAAGCGCCATATCGAGCATATTCAGGCAATACATGGCCATCCAGCTTGTTCCATCGGCTTGTTCGAGGTGGCCGCCACCGGGAATAAACGAACTGCGGTCGAACACGCCAATATTATCGAGCCCCAGAAAACCACCTTCAAAAACATTGTTATCGTTGTGGTCTTTCCGGTTCACCCACCAGGTAAAATTGATGAGCAGTTTCTGGAATGCTTTTTTTAGAAAATCGATATCGCCTTTACCGCTGTTTTTCTTTTCAATACGGTAAACCTGCATACAAGCCCAGGCATGAACAGGAGGGTTCACATCGCTGAACGACCATTCGTAAGCGGGCAACTGTCCGTTGGGGCGCATGTACCATTCGCGCAGGAAAAGTATGAGCTGGCTTTTTGCAAAACCGGGGTCAACCATGGCCAGCGGAATGCAGTGGAATGCCAAATCCCAGGCCGCGTACCACGGATATTCCCATTTGTCGGGCATCGAAATAATGTCTTCGTTATTCAGGCTGGCCCATTCGTGATTGCGCCCTTTTTTGCGACTTTCGGGTGGCGGCGTTTGTCCCGGGTCGCCGTTTATCCAGCGAGGAATGTCGATGTTGTAATATTGTTTGCTCCACAACATGCCTGCAAACGCCTGACGTTGTATGTTTTTAAGTTCCGTGTCTTCAACACAAAGTTCATTGTAAAAAACATCAGCTTCATTTTGCCTTTTACTGAAAAGAGTTTCAAAATTTTCGGTCAGTGCCTTTTCTTTTAATTTCGATTTTGATAAACGCAATTTGATTTCATGGCTTTCGCCTCCGGGAATTTTCAATACGTAAACCGGTGAGAATTTCGTACCGTCAGTTTTCCCTTCAAACAAATCGAAATTACGGTTTACCACCGCATCGTTTATGGCATCCTTCACAAAAGGATGAGCATTTGTCAAACCAAAAATCCGTTCTGCGTTGGTTTCGTTTTCGGTGAAAAGTGTCCGTGGATTTTCATTAAAATAAAAATAATATTCGCCCAGTTTTGGATGAACGGCTTTTACATATTTTGCACCTTCTTCGTTAACCAATTCCAAACGGGGTTTTTCGTCCGTCAGTCCAAAACTCCATAAATTGCGAAACCAAAGCGTTGGTAAAACCGAGAGTTCGGCTTCTTCAGTTGAACGGTTGTGTACGGTAATTTTAATTAGAATATCTTCATTATCAGCTTTGGCGTATTCGGTAAAGACATCGAAATAACGGTTTTCATTGAAAATTCCGGTGTCGATTAATTCATATTCACTTTCATCTTTTGACCGGTTTCCATTAACACGGGCTAATTCTTCGTAAGGAAATTCAGCCTGCGGGTATTTGTACAGATGTTTCATATAAGAATGTGTGGGGGTGCTGTCGAGGTAATAATACAACTCTTTCACATCCTCACCGTGATTGCCTTCCGAACCTGTCAAGCCAAACAAACGTTCTTTGATTATGGGGTCTTTACCATTCCACAGTGCCACTGAAAAACATAGGTTGGACAACTCGTCGCTGATTCCGGCAATACCATCTTCGCCCCAGCGATAAACCCGGCTGCGGGCATGGTCGTGTGGAAAAAAATCCCAGGCACTTCCATCAGCGCTGTAATCTTCACGTAC